>CAMPBI010000071.1 GCA_946637545.1 uncultured Clostridia bacterium | reverse complement strand
GCCTCACATATTTTTTATTTTCTGATTTTTGTCGGCTTTGATAAACTGCTTGTAGCCGTATTTCTTTTTGACCGCGGCGACGGTGCAATTTCCCCTGAAGGTAATCATTTTTGCAAGCAGCTTTGTCGCCTGTGTGTCGTAGCGGAAAAGTCCGTGTGAAACATATTTGAAGAACCAGGTGCTGTCGGGCGATGCACAGGTTGCGGCGTTAATCACCTTGTCGGGTGAAACATATTTGCCGCTTGCCTTCAGCTTTTTGCCGTACTGCGCCACCTCCGCGCCGATTGAGGCATACTTGGTGTCAATTATCAAATCGGTGTGATTGTTCTTTTTTGACGTAAGCGGCAGCGCTCTCGTGCCGTAGTTTGCAATAACTACAACCTGCGCGCCGTGCTTTTTTGCCCACTTCACGTTCCTTTTGAATCTGCCCTGGATTTTGTGGTAGCGCACAATCTTTTTGTAAAGCCCCGTGCTCTTGTCGAGAAGCCCTATTTTGCTCATCTGCTTTACGCAGGCGTCAAATTCGCCGTACGGAATACACTCCCACGGCGACGGGCAGTTGCCCATCCACGGTTTCATAACGGTAAGATAAAAGCGCTTTTTCATTTTCGGATTACTGCAGACCTGCTTGTTGAGCTTGTTTACTGCGATTCCTATTCGCGCGTCGCCAAGCGCACGGATTGCTCTGATGGTGCTTTGCTGCGCGCCGCCCTCAAACGCTGTTTCAAGGTGCTTGAGATAGGCAAGAACACTCTTTTTGTCCATCTTAAAATCAAGGCGGAACAGTCTTGCGGTGTCAAGCCCGAGCTGTGCGCCGTTGACAAAAACATATTTTTCAACGTCGTTTTTAGTCTTGTAGGCGTCCATATATGCGCTGATTACCGCGCCGCCGAGCGACATACCGACAATTGTAACCTTTTTTGCTCCCGTCTGCTTTTTGACGGCGACAACAAGCTTGCGCAGTTTTTTGGCGGTTTCAAAAACATCGAGCCGCCAGTCGTAATTGAAGGCGTAAACATTTTTTGCGCCGACAATATCCCTTACCTGCTTTGCAATCGAGTTGATTGAAAAGTTGCGCAACTCAAAGTATTCGGGATGATTTTTAAGCGAATCGTTCCACTCGCCGTCAATGCCCTGACCCTTTTGTGCGTTGCCGTTTTCGTCGCAGTTAAAGCCTGTGCTGCCCTGTATTTTGCCAAGTTCGCAAAAAAGCTTGTTGTAGTTAACTTTTCTGCCGTTGTCGAGCAGCTTGAGAGCCTCCTGCATAACAGTCTGATTTTTGAGCATAGCGTCGGTGTCAAGCCCGTACTGCGCAATCATCGACTCCTCGTCGGTGCCGAAATTGTTGAACAAATCGCTGCCGCCGAGTCCGTGCATAACAATAACAGGCGTGACCTTTTCCTTTGCGAGCGCAACGCTCGCACCCGAAAACGCCATAACGGCGGCAAGAATAATACATAAGATTTTAGTTATCTTTTTCATAATAATCATTCAGTCGTAAATAGCAAATAGTAAGCAGCCAAAAGGCTACTTACTATTTTTTAATTACTTATTATAATGCGAGATAAAGCGGATTTGTGCTGAGGTTTGTGTTGTCAACGTACCAGCTTCTGCCGATTTTAACAACGGGAACAACGATTTCAACGTCAACCTTGCCGTTTTCGTCCGCAACCTTGCAGGTTACCTCTGCAACAGCTTCGATTTCGTCAGCGTGGTCGAGGTTTTTAAAGGAATTAATCATATCGTCCTTATAGTTGTACTCTTTATCCTTTTTGAAAAACAGGAGAAACTTTTCTTTCTTAACAATATTTTCAACACCCATTGTTTTGGCTTTTGCCTCGCCGCTTTCTGCAATCGGTGTAACTCTTGCCTTGTACTCCTCGACATAAGCCTTTGCTTCGTCGGCGGAAAGCTCCTTAACATCTGTTACGGTTGTTGTGAGCTTGTAATCGTCGCCGAACAGCTCCTGATACTTGCCCTTTGTTGCCTTTGCAAGAACGGTTTTGTTGTCCGCTGCAAGCACCTCGTCAGTACCTGTGAGCGAGTCGGAATATGTCTGAACGTTAGCCTCGAGTGCGCCGAACATAAAGTCCATACTCATATACTCGTCGCCGTAAACCTCGTGTCTTACCTGAACGAGTTTTTCAAAGTAATGGGTGAAGAAGGAATCATAATCATCCCAGGTGTAAGTGTTGAGCAGTTCAACATAGTAATCGTACATCGTGTTGTAAACCTTGTCGATTGCCTCCTGCTCCTCTTTGTCGCCTGTACCGACAAAATCTGCCTGCTTAACATCGTCGCCGTCATTAACATACGGGCGCATATAAGCGTTGCGGATAAAGTCGCCGTACTTTGCGCTCTTTGAAACAAGAGTTGTTTTGTAAGCGTTATAGCCGTCGCCCGTCTGAACAATACCGTCAATGTATGACTGCGCTACCTTTTCTGAGGACAAAGCAGTGTATCTTGTGGTGTAGGCAAAAATCGTCAGAGCAACAAGAACGACTGCCATAATAATGCCGACGATTACGGCATACACGCCGGGTCTGAAGCCCTTTTTCTCTTTGTTATCAGCCATCGTTACCCCTCCTTTTCAACCTGCTCGCCGTTTTCGTTAGCCTCTACTGCCTGCGCCTCAACAGCCTCGGCAACCTCTTCGATAAGAGTTTCCTCTTCGGCTGCGTCGCCTGCCTCTGCGGCACGCTTTTCAGCAAGTGCGGCAGTGATTCTTTCCTTCTTTTCGCCGACCATATCGTAGAACAAAATCGGAACGAACTGAAGCACTACGAAAATTGCAGGAATGATTGTGTAAATTGCAAGGAACTTGTTGAGAGTTGCGTCAGTCTGTGTTGCGTATGCAACATTTGCGCTCTTTGAGAACTGATAGCCAGACCAAGTGTAAACAAGCAGCGGTGCAAGCCACTTTGTAAGAGCGGACGCAATCTTTGAGAAAAGTCCGTAGCCTGCGTATGCAAGACCCTCCTGACGCTTGCCTGTTTTGTATTCCATTTCGTCAACGCAGTCCGCAATCATAATATTTGGAGTAACGTTGGTGTTACCGTGCTGAATGCCGCAGAAGAAATTGAGAATAAGGAACGGAACAATAAGCGTGCTGTTAAATCCGATACCTCTTGAAACGAAGTAAAGGATAGCAAGCGAGGACGCACCGTAAACGCAGAATAAAATGAATGTCTTTTTAGTTGAGAATTTTTTAAGTACAAAGTTTACAAGAAGTGTGCCCACTGCAGTACCGATACCCATAGGCAGCATAAGAGCAAGCTTTAAGCCCTTTGAGCCAAGAAGATAAACTGCGATGTAAAGCGAAACTGTGCCGTACACTCCGCGGCCAAAGCCGAACAGCTTTGTAAGCGAAACCATAAGAAGGTTTTTGTTTGTGAAAACGAGCTTGATTGATTCAACAAGCGAAACCTTTTCGGTTGTGTAGGGAACACGCTCTTTGTTGTTTGCAAAGAAAATCATTACAAAAATAATCATACCGAGCGCGCACACGGCAGTAGAAATGATGAGGTCAAGTCCCTGACCTTCGGCATTTTTGTACTGCTGCTGACCCATAAGCAGTTTCATAATTGCGGGAACAACAATGATAATTACCTGTCCGCCCGACTGACCTACTGAACGCAGAAACGACGCGATTGAAATTGCGCTTGACCTTTCCTTCGGGTTAGGCGAGCAGAGTGCGCCAAAGCAGTTTGACGGTGATTCAACCGCGCACGACACAGCCGTGTAAAGCGCGTAAATCACAAACATCCAGATTGTTGCAACTGTGAATGAGCTTGTGTTCGGAGCAACGAATACGAGCATTGCAATGATTGCAAGCGGAATTGCGCCAAAACCAACCCAGGGCTTAACCTTGCCGAGCGGCGTTCTTGTTCGGTCAACAAGAATACCGATGATAAGCTCCATAACCGCGCCAACTACGCCTGCAACGCCAAATACGAGAGGAACAACCTTTGCAAGCTGAGCAGAGTCAAATCCTTTGCCCTTAAATGCGAAGTCAGCAAAAAATGTCATCGTATAGTCGGGCATCCAGCCGGTGAGCAGTGCAACACCGAACAGTCCGACACCGAAGGTGACAATTTCGGATGGCTTCATATACTTTTTTTCTGCCGGAGCGCCCGAAGTCGTCGCACCGGCGGCTTTCTTTTTAGCCATAAAGAAACCCCTTTTCTATAAATATATTCAATTAATTATATCAAATAAATATTTATATTACAAGTAAAAATTTACATATTTTCACCCTATTAAATGATTTTTTTCGGCAAAATAAACAAAACCCGCCGTATGAACAGCGGGTTTGAAAATATATTCACAGCAGGTCTGCAAGCGTTTTGGAGTTGAGAAATTCCATAATTACCCCATTGAGCTCGTTCCACATCGGACGGGTAAGACAGCTTCCCTCCTTGGTGCAAACCTTGTCGCACTCGATGCAGGAAACGGGGGCAAGCGATTTTTCGGTGAGAATCAAAATTTCGCCCACCTTGTACTCTTCGGGCTTTCTGTTAAGTCGGTAGCCGCCGCTTTTGCCGCGTGCGCTGTCAACAAGTCCGCCCTTTGAGAGCTTTGAAATAATCGCCTCAAGGTATTTCATACTGATTTCCTGACGGTCAGAAATATCCTTGAGCGAAACATAGCTTCCGTCGTTGTGCTGCGCAAGGTCAAGCATTATACTAAGCGCATACCTGCCCTTTGTTGAAATCATCATAAGTTTTTACTCCTTGCCAAAAAATTCCTGCGCAATGCGAACGCTCTCCATAGCGTCCTTCGCATAGTAGTCGGCGTCAATCATTTTTGCATAATCTCGCGTAAGAACTGCGCCGCCGACAAAAACCTTTGCGTCGGTGTTTTCGTGAATTAGTTTGATTGTTTTTTCCATATTCGGAACTGTCGTTGTCATCAGCGCCGAAAGTCCCACAAATTTTACGCCGTGCTCCACAGTTTTTTCAAGCACAGTTTCGCACTTGACGTCTTTGCCGAGGTCGATAACATCAAAACCGTAATTCTGCAGCAGCACCTTGACGATGTTTTTGCCGATGTCGTGAATGTCGCCCTCGACGGTGGCGATGATAATCTTGTCGCCCTTGACCTGCGGCGTGCCCTTTGAGGCAAGGCTCTTTTTAATTTCGTCAAACGCCGCCTTTGCCGAGTCGGCAGCCATCAGAAGCTGCGGAAGGAAGAGCTTGTTTTTTTCAAAACCGTCGCCGACAGTGTCAAGCGCCGGAATAATATGATTGTTGATTACATCAAGCGGCTCTGTGTTTTTCAGAAGCTCTGCGGCGCAAAGCGAACTTTCGTCCTTCATACCCTTGATAATCGCAGTCTGCAGAGTTATACCCTCACTCGTCGGAGCAGCAGCTTCAACGGCGACAGCCGAGCCGATATATTCGGTGCAGTTGTCGTCAAGTCCTGCAAGCGCGTTAAACGAATAGTACGCGTTCATCATGCTCTGCGACTTTGGGTTGATAATACCGCCCGACAGTCCTGCGCCGAGCGCCTGGGTGTAAAATGCGGTGTTCACAACCTCGCGGTTCGGCAGACCGAAACTGATGTTTGACACGCCGAGCACCGTATTCACTCCAAGCGTGTTTTTGCAGTAGTCAACTACCTTGAGCGTTTCAACGGCGTTTTGCTGATTTGTGCTGATAGTCATTGTGAGCGCGTCAATAACAAGATTCTTTTTGTCAATGCCGTAAGCTTCGGCAGTTTTTATCATCTTTTCTGCAATAGCAATACGGCTTTCGGCGTCCTCGGGAATACCCGTTTCGTCAAGGCAGAGGCAAACTACCACGCCGCCGTATTTTTTTGCGAGCGGAAAAATTTCCGCCATTGATTTTTCTTTGCCGTTTGCCGAGTTAATCATCGGCTTGCCGTTGTAAATGCGAAGCGCCTTTTCCATAGCGACAGGGTCCGATGAGTCGAGCTGAAGCGGTGTTGGCAGCACCGACTGGAGCTGATACACGGCGTCCGTCAGCATCTGCACCTCGTCAATTTCGGGCAGTCCGACATTGACGTCAAGAATATGAGCACCGCAGTCGCGCTGCGTAATTCCCTCTTTGAGTATATAGTCCATATCCCCTGCACGAAGCGCCTCTTTGAGCATTTTTTTGCCCGTCGGGTTGATTCGCTCGCCGATAACGGCGCTCTTTCTTCCAAGCTCAACGCACTCGCTGTAACTCGAAACAAGCGTTGTGTGTTTGAAATCGGGCACCCTGTCGGGAATATTTTTTGTGTTTTCAATAAGCGCCGAAATATGCTCGGGCGTTGTGCCGCAGCAGCCGCCAAGGTACGAAACGCCGATTTCGGCAATCTGCCGCATATATCCTGCAAATTCGTCAGGGTCAACGTTGTAAACCGTTTCGCCGTTAACCGACTCGGGCAGCCCTGCGTTCGGGTTAACCATTATCGGAGTTGACGAACAAGCGGCAAGCTCCTTTACAAGCGGAATCATCTGCTTTGGTCCGAGTCCGCAGTTAAAGCCGATTACATCAACGCCGAGTCCCTCAAGCATAGCGACAGCCGTTTTGACATCAGCGCCCGTAAGCAGTCTGCCCTTTTCGTCAAAAATCATCGACACAAAAACAGGCAAATCACAGTTCTCTTTTGCAGCGAGAACAGCCGCCTTAATCTCATAAGTGTCGCCCATAGTTTCAATAAGCACAAGGTCAGAGCCGTCCTTGCCGGCACTGACAACCTCGGCATAAAGCGAAACGCAGTCCTCAAAATCAAGGTCGCCGACAGGCTTTAAGAGCTTGCCCGTAGGTCCGAGGTCAAGCGCAACCTTTTTGCCCGCCTGCCCTGCAAGCTCAACGCCTGCACGCACAATTTCGGCGCAGTTGCTGTACTTAAGCGGATTTGCGCCAAAGGTGTTTGCGGTGATAATGTCTGCGCCTGCCGCTGCATACGCCCTGTGAACCTTGAGCACACGCTCGGGGTCGGTTATATTCAGTTGTTCGGGGAGCTCGCCTGCCGCGAGGTTAAGCATACTCCCCATTCCGCCGTCAAAATATTTAATCATAA
>CAMPBI010000070.1 GCA_946637545.1 uncultured Clostridia bacterium | reverse complement strand
CGAACAACAGAATTGTAATTTAAAATACGCTTATTCGCCCGCTTTCGCTGACAATAATCAGCGAAATTTCGCCGAGGTTGTAGCCCTGACGGGTGAGAAAGTCGCCCAGCTTTTGCTGTGTCATACCTGCACGTTTCAGATTGTCAAAATCGAATCTGCCGTTTTCAAACGCGATGTAACCCACGCCCTCGCGAAGCGGTGAAAAGTTGAAATCGCGCGGATTGAGCGGCCTTTTTTGCGGAGTAGGGAGAAGGCTTATTTTGCCGTTTTTTTCCATAATAGCGGTGTCAATATCACCAAGACTGAAGTAGCCGCCAAGCCTTGCCGCGCTGACAATATCGGCAGGAGAAACGCCGCATTTTTTCATATTTTTAAAATTAAATTTACCTTCACTCATCAGAATATATGCGCTTTTAAATGTACGATTGCGAAATAATATTACTATTTGTAAAGCAATCACTATTATCAATAACACCCCGTATAACAAGTCCATAAAATCACCGTTTTTATTATGCGCCCTTCGTGCTAAAATATGAATTGCAAAAGCGTATATTAAATGTTATAATATTATTACTGAAAAATAAGGACAAGAAAATGAAAAAATATTATTACACCGCCGGCGCTCTCGGAATAGCGGTAAACTTTTTGCTCTTTATGGTAAAGCTGTATGTGGGCAACGCCGTTTTTTCGCTGACAATTTACTGCGACGCGGTCAACAATCTGGGCGACACCTTTTCGTGCGTGATAGCTATGCTCGGCTTTTACCTTGCTGTAAAGCTCGGCGGCAGGCGAGGCGCCCGCACGCAGAGCCTTGCGGCGTTCGTTATCGGAATAATCATCGCAATCACGGGACTGTTTTTTGTCTATCGCGGACTTGACAGGCTGATGTATCCTGCGGCAACCTCGTATTCGCTAAAATATGTTGCTGTGATTGTGTCAACAGTTTTTGTAAAAGCTGCACTCGGCGGCGCTATGGTTTTTCTGAACAAAAAATCGCCGTCACCCATCACAAAGGCGCTTGCGCTGGACAGCTTTCTCGACTGCTTAATAACGCTGTTCACGCTGATTAGCGTTGTGCTCGTGACAAAGGTGAACTTTGCGTTTGACGCGTATTTTGCGTTCATCTGCGGCGGAGCAATCACGGTTGAGGCTGTGCGAAACATTGTAAAAGAAACTAAATTTTTAATAAATGATTAGGAAGAGTGATTATGGCAAAGGATAAGACAAAAAGAAGAAAAACACCTAAAGAAAGGCGCAAAAGCGCGCTGAAGGTTATTCTGATTATTGTGCTTGTAATCGGCGTGCTTGCAGGCGCGCTTGCCGTGACTAACGTTGTGAGCAACTCGTCGAACGCGGCATTTATCAATAACAACATCAAAAAGGTTGAGTACGAGCACCAGCTTGAGCCGACGCTCGACGACAAGGGCAGGTACACCTTTGTGACCGACGAGGATTTCAAGGTGCTGCAGATTACCGACGTTCACATCG
Source organism: uncultured Clostridia bacterium (assembly GCA_946637545.1). Taxonomy (GTDB): domain Bacteria; phylum Bacillota; class Clostridia; order Oscillospirales; family Acutalibacteraceae; genus Eubacterium_R. The sequence continues at coordinate 5,697 of CAMPBI010000070.1, read as the reverse complement.
GCGGCGGCGTGATGAGCACGGGCAAGGACACGATGGCGCTCAACGCCGTTTCGGCAATGATTACAGCCGAAAAGCCCGACCTTGTTATTGTTACGGGCGACGTTGCATACCCCGTGCCGTACCAGGCAGGCACCTTCAACAACAAGGAAAGCGCAAAGCTTTTTGCCGAAATGATGGAATATCTGGGCGTTTACTGGTGTTTGGCGTTTGGCAATCACGACACCGAGCTTTACTCGTACTTTAACCGCGAGCAGATTGCCGAAATGTATCAGGACAAGGACAAATATCCGCACTGCCTGCTGCAGAGCGGACCCGAGGAAGTTGACGGCGTTGGCAACTATGTTGTTAATGTAAAGAACACAAAGGGCAAAATTACGCAGAGCCTCTTTGTTTTTGACTCGCACTCCTATGTTGACGGCGACTATTTCGGAATCAAGTGGAAGTACGACTGCGTTCACAAAAATCAGATTGAGTGGTACAAAAACACTGTTAAGGAGCTCACCGACGAAAACGGAGGCGTTCAGCCAAAATCGCTTGCGTTTTTCCACATTCCGATGCAGGAAATGCGCGACGCGTTTAAGGAATACACCGACGCAGGCAACAAGGACACAAACGATGTAAAATACAAATACGGCGTTATTGCCGAGGGCGGACAGATTGTGTGCTGCGGCAAGTATAATTACGGACTGTTTGACGCGTTTACACAAAACGGCACGCAGGGTGTGTTCTTCGGTCACGACCACCTTAACAATATTTCGCTCAATTACAAGGGCGTTCAGCTTACATACGGCTACTCAATTGACTACCTTGCATACGGCAGCGCAATTTCAAAATTCGGCAGACAGCGCGGCTGCACGGTTATTACCGTAAAGCCCGACGGCTCGTTTGACAACGCACAGGAGAATTACTATCAGGATAAGTATGTTTCGGTGCAGGAGAAAGAGTCTGTTGACCTTGAGCACGATATGGCAGAGGAAACCGGCGGCGTTGAAAATCCGTTTGCTGCGGAAGAGTAAATCTTTAAATCTCAATGCTACTTACTAAAAAAAGCGAGGCTTTGCCTCGCTTTTAATTATACATACTGTTCAATTCTGACAATATCGCCGCTGAAAATTTCGAGATTACCGTAATTTCCGCGTGTTCGGATGATGCTCGGAATCTTTGATTTTTCGCAGTAAAATTCAAGAATGTCCTTGTAAACCTTGCCGTACTGATTATTTTTGTCGGTGTGAATATTCGCCTTCTGGTCGCAGAGAATTACATTAATCTGCGTTCCTGTCGAAAATGTTACTCGATACCTTGTGCCCATAGTTGAGCCGTAGTACGAGCCCATCGCAACGCAGTAGCAGTCGTCCACCATTCTGACGCCCGTTTCGGGGTCGGTGTAGCACTCCTTTGAGTTGAGAAGCTTGTACTGCGGCGAGCTCTTAACGGTTACAGCGGTGTAGTATGCAAACGACTTGAGTCTTCCGCTTACCTTCGGCAGTCCGAGCTCCTTGAGCGTTGTGGTGCTGACAGTCTTTGACGCGGCGCTCATTTTATTCTTTTTCTTGCCGTTTTTTCTGCGCGTTACAACGGCTTTCGCCTTGTAATAATAAGTTGTCGCCTCGTCGACATCCTTGTCAAGATACGACTTTTTGTTTGCCGAAACGGTGGCGATTTTTTCAAACTTTTCGCCCTCGGCTTTTTTGTAAATATTGACTTTTGTGTTTTTCTCAACATTTTTGATGCGGAGCTTTACCGAGTCGCTGTGAGTTTCCGTAACCTTAAGCGACGGCACGCGCATACCCGTGGTAAACTCCTCAACGCCGAGCAAGTCGCCGGTTGCGGAATTTATCAGACAGTATTTGTAAGTTGTCTGGGGTTTGAGATTAACAAATTTGTACTGCGTTTCGGGTGTGTCAATGAACGGTTCCCACTCATTTTTAATCACATTAAAACGGCAAATGCTGTACCCGAGCACAATCTGCTCGCTGCTCCATCGCAGTGTGGCGCTTGTAGAGGTAACGTCAGTCGCCTGCAAAGTAAATTGCTCCTGCTGCGTTTCGTCCTCGACGGGCGTCAGGATTTCAAGCTCGTTTTGCATTTCGTCAGGCACGCCGAACGACGCGCTCGCGTAAGTCGGCGCAGGCGTTTTTGCAAACGCAACCGACATACTCAAAAGCACAAACAGCACTGCTGTAATCACCGAAACTGATTTTATAACGAATCTGATGATAGCAATTATCTCCTTTTGTAACTGTTTTGTAACAAATTGAGTTATAACATATTTTTTTAAGTTTGTCAAATCTGCGGACAAATGTCTATGAATTAATTGGGCGCTTGACAAATTCTGCAAACGGCATATAATAGTATTGCAAATATTTCGGGGCGAGGTGAAAATCCTCACCGGCAGTATAGTCTGCGACTCCTGCACGGCAGGACTGATACGGTGAAATTCCGTAACCGACGGTAATTGCGTAAGCATAAGTCCGGATGAGAGAAATAATATTGTATATCAGTGCAATATCGCCCCCGAGAATTCGGGGGCGTTCTCTTTTGGCGAAATTTGCAGAAGGAGGAATTGTTATGAAAAACAACAAAACGAAAAAAATGAACACACGCACCCTTGCCGGCAGCGGAATACTCACCGCCGTTGCAATAGCACTGCAGTTTTTGGAGTTCAGTATTCCGCTTGTGCCGAGCTTTTTGAAGTTCGATTTTTCGGATTTACCCGCACTTATTGGTGCGTTTGCGTACGGTCCGGTTGCGGGTGTGGTAATTTCGCTGATTAAAAACGTTGTGCATATTCCGTTTGGCTCAACAAGCTTTGTAGGTCCGCTTTCAAACTTTTTGCTTGCGGCTTGCTTTACGCTTGTGGCAGGCTACACCTATAAGCTAAAAAAGACAAAGGGCAACGCCTTTGTTGCAGGCGTAACGGGTGCGGTTATGATGGGACTGTTCAGCGTTGTTGTAAACTACTTTATTATATATCCTTTATATTACAGCGTTCTCGGTTTTCCCGAAGAGGCGGTGCTCGGTCTTTACAAGGTAGTAATGCCGTCACTTAAAAGTGTTTCTGACGGTCTGATAATATTTAACATACCGTTTACTGTTGTAAAGGGGCTTGCGGTTGTTGCGGTATCTATGCTGATTTACAAGCCGCTCTCAAAATATCTTAAAGGCGAAGAATAATTCCGAGTGCCAAGGTTCGCCGTTGAGCCTTGAGCCTTGAGCCTTGAGTCTTGAGTCTTGAGTCTAGAACCTTGAGCCTGAATTATCAAATTCTTGTTGCTATTTAATATAATATGTAGTATAATATATGCGAAAAAATTATTAGGAGGACATTTTTATGCCACTTGTAACTACTACCGAAATGTTTAAAAAGGCTTATGAGGGCGGCTACGCTATCGGCGCTTTTAATGTAAACAACATGGAGATTGTTCAGGGTATCACAAGAGCTGCCAAAAAGCTTGAGGCTCCCGTTATTCTTCAGTGCTCATCGGGCGCAAGAAAGTATGCAAGCCACGATTACCTTGTTGCTATGGTAAAGGCTGCTGCAGAGGAAACAGGACTTCCGATTGCTCTTCACCTTGACCACGGTCCGGATTTTGAAACCTGCAAAAGCTGCATCGACGGCGGTTTCACATCTGTTATGATTGACGGCTCTTCACTTCCTTATGAGGAAAACATCAAGCTCACAAAGCAGGTTGTTGAATACGCTCACGCTCACGGCGTTGTTGTTGAGGGCGAGCTCGGCACACTTGCAGGCGTTGAGGACGATGTTGTTGTTGAGGCAGGTAACGAATCTTACACCAGACCTGAAGAGGTTTACGACTTTGCAACACGCACAGGCGTTGACTCGCTTGCTATCGCAATCGGTACAAGCCACGGTGCATACAAGTTCAAGCCCGGTCAGAAGCCGCAGCTTCGTTTTGATATTCTTGAAGAGGTTGGAAAGCAGCTTCCCGAGTTCCCGATTGTTCTTCACGGCGCAAGCTCGGTTAACCAGGACCACATCAAAATGATTAACCAGTACGGCGGCTCAATGCCCGACGCAATCGGTATTCCGGAGGATATGCTCCGCAAGGCTGCGTCAATGGCAGTATGTAAGGTTAACGTTGACTCGGACATCCGTATTGCAATGACCGCTGCAATTCGCAAGCACTTTGCAGAAAATCCGGCTCACTTTGACCCGCGTCAGTATCTTACCCCGGCAAGAGACCTTATTGAAGAGGTTGTTGCACACAAGATTGACGTTGTATTCGGCTCATCGGGCCACGCGTTTGACTAATAAATAATACGGTTTATGTAACGGGCGTAAAGCCCGTTACATAAAGGACGTTACTGCATCAATCACATCGGTGATTTTTGATGCAGTTTTTTTAATTGTTTTTTTAGTTGAGTTCATCGAATCCATTTTGCGTGAGCCTGCCATCATCGTAACGGCTGAACACACTGCAAGAGTTGCGCCGACGCCCTTCATAATATTTTTTGTTGTATTCATTTTCATAAAAAAATCTCCCATAACAAATTATTGCTTTTCAGCAATAATATTATTTGCTATGAGAGAAATAATAGTATTGAAAAATTTTGTATTAATTTATGATTTTTTACAGCTCTTTAATAGCCTGTCCTTTGATTCCAAGCAGGTGATGACTGAATTTTATGCCGTAAGCGACGCCGTCAGGAAAGAGCTCAAGCAAAGGAATCATAACGAATCTGCGCTCGTTGTAGCGAGGATGCGGAACGGTTAAATTTGCCGTTTCGATTTTTTCATTTTCAGCGAGAATCACATCAAGGTCGAGGATTCGCGGACCGTTTTTTATTTCGCGCACTCTGCCGAAGCCTGCCTCGATTCCAAGGCAAACGCCGAGAATTTCGTTTGGTTCAAGCTCGCTTTCAATTTCAAAGCAGGCATTGTAAAAATTCTGCTGCTCTGCATAGCCCACAGGCTCCGTTTCGTAAAGCGACGAGCGACGCAAAACGGCAGTTTTTGGAACTGAATTGAACGCGTCAATTGCTTTTTCAATATTAATTTTTCTGTCACCGATGTTGGTGCCGATACCTATAATATATTTCATACCAATCATATCCTTATAGCCTCCCTTGCCAAAGGGAGGGGGACCGCGTTAGCGGTGGAGGGATGCTCGTTTATTTTACATTTTCTTATAGAAAATGACCATCCCCTCTGTCGCTGCGCGACATCTCCCCTTTAACAAGGGGAGCAAATCAGTTACTCGCCTTCGGCTCGAACAATCAATTTCTCGTACGTGAAATTGACACTGCCATATAGTCAAAATCTGCCTTCACGGGCGCTTCTGGCTTTTTGAGAGTGATGTCGACGCGTGAAATCGCCTCAAAATCATTTAAAACGGCGTCTGCAACGGTTTGTGCAGCTTTTTCGATAAGGTCAAAGCTTTCAGCCGTAAACGCTTTTCTGACCGTTTTAACAACCGCTGCATAGCTGACGGTATCGTCAAGACTGTCGCTGCGGCACGCGTTTTGCATATTAAGATAATAGTCAAGGTCGATAAAAAAATTCTGACCGTTTTCCTTTTCCTCGGGATTCACACCGTGGTATGCAAAGAGCTTTAAATTTTTTATAGTTATTTTATCCATTCAATCACCAAACCTTATTGCCTCCCTTGTCAAAGGGAGGGGGACCGCTTGCGGTGGAGGGATAGTCGTTTCCTTTACAATTGTGTTTACTTAAAA
>CAMPBI010000069.1 GCA_946637545.1 uncultured Clostridia bacterium | reverse complement strand
AGCGGGTCCATAGACGTGTAACGCAGCATATCGTTCATCCAGCCCATATTCCACTTAAAGTTGAAGCCGAGTCCGCCGATGTCGGTGGGCATTGTAATCATCGGCCACGCCGTTGATTCCTCTGCAATCATCATAACGCCCGGCTGCTCTCTGAACATTGCTGTGTTGAGCTTCTGTAAGAATTCAACCGCCTCAAGATTTTCGCGTCCGCCGTTTTTGTTTGGTGTCCACTGACCGTTTTCGCGTCCGTAGTCAAGGTAGAGCATTGATGCAACCGCGTCAACGCGCAGTCCGTCAAAGTGGAATTTTTCAACCCAGAACATTGCCGACGAAATGAGGAAGGACTGTACCTCTTTCTTTGAGTAGTCAAAAACTCTTGTGCCCCATTCCTTGTGCTCGCCTTTTTTGAGGTCGGCGTATTCGTAGCAGCACTGTCCGTCAAATTCGTAAAGACCGTGTGCGTCCTTCGGAAAATGAGCAGGTACCCAGTCAAGGATAACGCCGATTCCGTTTTTGTGGCACTCGTCAATGAAGTACATCAAATCCTCGGGCACACCGTAACGCGATGTTGCGGCAAAGTAACCTGTAACCTGATAGCCCCACGAGCCGTCAAACGGGTATTCGGTAATCGGCATCATTTCAATGTGGGTGTAGCCCATATCTTTGACATACGGCACAAGCTCGTCCGCCATCTCGCGATAGGTGAGGAAGTTGCCGTCGTCGTGCTGCTTCCACGAGCCAAAGTGAATTTCGTAAATATTTACGGGCTTTTCAAGTATGTTTGATTTGCCCTTTGAATCCTGCCACTTTTTGTCGTGCCATTTGTAATTCGAAAGCTCGTAAACCTTTGAGCCTGTGGCAGGTCTTGTTTCCTGATGCACTGCGTACGGGTCGGCTTTCATAAGTGTTCTGCCGTCCTTCGCCCTGATAGCGTATTTGTAGCAGTCGTAGACATTTACATTTTCAATTATAGCCTCCCAGATACCCGGTGATACGGGCAAACATCTGTGGGCGTTTTCGTCCCATCCGTTGAAGTCGCCTACAACACTGACAGCCTCTGCGTTTGGCGCCCATACTCTGAAAGCGTATGTGTTCTCTTTAATCTTATGAACACCGAAGAACTCATATGCCTTGTAGTTTGTTCCGTCGTGAAACAGGTACACGGGCAGCTGGTATTCATCTTTTATATGAGCCATAGCATTTCTCCTTTTCATTATCATTAAGGGTGCGAAAAAGTATATTTTTCCACTATGATTGTATTTATAGCTTAATAATAACAGATAATGGACGGTAATTCAAGAGCTTTTTGGTTATTTTGTTACAAGAATTTTTTAAAAAATTTTGAAAGTTGTGCAAAATGACTTAAAATGTATATGTTTTTTGTGACAGATTACCAAAAGCCTATTTTGGAGGCTGATTAATTTTATATTTATTAACTATTGCTACACTAAAGTGATGTGTGATATAATACGAGTTATTAAAAGCATTATTAGTTTTGAGTTGTGAGAATATGAAAAGCATAATTATTGCATACCCCGTCAGAAGCACGGCTTTGCAGATAAAAAATGTGCTTGAAAAAAACGGGTACACAGTATCTCATATCTGCGCCACCGGCGCGAGCGTACTGCAGATTGCAGATTCAATGCGAGAGGGATTGATTATCTCCGCGTCGATTTTGAGAGATATGACAGCCGTTCATATTTTTGAGAATCTTTCCGCCGATTTTGATGTGCTTGCACTCGGCGGCGAGGCGGAACTTTATTCTGACGGCGTGCTCACTCTGCCGCTTCCGCTTGACAAGGCGGACTTTGTCAGTACCGTCGCTGTACTGATGTCATCCGGCTCGGTGTCGCGCCCCGCTGAAAAAAAGTCCGACATTGTTTCACAGGCAAAAAGTATTCTTATGAACCTTCAGGAAATGAGCGAACCGCAGGCACACACTTATCTTCAGCACCAAAGTATGCTCACCGGCAAAAAGCTTGAGCAGACGGCGCAGGAAATAATCAGACAATTCAGAGGTTTTGAGGACTGAAATGAAATTTACTAAAATGCACGGTTGCGGCAATGACTATGTGTATTTTGACTGCACCAAAGAGAGTATCGCTGACGAATCTGCAGCGGCAATTAAACTGTCCGACAGGCATTTCGGAATCGGCGGCGACGGAATTATCATTATCAAAAAGGGAACGAAAGCCGATTTTGAAATGGTTATGTACAACGCCGACGGCACACGCGGCGCAATGTGCGGCAACGGTATCCGCTGCGTTGCAAAATATGTTTACGACAAGGGACTTACAAACAATACCTCGATTTCAATCGAGTCAATGGGCGCCGTCAAGTACATTGACGTCACTGTTGACGGAGGCGAGGTTGTCAGTGCAACAGTCGATATGGGCGCTCCGTCGCTAAAAGCGTCGGACATTCCTGTTATTTGCGACTGCGACAGAGCGGTAGATTACCCGATTACAGTCGACGGCGTCGAGTACAGGATGACCTGCGTTTCTATGGGCAACCCCCACGCAGTAGTTTTTATCGACAGGTCACCGCGTGACTTTGACCTTGAGGGCGTCGGCAGAAAATTCGAGACAAACGAAATTTTCCCCGACAGAACGAACACCGAGTTTATTCGCGTGGTCGACAGAAAAAACCTTGAAATGCGCGTATGGGAACGAGGCTCGGGCGAAACTCTTGCCTGCGGCACGGGCGCTTGCGCAAGCGCCGTTGCGGCTATTGTTAACGGGCTGTGCGACAACGATGTCACGGTGCATCTGCTCGGCGGCGATTTGCAAATCAGCTGGAGCGGAGACGAGGGCGACAGTGTGTTTATGACAGGTCCTGCAACAACCGTGTTTGAGGGCGAAATCAGTTTATAATTTTATTTATATAAAACGGAGGACATCATTATGACAAAAACAGTTCAGCTTTACGAAGGCAAAGCAAAAAAGGTTTGGGCAACCGAAAATGACGACATCGTAATTGTTGATTACAAGGATGACGCAACTGCCTTCAACGGCGAAAAGAAGGGCACGATTGTCGGCAAAGGCGTTGTTAACAACAAGATGAGCAACTACCTTATGCAGCTTCTTGAGAAGAAGGGCGTTCCCACACACTTTGTTGAGGAGCTTTCCGACAGAGAGACAGCCGTTAAAAAGGTTACAATCGTTCCGCTTGAGGTTATTATCCGTAACCGCGCAGCAGGCTCAATCTGCAAGCGCCTCGGTCTTACTGAAGGTATGGATTTTGTATGCCCGTCCATTGAGTTCTCCTACAAGGACGACGAGCTCGGCGACCCGCTTATCAACGGCTATCACGCTGTATCCTGCGGCTTTGCTACACGCGAAGAGATTGAAACAATCAAGGAAATGGCGTTCAAGGTTAACGATGTTCTCAAAGAGTATTTCGCATCAATCGGCGTTGAACTCATCGACTTCAAACTCGAATTCGGCAAAACTTCAGACGGCACAATCGTTCTTGCTGACGAAATCAGCCCCGACACATGCCGTTTTTGGGATATTAACACACACGAAAAACTCGACAAGGACCGTTTCCGTCGCGATATGGGCGGCGTAGAAGAGGCTTATGCCGAGATGATGAAGAGAGTAGGTCTTGACTAATGGCAAACGACATTTATAATTCACCCTTTGCCGCAAGATACGCGAGCAAGGAGATGCAGTATATCTATTCTCCCGATTTCAAATTCAAAACCTGGAGAAAACTGTGGATAGCACTTGCAGAGGCAGAGCACGAGCTCGGGCTCGGCGTAACACAGGAACAGATTGACGAACTCAAGGCACACGCCGACGACATCAACTACGATGTTGCAAGAGAGTACGAAAAGAAATTCCGCCATGATGTTATGAGCCATGTACACGCCTACGGAGAGCAGTGCCCTAACGCACGCCCGATTATTCATCTTGGCGCAACGTCGTGCTATGTCGGCGACAACACCGATGTAATCACAATGCGCGAGGCAATGCTGCTTATCAAGAAAAAGCTTGTCAACGCAATCGCGTCAGTTGCAAAATTTGCTGACGAGTACAAGGATATGCCGTGCCTCGGCTTTACACATTTTCAGCCGGCACAGCCCACCACAGTCGGCAAGCGCGCAACGCTCTGGCTGATGGATTTAGTTATGGATTTGGACGAGGTTGACCATGTGCTCGACACACTGATGCTCCTCGGCTCAAAGGGCACAACCGGAACACAGGCATCGTTCCTTGAGCTGTTTGACGGCGACCACGAAAAGTGCAAGGCGCTCGACAGAATTATCGCCGAAAAAATGGGATTCAAAGCATGTTTCCCCGTTAGCGGACAGACATATGCCCGCAAGCTCGACACAATCGTTTGCAACTGCCTTGGTCTGATTGCACAGTCGTGCTGCAAATTCTCGAACGACCTGCGACTTCTGCAAAACCTCAAGGAAATTGAGGAGCCGTTTGAAAAGAATCAGATCGGCTCGTCAGCTATGGCGTACAAGCGCAACCCGATGCGCAGCGAACGTATCGCGTCGCTTGCAAGATATGTTATGATTGACGCGCTCAACCCTGCCTGGACAGCATCGGCGCAGTGGTTTGAAAGAACTCTTGACGATTCTGCAAACAAGCGCGTTTCAGTTGCAGAGGCGTTTCTCGCAACCGACGGAATCCTCGACCTTTATATCAATGTCACAAGCGGACTTGTTGTTTATCCCAAGGTTATCGAGGCTCGTCTTATGAGCGAGCTGCCGTTTATGGCAACAGAGAATATTATGATGGACGCCGTTAAAAAGGGCGGTGACCGCCAGGAGCTTCACGAAAAAATCCGTCAGCACTCAATGGCTGCCGGCGCAGTTGTGAAGGTTGAGGGCGGACAGAACGACCTTGTTGACAGAATCGCCGCAGACCCTGCGTTTATGACAACAAAGGAAGAAATTCTCGCGATTCTCAAGCCGCAGAATTTTGTGGGCAGAGCACCCGAGCAGACGGCTGATTTTCTTGCAGAGGTAGTTAATCCGATTCTCGAAAAAAACAAAGACCTTCTCGGTGTGGAAGTCGAAATAAATGTATAAATAAAGACAAAGCAAAAGCAGGACCGTTACGGTCCTGCTTTTTTGCTTATTTTGTGCGTTCGTATGATTCTTTGAGCATATCAAAAATCCGTTGATTTGATGCAAGAAGATTGCTCGCCGTGCTTTGCGCAAGATTTGTGGTAAAGTAAACCGTAAAGCCGCGCTCGCTTTCGGTAAATGACAAAAACGGCGGCGAGCTGTTATAACTGAACTCGTTTTCAGACTTGCTCCACTTTTTGTTTTTTGAAAATTTTACGCCGTCAAAGCTCATCGTGTATCCGCGTTTTTTACTGCCGAAGTACAGCTCGTAGCCGCTGTCGGCAGAAACCAAATCAAATGAATAATAATTACCGTGGTTTATATAATTACCTGCGGCAGCTTTTTTTGCCGACTTACCGTCAAAAGCGTAAACCTCCCAGTTGCCCGAGCCTGAATTTGCGCTGCTCCTATGACCCAGAACAAGCTCTTCAATGCCGTCGCCGTTAAAGTCAATGAGCTGTATCAGATTGACCCCTTCAATAGTGTACGACTTTTCAGACTGCTTTTTTACCTTTGCTTTTTTGTATTTTTTAACATACTTTTTTGCAATGGTATAATACTTTGAATACTGCGGGTCAACAGCAGAGTATATATCCTGTTGCGCCTTTAGCGCCTCGCATTTTTCAATCAGCGCGTCGCGCCCCTGATAATCGTCAAGATTATTCAGAATTGCAAGCGCCTCGTCGTATTTTTGCTCGTCTATCAGTGACAGCGCGTGATTAAAATCGTTGTCGCGTTGATTTTTTACACATTCAGACGCGCGCTTGCGGCTGTCCCTGTAATCGCCGAGCGACTCAAATTTTTCGGCTGCCTCGTCGTAATTGTAATCGTTATAAAGCGACACAGCCTCTTTGTAAACAAACGATGTCGACACAACGTTTTTGTAAAAAACTGCGGCAATTATCATAGCGCATAAAAACACGGTGATTCCGATTACAATCCGCTTTTTATTCTTTATTTCTTTAAGCTTATCAAAAACCATAAAGCACCCCTCTTTTTAATTATACCAAAACTAAGTTGACTGTGCAATAAAAATCAAAATCTCACTTTCTGTCTGATGTGAAGAAGGAGAAATTGGCGACAGGACTGACAACGGCAGAAGTCATATGCCGATATTGCCTTATATATCCGGTTGTGTTATAATAAAAAAGCTTTATTTTATAAAATTATAAAAGGAGAATCAGGAATATGCCTCAAGAAAGTTCAGACGCTGTGCAAAACACAGATTTTATACCTGTTTTCTTTAACGCAGATAACAATTATGCCGTGCAGACTTATATTACTATTTTTTCAATGATGCATAACTACAAGGGCTCGGCGGATATCAACGCTTATATTCTGTGCCCGGGCGGTTATTCTGAAAAAAATATGGCACTTATCAATTCCCTGACTGACAGGTTTAACAAGTTAAGTATTACCGTACTGAATATGGACGACAAATACGAAAAGGTGGATATGTCACTACCGTATATTTCAAGCGCTTCAATGTACAGGCTCGAGATTCCTGATATTGTTGATAATGTGCTTGGCATTCAGATTGACAAGTGCATCTATATCGACTGTGATTTAGTTGTAGAGGGGGATATTTCAGAGCTGTACAACGAGGATATAAGCGGTTATTATATCGCCGGAGTTGCAGACCCTCTGCAGTTTTATAAAACATACAGGAATCACGCGCAAAGAATCGGTATTCCGGATTGCAAGCAGTATATTAACGCCGGCGTTTTGCTGATGAATATTAAAGAGATTAATGCCGCCCCTGATGTCAGGGAGAAGCTTGAACAAGTGGCGTTCAAAGATGAGATGCTGTTCAGAGACCAGGATGTGATAAACTATGCATTTTACGGCAGAATTAAGCTTTTGCCTATGAAGTATAACGCGTTCACAATTATAATCACAAGAAAAGATAAAGGTCCTCAAAAAATCTACGGCAAAAAGAATATGAAAGAAGCACGGGAAAATCCGTTAATCGTGCATTATATAGGCACATTGAAACCGTGGCTGTACAAAACAGAATATATGGCGAACAGATGGTGGAAATATGTGAAAATGCAGGACAGAAATATTCGGCGTGAATATATCAAACCGTTTGTTAAAGAACACTGTCGCCTGTCGTTTACGGACACGCTGTTGCTTGCAATCAGGGGCAGGCTCAGAAGCACAGGCCGCTACTACGCTTTGGCTCGCGAAAAGAATAAGTATATTTTGAAAATCGATAAACGCCTGAAAAAATACGATTCCTGAAAAGGACAGCTTTAGTTTTA
>CAMPBI010000068.1 GCA_946637545.1 uncultured Clostridia bacterium | reverse complement strand
CTGCCCTGACAGGCGAAAGCGTGCCTGTCGATAAGGAAAAGGGCAGTCAGGTTTCCGCCGCGACAATCAACCGTTCGGGTTATATAAAGTGCGAGGCTATGCGCGTCGGAGAGGACACCACGCTGGCGCAGATTATTAAGACCGTCAGCGACGCCGCGGCTACAAAAGCGCCAATCGCGAAAATTGCCGACAAGGTTTCGGGTGTGTTCGTGCCCGTGGTAATCGGAATCGCGATAATTACCTTTGCTATTTGGATGATAATCGGAGCGCCTGTCGGAGACGCTACCGCAAGGGCGGTTTCGGTTCTCGTAATCAGTTGTCCGTGTGCGCTCGGACTGGCAACTCCCGTCGCGATAATGGTCGGAAGCGGAGTCGGCGCAAAGCATGGAATTTTGTTCAAAACCGCCGAATCGCTCGAGGAAACGGGCAAGCTTAAAACAATCGTCCTCGACAAAACAGGCACGGTCACAAGCGGCGAGCCTGTTGTCACCGACATAAAACCGAACGGAATTTCCGAAAACGAGCTGTTATCACTCGCGTATTCGCTTGAAAAAATGAGTGAGCATCCGCTCTCAAAGGCGGTTAATCTCTACGCTCAGGAAAATAATATTAACAGCGCCGCGGTCAGCGCGTTCAAAAACCTGCCCGGAAGCGGACTGTATGCAGAGCTTGACGGCGAACCGCTCCGCGGAGGAAATCTCGGCTATATAGGCGAGTTTTGTGATATCTCGGACGAATTCAAAGCCGTTGCGGATAACCTCGCAAACGAGGGAAAAACACCGCTATATTTCTCTAAAGGAAATAAACTTCTCGGCATAATCGCCGTAGCAGATGTTATTAAGCCCGACAGCAAACAGGCTGTAAGCCTTTTGAAATCTCAGGGAATGAAGGTTGTAATGCTCACGGGCGACAACCAAAGAACAGCCTCGGCAATCGCTAAGCAGGCAGGCATAGACGAGGTTATCGCAGGCGTTCTGCCGGACGAAAAGGAGAGCGTAATCAAAAAGCTCAGCGCTCAGGGCAAAACCGCGATGGTCGGTGACGGCATTAACGACGCGCCTGCCCTGACCTCTGCCGACATCGGAATTGCAATCGGCGCAGGTACGGACGTAGCTATCGACGCCGCGGACGTAGTGCTGATGAACAGCTCGCTTATAGGCGTGCCGAACGCCGTTAAACTCGGCAGAGCCGTGCTCAGAAATATCCGCCAAAACCTGTTTTGGGCGTTTATCTACAATATAATCGGAATACCCCTCGCCGCCGGAGCGTTTATCTCAATCCTCGGCTGGAGTATGAACCCGATGTTCGGCGCGGCGGCAATGAGCCTTTCGAGCTTCTGCGTAGTAACAAACGCGCTCAGACTGAACTTTGTAAAACTTACCGAAATAAAATCAGATAAACCGATAAAAACCGAAACAATCAAGGAGGAAAAGAAAATGGCAACAACATTAAAAATCGAGGGAATGATGTGCCCCCACTGCGAGGCAAGGGTAAAATCCGCGCTCGAATCACTCGCGGAGGTTGACTCTGCCGACGTAAGCCACGAAAAAGGCACTGCGGTTGTTAATCTTAACGCCGAAATTTCAGCGGATAAGCTGAAAGAAACCGTCGAAGCGCAGGGCTACAAAGTGTTGGAATAAAATTGAATAAATCAAAGCACCTCCGCCAATAATAACAGCGGAGGTGCTTTTTTATGAGCGAACATTACAGCGGCGAAAGAAGAAAAAGAAAAACCCGCCGCGAAAAAATCGGATTTTACACCGCGTTTTCAATCTGCCTAATCGCTGTTTGTATGGCGGTATATTCAACATACAACACCGTCAGCAATTCGGCAAAGCAAAATCTTGCGTCGTCGGACGCAAAGCAGGTTAATCAGCCGGTAACGGGAGTTCACGCGACTCCGCCCATGCCGACTCTCGGCAGTGAGTTTAAGCCCGAAAAGGAAACTTATCCCACCGAGGTTGCCGAGCAGGATGACGCAACCGTTCAGCCGACAACTCAAAAGCCGACCTACAGCCGCGATGCGTTGCAGACAATGCTCGCCGCGGATATCAGCCTTGCCTTTCCGGTAAAGGGCGGCAACGTCCTGCGCGAATACAGCAAGGAGAGCGTCTATTACAAAACTCTCAATGTGTGGAAACCGCATAACGGCGTTGACTTTGCCGCGGAGCTTGGCGACGACGTAATGTCGATGAGCGGCGGCGAGGTTACCAAGGTCAGCGAGGACAAGCTTTTCGGCAAAACCGTTGAAATCTCGGTCAATAACGTTGTCTGCGTTTACAGCGGACTCGGTGATATCAAGGTCAAAAAAGGCGATACCGTCAAGCAGGGAGATAAAATCGCCACAGTCGGCACAGTTCCCTTTGAAGCGAGCGAGAAAAATCATATCCACGTCGAGGTCAAGGTAAACGGCACAAACGCCGACCCAATCAGCTTTATCAATAACGAAGATTAACGCCCTCGAACCGTTCAGGGGCACACAAATACGGCGGTTGTCACTAACTGACAGCCGCCGTCATATTTTTATAGCCTTATTTCTTTTTGAATTCTTTAATTATACCTGCCGCGTATTTTTGAATTTCCGCCGCGTCGAGTACATCGATAATTTTATCGTTGTTAACATCTGCAATCGAAAGCTGAGAGTTTGTCAGTCTGGCTCTGCCGGTCGAATTCATTTGAACCGCCGCGGCGTCGAGAACATCTATCGAGCCGTCGTTGTTAACGTCGCCGACGTTTTGACCGTCAAGCAGTATATACCTCAGGTTGTTTGATTTGCAATAGTTATGCGCTGCGCTGTTCTTGTAAAGATAAACCGTTAAATTGTCTGTTTGGACAAACTCATTGTTAACAACCGTGTATCCGAAGCAATAGGGACCGAGAGAGGTTACCGACTTTGGAACAGTTAATTTTGTAAGCGCCGTATCACCGTGAAACGCGTACTGACCGATTGAGGTTATGTTGTCAGGAATTGACATCTCGGTTAGATTACTGCACCAAGCGAACGCGAACGGCGGAATATAATCAAGCCCTTTTCCGAGTTCAACAGAGCTCAATGAGCTGCACTGGAAAAAAGCATCATTTTCAAGTGTTGTTATACCGTCCGGAATTTTTACGCTTTTAAGCGCAGTGCATTTGTAGAAAGCTTTTTTGCCGATAGTTTTCAGCGTTGAGGGAAAAGTTACATTCGTAAGGGCTTCACTCTTATAAAAACATCCAGGCGCGATTTTCT
The DNA here is from genome assembly GCA_946637545.1 of uncultured Clostridia bacterium. GTDB lineage: Bacteria > Bacillota > Clostridia > Oscillospirales > Acutalibacteraceae > Eubacterium_R. Next base: position 4,465 of record CAMPBI010000068.1, on the reverse strand, counting down.
CAGTGCCTGCTTTAACGGAAACCGACTTAGGACTTTCACCTATCATCTTAAACGCTATTTTGCCGATATACAGCAGACCGTCAGGTTGGTTGTTAAGCCACGCAGAATAATCAAGCGCGTAGCTTTCAATGGTATCAATTGTGGACGGAAAATTAATCTCAGTCAAATTTTTGCAGGCTCTGAAAGCCCCTTCGCCAAGCTTTGTTACACCATTTGGAATTGTAACACTTGTCAGTGTATTAATCCTGTCAAAACTGTAATCGCCTATAGTCTTAACGCTGTTCGGAACGGTAAAGCTTGTCTGGATTATTCCGGGAGAATAAAACAGCAGTGTGCTCATGTCCTTGTTGTACAGCACGTTGTCTTTGGCTGTATAGTAGGGATTATCGTCGGATACAATAAGATTTGTCAAATTGTTGCATTCAGCAAAAACTCCTCTGCCGATTTTTTTCGTACCCTTGCCAATTACCGCGATGTGCAGACTATCGTTTTTCGAAAAGCAGTAAGCGCTGATTTTGCCCTCAAAGCTGTCGGGAATAACAATCGAAGTAAATCCGCAGTAAAAAAATGACCAAGAATCAAAGTTTGCTTTGTCCGGAAAATTAATGGTTTTTAGTGACGTACAATCAAAAAACGCCATTGAGCCGGTGCTTTCAAAACCGTCGGGAAAAGTGATTTCCGTAATGGACACATTGTGAGCGAAGGCTTCGCTTCCGATTGTTTTGAGCGTGGACGGAAGTTCAACCTCTGTTACCTTGTCAAGATATTTTAAAAAGTTATTTCCGATAGATGTGATCCCCTCAGACACAACAATTTTTGTTATGCTGTCTCTGTATTCACTCCACGGCTTTGAGTCGTCATAGCCCACATTGCCCGTTGCGCCGCTGCCTGTGATGGTCAAAACTCCGTCAGTAATATCATATGTGATATTTGCAAAACTTCCGCTTGCGGAACTTGCGGCTGACGCTGAAAACGGAGCGGCGGCGATAATGCCGAACATGATTACCAGCGATAAAATAAGACTGATTGACTTTTTCAAAAGACATTCCTCCTTTTATATACAAGATAATAATACCATACACAGTTTTTGTTTTCAATTCGTTAAATAAACAAAAAAAGCAGAGCTATTCAAAAGAATAACCCTGCAAATTGCTTGGATTTTATGTTAACAAAAATGATTTTTGACGGTTTTATTTCTTTTTGAATTCTTTAATTATACCTGCCGCGTATTTTTGAATTTCCGCCGCGTCGAGTACATCGATAATTTTATCGTTGTTAACATCTGCAATCGAAAGCTGAGAGTTTGTCAGTCTGGCTCTGCCGGTCGAATTCATTTGAACCGCCGCGGCGTCGAGAACATCCACCGAACCGTCGCCGTTGACGTCACCGATAAGTACTTTGCCTATAGAGACAAATTTTATATCCTTGTTTTTGCAGTAAAGCTCAGCGGCACTGCCGGTATAGCCGTAAACGGTTAGATCGGTGTTTTTTACATACCTGTTATTCTCGGTTAAAAATCCGAACGCATTGTATCTGATGTCAGTTGCCGAAGCAGGAATTGTCAGCTTTTTCAGCGCCGAATCCCCGTGAAAAGCGAATTCATCAATACAGGTTACGCTATCCGGAATTACAACTTCCTCAAGCTTATCGCACATCGCGAACACAAACGGATTAAGCTTTGTAATACCTTTGCCGATTTTAAGCTTTGTAAGCGAGTCGCAGTCATAGAAAGCGTTGTTTTCAATCACCTTAACGCTGTCGGGAATTATTACGTTGTTCAGCTGAGTGCATTTGTTAAATGCTCCCTCACCGATTTCGCCTAAAGTATCGCTGAAAACAATCTGCTTAAGTGTTGAGCGGTAAGAAAAACAGTCCGGAGCAATCTTTTTTGTGCCGGATTTTAGTATAACCGTAGCCGGAGAACTACCCTTCATCTTAAATGCGATTTTACCAATGTAAATCAGACCTTCGGGCTGATTATTGAGCCATCCCGTGTTTAAAAGCGCGTTTGCTTCAATCTTTTCAAGACTGTCCGGAAAATCTATATCGGTAAGGTTCGTGCAGTTTTTGAAAGCGCCCTGCTCAATAACGGTAACGCCCTCGGGAATTGTCAGCTTAGTAAGACTTTCAACGCTGTCAAAGCTATAGTCGCCGATTGTTTTAACTCCGTTCGGAATCGTAAAGCTTGCTCTGTCCCTTCCCGGAGCGTAAAAAATCAATTCGCTCAAATCCTTTGTGTAAAGCACGTTATCAACATCGCACACATATGGGTTGTCGTTATCTACCATAAGATAACGCAGATTATCGCAAGACGCAAACGGACCTCGGCAATTCAGGTTTACTCCGCTTCCAATGCTAACAGCTCTGAGGTTTTCATTTGAGTTAAAGCAGTATGAGTCGATTGTACCCACAAAGCTCGACGGAATTGTAAGCGTAGTAAAACCACAGTTCATAAAAGCCCAAGCTCCGAAGGCGCATTTCGGAGGGAAATTAATTTTCTTCAAATTGGAGCAGGATGAAAACGCCAACATTTTTACTGTTTCCAAACTCTCAGGGAAGGTGACGCTTTCAAGTGAGGAGTCGTTGGAAAAAGCATACTCGCCAATCTCTTTAAGGCTATTTGGAAGCGAAACCTCTGTGACCTTACTAAGGCTGATAAATAAAGCATCCGAAATTTTCGTTATTCCATCCGAAACTACAATTTTGGTGATTGAACTTTTGTACTCGCTCCAAGGCTTTGTCTGACCGTAGTTTCCTCCGGTATCGCCCGTGCCGCTCACGGTAAGAACGCCGTCCTCAATTTTGTAGCTTATATTTTCAAAAGTACCGCTTGCGGTAACAGTGGCGGAAGCGGTTATTGGAGCAGCGCAAATTATGCTCAATATCATAACAGCAGATAAAATGATACTTAATATTTTTGCTTTTGTGTGCATAAAAATCCTCCTTGCCAAAAAAGATAATACCACACAATACATAATTATTCAATTGTACATTTAACCAAAAATAAAACAGCCGCCCGAAAACGGACGGCTGAACGCATGTGGATTTTATGTCAACGAAAAACACTAAGCGATTTTCAATTAAAATTCCTTTTAAAAGCTTGGTAAGCGCGGCTTACCTCTCGCTCTCGTGCCACTCCTCGTTGCCGAAGATAAAATCATCAATATCCATAATGACGAATTTCATATTTTTCACCTCCTAAATTAATGATACAACAATGATACAGTATATTCAGGAGGAGTATATTTTATGCCTCTAATTTTTGTCGAGTAAATTAAGGTAGTCGACAATCAAATCAGCGGCAACGTCAGGTGTAAGATTAGTGGTGTTAATACACAAATCGTAGTTGTCAACCTGACCCCATTTTTGTCCTGAATAAAAACTGTAATAGTTAGCTCTGCTTTTGTCTGCCTTTAATACAGCCTGTTTGGCTCTGGCAGGTTCAATGTCGTTTCTGTCAACGGCGCGTTTCATTCTGCTTTCAATGTCAGCGTAAATATACACTTTTACTACGTTGGGATTGTCTTTCAGCACATAGTCGGCGCATCTTCCGACAACAACAAAATTCTCATTCTCCGATTTTTCCTTGATTATCTTGTGCTGAATAATATAAAGCTGATCGTTAATCGGCAAATCGCCCATTGATGAAGAAAATCCGTTTCCGTAATTATAAAGACCTACGGAAAGCGAATAAAGCAGGCTGTTGGCAGGCTTTTCGTCTGCCTTTTCAAATACCTCGGGAGATACTCCGCTCTCTTTAGCTGCCATAGAAATCAGTTCCTTGTCATAAAAGGTTATGCCAAGCTTCTTTGCAAGCAGTTCACCGATCTCGTGTCCACCCGAACCGTACTGTCTTGTAATTGTAATGATTTTATTGCAGCTCATTCTTCTCACCTCGATATTTGCAAACACAAAAGAAGGTTTTATTTCTTTTATGTAATAATATGATACCACAAATTTATAAAATGTCTATACTTTTTTGCCATGAAAAAATTTTTTGTGGATATTATCTAAAGTAAAGCCCCATTACTTATTTAAAAACACAATAACAAAACGCAAATTAATGAATAAAACACGGGAAATGTTTTATAATATAATATGTATAGGAAAAAGTACGGCTATATTTTCCTTAACCGCCAAGATAAAATCAATTGAAATAAATATATTATCAAGAAATAAAAAAGTTGAAAAATAATTCCAAAAAATTCAAAAAAGATGTTGACAAACCAAGGTGATTGATGTATAATATCACTTGCACTATTGAGGTGCGGGTGCGAAAAACGCCCGTTATTTTTTAGCCCAAAAGTGCTTAGAACCTTGAAAATTGAACAATAAGGAAAACAAGAAACCCGTAATGACTTTGAGTGAGAATACTCAAGAAATTACAGTGAGTACACACTAAAATGTACAGTAAATTCACGAACGTGTCAGTATGATAAGTTCTGGATAAAGAGATTAAAACTCT
>CAMPBI010000067.1 GCA_946637545.1 uncultured Clostridia bacterium | reverse complement strand
TCGCCTACGGCTCAAACAGTAAATATAATGGGTGAGGGCGAAGCCCTCCCTAAATTCATAATTCATAATTAATAATTCATCATTAATTAAAGTATCCCTTTATATCCCTTATTGAGCTTTGAGTGAGCTCATTATTTTTGTACTTGACCTCGGTGCTGTAGCTTGTGATTTCGCTGTTGATTTTGCAAAAAACGTAAAGCGCGTCCTTGTCGTTTTCAAAATTACGGACAGTTATGTTTGTTGACGACGATTTGATGAATAATCTGAAAAGCGACTCGCTGTCGTCGTAATTTTCTTCGTTAAACAGGCTCGTGTAAGCTGACATCAGCACCTCGTTTTGCAGCGAATAATTTTTCTTTTCTTCTGAATAGTAGCGCAAAAGGTTTGAAAAATTCTGTGCGTCGAGCGTTTGCTCGCCTTCGGCAGCGTGAATAGTATATTTGTCACTGCCTTCGCCGCCGCTGAATTTGATTTCTTCATACACGGGACAGACAAATGTGCCGAGTTTTGAACAAAAGTCAACAAAGGATGAATTATTGAACGCTGCATAATAATCAATCTGCACGCCGAGATATTCCGTAAGCTTTGTTTGCAGCGACGCTCCGCCGCCTTCGGAATAAATATCAATCATTTTTTCGCCGTCAACAAGCGTGTCAGGCGACAGGGCACAGAATTTGTAAGCCTTGCTGCTTTTGTCCGCCTGAATAAGATAAATGTAATGAATAACAGTTTCGTCATCGTCAGTTTCAAAAATCAGAAAATTAGTTTTGCCTTCAATATCGGGCAATTTTTCTTCAGTTACATTTTCTTCTGTAAGCGTTACTTCGCCCTCGCCGAAAAATTCTGCTGCCGACGAATAATGTCGTGAAAGAATCACAAGAAAAACGGCAGTAAATATTATAATAAAAATCAGCAGAATACGAAGTATGCGCGCTTCCTTGCTGCTTTTATAATCAGTTTTAGGGACATAAATGTCGCCGCGGTTTTTAAACAGTTTCATTAAAATAAACCCTTTCGGTTTAATATAACAATATTATATATTAAGTGCCTTAAAAATACAAGTATTTGACAATAGTCATTATTCACTAAAATACAGATGTTTTTAATTATTAAAATATTTAAAATATATATTGACTAAAATAATAATTTTTATTATAATAAATAATGACGCTTTTTACACTTTTGAACAACGAAAGGTTAAATATATGGATAATATAATTGAACTAAAGCAAAACGTTTTGCTCTACTGCAAGGAACGGACGACTGACACGGCGTACAAGCTGTGGCTTGAGCCGATAGAAATTACTAAATTTGAAAATAATACGGCGCATATTTTCTTTTCAAATGAATTTAAAAGAAACACCGTTGTATCGCAGTACGACGAATTAATCAGAGAGGCACTTGAGGCAGTCTGCGGATTTCATATTGAGCCTTACTACTATTCGCCCGAAACCTTGATGGAGGACGATGTTAAAAAGAAAATTTCGCTGATTGATTTTAAAAACGATATTTTTACCTTTAACAACTTTATCGTGGGTAATTCAAACAAATTTGCCTACACCGCGGCAAAGGCAATTGCGGCAGACCCGGGCGGACAGATTAACAAAAAAGGCGGCATTGCAAATTACAATCCACTTTTTATTTACGGTAACTCGGGACTCGGAAAAACTCATCTTCTTAATGCAATCAGCAACCAGATTAAACTTGATTATCCCGATATGAAGGTTGTTTACATCAAGAGTGAGGATTTTCTCAACGAATTTATGACCGTGCTTTACAATAAAAAGACTGAAGAATTCCGCGAAAAATACAGAAATATTGACGTTTTTCTCGTTGACGATATTCAGTTTATTGCCGGCAAGGAATCAACAGAGTGGGAATTTTTCCACACATTTAATGCTCTTGTTGATAACGGCAAGCAGGTTGTTCTCACCTCTGACAGAGCGCCAAAGGATATTCAGTCAATTATTGACAGACTTCGCGGCAGATTTGAAAGCGGACTTATTGTTGACATTCAGATTCCCGAATATGAAACCCGCTGTGCAATTATCAAGCGCAAGGCGGAGCTTCTCAATTTTGAAATTCCCGAAAATGTTATTAATTACATCGCTGAAAGAATAAAGTCAAACATTCGTCAGCTTGAGGGAATCACCAAAAAGCTGCACGCAATGTGCACATACGGCGAAGAGGTGCCTAATATTGCGCTTGCCCAGGCGGCAATCAAGGATGTGCTCAACGATGTTCAGCCCGTGCCGATTACAATCAACAGAATTGTTGACGAGGTAAGCCGCACAACAGGCGTTTCGGTTGAAGATATTTACAGCAAAAAGCACACTGCCGAGGTTTCGGACGCGAGAAAAATGTGTTTTTACATAGTACGCGAGGTAACAAACATCAGTTACGAGGACATCGGCAAGGAATTTCACCGTAATCACTCGACTGTTATGTACAACGTCAACAAGCTCGGCGAAACACTCAAGCAAAACTCAACTCTCAATTCACAGGTGCTTGATATTATCAACAACATCAAGGATTATCCGTGATAAAGTTTTGAACAATTTTTTGATTTTGAACATTTGAATTTTCAACACCGTATGTTCAAAAAAATATTTTTCAACAGTATCAACATTTTTTAAACAATTTTCAAAAATCAATGTTGATAAAAAAAGCAAGGCATTGCAAAGGGTTTAAGAGTTTTAAACATTTTGCACCGCCTATACTACTACCACTATAAGATAATATTATGATGAATATGGCAAAAAAGTTATTTTTGCCCAAAACTACCGTTTTGATACAGAAAGGATTGTCGAAATGAAATTTACCTGTAATACAAAAGAGCTTTCAGTTGCCTGCAACAATGTTATGCGTGCCGTAAGCACAAAGGTTGCAATTCCGACTATTGAAGGTATATTAATTGAATGCGGTTCCGACACGCTCAGCCTCACGGGCTACGACTTTGAATTCGGAATCAATACAATTTTGAGCGTTGACGTTATGGAGGCAGGCGATATTGTTATTAATGCAAAGGTTTTTTGCGATATTATTGCAAAGCTTGCCGACGAATTTGTAACTGTTGAAACAAACGGAACGTCGGTTTCAATTATCAGCGGCGCTGCAAAGTACAATATCACAGGAATTGACGCAAACGACTATCCCGAGCTGCCGTCGGTTAACAGCAGTGAGTCAATTCAGTTTGACCAGTCACTTATTTATTCAATGGTGAGCCAGACAATTTTTGCTGTTGCCGACAGTGAAAGTGGCAAGCCTGTTTACACAGGACTTAAATTTAATATCAAAGACAACGACTTTACAATGATAGGCGTTGACGGCTACCGTCTTGCAATCAGAAAAGAAAAAATTGATTATTCCGGTGACGAGCTTGATTTTATCGTACCGAAAAAGACAATTCGTGAGCTTATCAAGCTTTTTGACGGAGATAACGAGCACAAGCTCGAGGTCAACGTTGGCAGACGCCACATAATTTTTGAAATCGGTAATTATTCAATTATCAGCCGACTGCTTGACGGCGAATTTCTTGATTACAGAAGCGCGCTGCCAAAGGCTATTTCAACAACAGTTCTGATTAATACACAGGACGCAATCAATTGCATTCAGCGCACGCAGCCTGTAATTGAAAATAATCAGAAAAACCCCATCAGATGTATGTTTGACAATGATGAAATGAGAGTTTCAACAGTTTCGTCTCTCGGAAGATTTGTTGACCATACTCATGCAAACACCTCGGGCGAAAGAGTTGAAATCGGCTTTAACTCAAAATTTATTCTTGACGCGCTTGGCGCATCTGACACAGATGAGGTAAGAATTGAGCTTGCAGGTCCTGTAAGCCCTGTGAAAATTATGCCGCTCCAGGGCGAAAGCTTCCTTTTCCTTGTACTTCCGATGAGGCTGCGCAATGAAAATTAAGGTCAAAACAAAGGAACACGCAAAAGAAACAGTTAAAATAAATACTGATTATATTCAGTTGCAATCTTTTTTGAAATTTAAAGGAATCAGCGAAACGGGCGGCCAGGCAAAGGAATTTATACAGGACGGAATTATTCGCGTGAACGGCGAAATTTGTACCGCAAGAGGTAAAAAATTACGAAGCGGCGACACCGTGACCGCCTTTGGAACTGATTATCAGATAATAAATGAAGGTTAACAAAATTGAAATAACAAATTTTCGCAATATTGAAAAAATGTTTGCAGAATTTGACGACGTCAATATTATCTGGGGTGAAAATGCACAGGGTAAAACCAATCTGATTGAGGCGCTCTATCTTTTTACCGGAGCAAAAAGCTTCAGAGGCGTGAGGGATAAGGAGCTTGTCAGATTCGGCGCTGAATTTTCAAAGCTGCAGCTTGATTTTACGGCGGCTGGCAGAGAACAGAGCGCTGAAATTACCATCAAGGGCAAGCGCGAGGCAACGCTCAACGGAATTAAGAAAAAAAGCGTGGCGTCTATCGGCGACGATATAAAGGCTGTGATTTTTTCTCCCGTGCATCTCGGTATGATAAAGGACGGTCCGTCTGAAAGGCGAAAATTTGTTGACGCGGCGCTTTGTCAACTTAAAAGCGGATACAAAAATCTGCTCAAAGATTATCACAGGGCGCTCGTGCAGCGGAATAATCTGCTAAAGGATTTATATTCTAATCCCGAAATGGATTCAATGCTTTACATATGGAACACAAATCTTGCACATATCGGTGCAAAAATTGTGTATCAACGGCTCAAATATATTGAGGCTATTACACCGTTTGTTAAGGAAATTTACAGCGGAATCAGCTCGGGCTCGGAAGAGATTGAAATAAAATACATCGGCGCTGTTGACAGCATTTGTGATGTAAGTGAAATTGAAAAAAGTATTTTAAAGCAGCTTGACGAAAACAAAGTTCAGGACTTGCAAAATAAAACAACCTCTGTCGGCGCGCACCGGGATGATATTGATTTGCTGATTAACGGCAATTCCGCGCGAAAATTCGGCTCGCAGGGGCAGCAGCGCAGCTGCGTGCTTGCACTTAAACTTGCAGAGGCGGCGCTGCTTGAGCAGATGACCGGTGAAAAACCGATTGCCCTGCTTGACGACGTTATGAGCGAGCTTGACGAAAAGCGACAGGATTATATTCTTAACAGAATCAAAGGCTTGCAGGTGTTCATAACCTGCTGCGACAAGGAACAAATTCTGCGACTTAAAAAAGGAAAAACTTTTGAACTCAAAAATGGAGAGATTATTGAATGATAAATTATAAATTATGAATTGAAAGAGTGCTCGCTTAAACGACAATTCGCTTATTGTTTGAGCGCAGCGAGTAACCAAAATTCATCATTAATCATTCATAATTTATCATTAAGAAAACGACTATCCCTCCACCGCAAGCGGTCCCCCTCCCTTTAACAAGGGAGGCAAATAGGATAAAATATGTATTTACATTTAGGTGAAGACACGGTAATCACCGATAAGGGCATAATCGGTATTTTTGATATGGACACATCGACTGTTAACAAAGCCACGCGTGATTATCTGTCAAAAGCAGAAAAAGAAAAAAAGATTGTTTATGTTAATTACGACTTACCTAAAAGCTTTGTTGTAACCGACGAGGCTGTGTATGTAAGTCCGATTAATACAAGCACGCTGTATAAAAGAGTAAACAGCGACTAGATATTAGTTACCCGCACCCGATTATATAATGGGTGAGGGCACAGCCCTGCACAATTTATAATTAATAATTCATAATTAATATTTAAAGAGGTTTTTTATGAGTGAAGAAATTAAAGAAACAAATTTAGAAGAAGAAGACATTGACACCGTTGTTACCGACGAATATTCGGGCAACAGTATTCAGGTACTTGAAGGACTTGAGGCTGTAAGAAAGCGCCCCGGTATGTACATCGGTTCAACCGGTCCGAGAGGCTTGCACCACCTTGTTTACGAGATTGTTGACAACTCTATTGACGAGGCGCTTGCAGGAATCTGTACTCATATTGAGACGGAAATTCTGCCCGGCAACATCATCACCGTTCGCGACAACGGACGAGGTATTCCTACCGAGGTTAACGACAAAACAGGTTTGCCTGCAGTTACGGTTGTTTTAACCGTGCTCCACGCAGGCGGTAAGTTCGGCGGCTCGGGATACAAGGTTTCGGGCGGTCTGCACGGTGTTGGCTCATCGGTAGTTAACGCGCTTTCGGAATGGCTCGAGGTTGAAGTCACAAGAAACGGTCACGTCTACGCGCAGCGTTTTGAGCGCGGAATCGCAGTTGACGACCTTCACATTATCGGTGACGCTGACGAAAACGAGCACGGCACCTTTATCAAATTCAAAGCTGACCCCGAAATTTTCAGCGAAACTACAAAATACACATTTGACATTCTTCAAAGACGACTTCGCGAGCAGGCATTTCTCAACGCAGGACTTTCAATCAGCCTCACGGACAAGCGTGAAAAATTTGACCGCAGCTCCGACGACGAATACGACGACGAGGAACACACAAGTGTTTACTGCTACGAGGGCGGTATCCGCGAATTTGTTGACTTTATAAATACAAGCCGCGGTCTGAATCCGATTCAGGAAGAGGTTATTCACATCTCGACCACCAAGGACGACAGAAGCGCCGAGGTTGCGCTTGCTTACACCGACGGCTACACCGAAACGCTGCTTTCGTTTGCAAACAACATTAATACAATCGACGGCGGTACTCACGAAACGGGATTCAAAACTGCTCTCACAAGAGTGTTTAACGACTACGGAAAAAAGTTCGGCATCCTCAAGGACGGCGACAAAAAGTTCAGCGGTGAAGATGTCCGCGAGGGTATCACCGCAGTAATTTCGGTAAAACTCACCGAGGCGCAGTTTGAAGGACAGACGAAGGGCAAGCTCGGCAACACCGACATCACAGGTCTTGTGTCGTCGCTCGTTTACGACAAGCTGATGACCTACTTTGAGGAGCATCCGCAGGTTGCAAAAACTCTGCTCAACAAGTCGCTCGAGGCTTCAAGAGCAAGAGAGGCTGCCAGAAAAGCAAGAGAAAATGCACGACGCAAATCTCCGCTTGAGAGCAATTCTCTGCCCGGCAAGCTTGCAGACTGCACGAGCAAGGACCCGTCAAAGTGCGAAATCTACATCGTCGAGGGTGACTCGGCAGGCGGCTCCGCAAAAGAGGGACGCGACAGAGAGCATATGGCAATTCTTCCGCTCTGGGGTAAGATGCTCAATGTTGAAAAGGCAAGAGTTGATAAGGTTTATTCAAACGAAAAGCTCCTTCCTGTTGTTATGGCGCTCGGCACCGGAATCGGTGACGACTTTGACATAAACAAGCTGCGTTATCACAAAATAATTATTATGGCGGATGCCGATGTCGACGGCGCTCACATCAGAACGCTGCTGCTCACCTTCTTCTTCCGCTATATGCCGCAGATTATTGAGGACGGCTACGTTTATCTCGCACAGCCGCCGCTCTTCAAAATAAGCAAGGGCAAAAAGAGCTCTTATGCCTTTTCTGACGAGGAGCGCGACGAGCTGATTGAACAGTTTGAAGGAAATTGCGACATTCAGCGATACAAAGGTCTTGGTGAGATGGACCCCGAACAGCTTTGGGAAACCACAATGGACCCCGAATACAGAACAATGCTGCGCGTTACAGTGGATGACGCACAGCGCGCGAGCGAAAACTTTTCTATCCTTATGGGCGACAATGTTGAGCCTCGCCG
>CAMPBI010000066.1 GCA_946637545.1 uncultured Clostridia bacterium | reverse complement strand
GAACCCGTGTTACCGCCGTGAAAGGGCGGTGTCTTAACCTCTTGACCACCGGGCCGTTGGTGGCTTTAACTGGATTCGAACCAGTGACACTGCGGGTATGAACCGCATGCTCTAGCCAACTGAGCTATAAAGCCGAATTAAATTGCAAGCAAGATTATATATTATTATTTGCAAAATGTCAACACTTTTTGAAATTTTTTAATTCATTAATAATATTCCTGCACATTTGTTTGACAAAGCGACTTTATAATGGTAGTATATTATAAATATATAATAAGGGAGTGCGCGTAGTGAGCGAAATGAAAAAAACGCAAAAAAAAGTTTTTGACTACATCCGCAATACAATTGACGAAAAGGGTGTTGCACCCTCTGTGCGTGAAATTTGCCAGGCTGTCGGTGTTAAGTCTACCTCCACAGTGCAGTACCATATCAAAGCGCTTGAGGAGGCGGGACTTATTCAGCGCGGTGACGCAAATCAGAAACGCGCTCTGACCATCCGGGGCAGAAACAAGCGCGCGCATTACGTTCCGCTTGTCGGCACCGTTACGGCAGGTCAGCCCATACTTGCAGTTGAAAGCATCGAGGATTATGTTCCCGTTCCGATTAACAGCGCAGGACGCGAGCTTTTTGCGCTTCATGTGCGCGGCGACTCGATGATTAACGCCGCGATTTGTGACGGCGACCTTGTTATTGTTGAAAAAACTCCCGTTGCCGAAAACGGCGAAATCGTTGTTGCTCTTATTGACGACGAGGCTACTGTAAAAAGGTTTTACAAAGAAAACGGACATTTTCGTCTGCAACCTGAAAATAATAATTATGAACCCATCATCGTTGACGAGCTTGCTGTGCTCGGCAAGGTGATTGCTTTAATAAGAAATTACGAATAAGGAGAATATACTATGAGCGAATGTACACACGATTGTTCAACCTGCGGCGAGGACTGCGCTTCAAAACAGCAGAGCTTTCTTCAGCCGATGAACGAACATTCAAATATCAGAAAGGTTATCGGTGTTGTTTCCGGCAAGGGCGGCGTTGGCAAAAGCCTTGTGAGCTGTCTGCTCGCCGCAAAATGTCAGAAGGCAGGGCTTAAAGTCGGAATTCTTGACGCCGACGTAACAGGTCCGTCGGTGCCAAAATCATTTGGCATCACAAGTCACGCAATGCAGGACAACACAGGTCTGCTGCCGACTGTTACAAAAACAGGCGTAAAGATGATGAGCGTTAACCTTCTTCTTGAAGACGTCAACGCGCCCGTTGTTTGGCGCGGACCTGTTATCAGCGGAATGATTCAGCAGTTCTGGACCGATGTTAACTGGGGCGACCTTGACATTTTATTTGTTGATATGCCTCCCGGAACAGGCGACGTAGCACTCACTGTATTTCAGTCGCTGCCGGTTGACGGAATTGTTATTGTTTCAACTCCGCAGGACCTTGTAAAAATGATTGTCAACAAGGCTTACAATATGGCAGAGATGATGAACGTTCCCGTGCTCGGACTCATTGAAAATATGAGCTACTTTGTTTGCCCCGACTGCGGCAAAAAGCACAGCATTTTCGGCGAGTCGCAGATTGACGAAACTGCTGCCGAGCTTAATCTTCCCGTGCTCGCAAAGCTCCCGATTGACCCCGAAAACGCCAAGCTCGTTGACGAGGGCAGGGTTGAGGACATTAAGGCTGCCGAGCTTGACGATTTTGTAAGCGCACTCAATGTTTTTTAATTAAGAGGTAAAGCTATGCCAAAGAGAAACGACTATATTTCGTGGGACGAATATTTTATGGGTGTTTCGCTGCTTTCAGCGATGCGCAGCAAGGACCCCAGCACACAGGTAGGCGCCTGTATTGTAAGCGATGACAACAAGATTATGTCAGTCGGCTACAACGGTTTTCCGCGCGGCTGCAGCGACGATGATTTTCCGTGGGAGAGAAGTGCTGCCGAGCCGAACGACACCAAGTATCCGTTTGTCTGCCACGCAGAGCTCAATGCGATTCTCAACTCGGGCGGACAGGACCTTCGCGGCTCGCGTATTTTTGTTGCGCTTTTTCCGTGCAACGAGTGCGCAAAGGCAATTATCCAGAGCGGCATTAAAGAGGTCGTTTACATATCCGACAAGTACGCCAACACCCCGGGCACTATCGCGAGCAAAAAGATGCTCGGCGCTGCAGGCGTAAAGCTTACAAAATTTAACAGCGACAAAAAAATCACTTTTTCATTTGACGAAAGCGAAGTTTAATGCAAAACACGCAAAACGCTATGGAAATCGACATTTACGATTTTGACAAAACGATTGTGCCCTTTGACAGCGGAACGCTGTTCGTGGGCTACTGCCTGCTGCACTATCCGTGGTGCATTTTGTGGATGCCCGTTGTGATAGCGGGATTTGTTCTTATGCTCTTTAAGGTCATCACCTTCACACAGTTTAAGCGCATCTGCTTTATGTTTGTGCCGATGATTCCCAAGGAAAGAGCCGTCAGAGGCTTTTGGAACAGGCACGAAAAGCAGGTACACGAATGGTTCGGCGAGCGCCCGAGGTACAGCGTTGTAATCAGCGCAAGCCCCGATTTTTTGCTCGGTGATATTCAGCGCAGACTTGGCTTTGACAAGCTTATCTGCACGCGACACAATTCGAAAACGGGCGCAATTATCGGCGAAAATTGCCGCGGTGAAGAAAAAGTCAGACGCCTTTTTGAAGAATTTGACAAAAGCGAAATACATATTGTAGATGTCTATTCCGACTCGCTTAAATTTGACAAACACATTTTTGCCCTCGCAAACGGCGATTGCTATCACATTGTGAACGGCGAAAAGGTAAAATTCAGATATACAGATAAATTCAAGGACGATTAATGAAATATTTTTTCAGAATTCTGCTTGTGCTGGTGCTTGCGGTGGGTGTTGTGTTCGGTATGTACTACTACACGAACGGCAACCCGTTTGAAAATGAAAACAAGGTGCAGCTCACCACCGTTTCGCAGCAGCCCGCAACGGAAAAAAACTCAAACCGTGTGCTGATTGCCTCGCTTCCCGACGACGACTACTATCTTTACAAGGGCAGCACGGGCGTTATCCTCACTCACGGAAAAAATGAATACGAGTTCAAAAACTGGAGCAGGCTGATTGACGCCGAGCCGCCGCAAATGGTGCTGACGGATATAGACCGCGACGGCGAAAAGGAAATTCTTATCCGCGCCGTGAGCTCTGAAAATGAAACCACTCACGAGCGCGAGTACGATGTCTATATGCTCGATTATCAAAAGGGCAAAAACGGCGGAAAATACAATGTTTTCTGCGCTGACCGGACAACCTGGGGCGAAATCCTTAACGACCAGATTCGCGAGGAGGTCGGACAGCTCAAGTCGTGCAAAAAAACTATCCAGGTGTCAATGAACGCCAAGAGCAAAACGATTGCCTACGATTCGGCAACGGGTATTGCGAAAAACGGCTATAACGGCTATGCGCGCTCTATGCAGGACGGCGGAAACTACCTCACCTTTGACAGCTGGACAAAGGGCAAGGGCGTTTACACAATAAATAAGAAAAAAGAGCTCTGTATCAGCGTTGAGGTAAATATTAAATACAAGGAATCCCCCGTTGTCCAGACAGCAGGAAACATCAAATTCAAGCTCGAGTTCAGAAACGGCGGGTTCAGAGTGAAGAACAAGACTATGAACTTTACAGCGGACGACGCGTACCGCATTGCCGACCCGCGCACTGTGGCGGCAGGCAGCTGGAGTTATACTGAAAACAACGCAAACAAGTCCACCGACGCGCAGGACAGAATAATTGACTGGGTCAAGTACACGCTTGATTACAGCGAGGACACTATTGTGCAGACGGTGCCGCTCGGAAACGAGGTCACCGACGCCAAGCATCTTAAAAAAATAAAGGTCACCGAATCGTATATTGAACTGACGGCAAAGGACGGCTTCAATTTTGACGACGGCGCACGCAGGCGCGGTGATTTTTCGGTGATTATCAACAAGGGCAGCGACGTGCAGTACGACATTGCATACACTGCCAAGCTTATGGAAATTAACGGCGAGGAAGTGCTCACAATTACCTTTGACAAGGCATATCCTCAAAGTGAAATTCATACAATAGAAATCAACTACGGCGCAAAATAAATAATATTCAGAGGCATAATATGGCGAATCAAAAGGATATTTTAATCACAGCAGATTCAACCTGCGACCTGCCGCAGAAATTAGTGCAGGAACGCGAAATACAGATTATTCCGCTTTCAATTTTACTTGGCGACGACGAGCGACTTGACGGAGTTGATGTCACGCCAGGCGACATTTACAGCTTTGTTGACAAAACGGACATTCTTCCCAAGACTGCCGCAGTGCCGCCAAGCAGGTACTACGATGTTTTTGAGAAGGCGACGAGCGAGGGCAAAAAGGTTGTTCATATCAGTCTTTCGTCCGCAATTTCGTCAACCTACCAAAACGCCTGCGTTGCGGCGTCGGAATTTGACGACGTTTACGTTGTTGATTCCAAATCGCTCTGCACGGCTATGGGACTTCTTGTGCTCAAGGCGTGCGACCTTCGCGACAAGGGGCTTGACGCAAAAAAGATTGCAGACAAAATCACCAGGCTTGTGCCGAAGGTCAGCGCAACCTTTGTGCTCGATTCGCTTGAATATCTGCACAAGGGCGGCAGATGCTCGGGCGTTGCACGCTTTGGTGCAAATGTGCTCGGAATCAAACCGAGTATTGCCGTGAACGGCGATGGCGCAATGGACGTTGCCAAAAAATACCGCGGCAAAATGGATTCTGTTTACAAGCAGTATGTCAGCGACTGCCTTGCCGACACCGGCAAAATTGACCCTGCGCGCGTCGTGATTGCAAACAGCGGGGGAATTGACCCCTCGGTTATGGCGTTTGTGCGAGGTCTTGTTGAGGGTAACGACAAGTTTGAAAGCATTATTCAGGCGGACGCAGGCTGCACAATTTCGTCGCACTGCGGACCGAAAACGCTTGCGATTTTTTACATAAAAAAATAGTATGTCTACAAAAAACGAAGTATTAAAACTGTTAGTTTCAAAATCGAACGAGTATATCAGCGGAGAAATGATTGCCAAAAAGCTGGACGTCAGCCGTGCAGCCGTGTGGAAGGCAATTAAGGCGCTGCGAGCAGACGGATATGTGATTGATGCCGTCACAAACAGGGGCTACATTCTCGGCAGCGAAAACGATATTATTACGCCCGAGCTCATTTCGGCACATTTGAAAAACGATGTTGAGGTAATCTGTTTCAGCACGATTGACTCCACCAACAACGAGGCAAAGCGCCTTGTGAGCAGCGGCAAAACAAACCGTTTTCTTGTGACCTCCGACGAGCAGACAAACGGCAGGGGCAGGCAGGGCAAAAGCTTTTATTCGCCTGCGCTGACGGGAGTTTATCTTTCGCTTGTGCTGCATCCTATGAAGTCGCTCGGCAGCACGGTCACAATCACCACCGCGGCGGCTGTTGCCGTTTGCAGGGCGGTTGAAAAGCTCACCGACAAAAAGCCGCAGATTAAGTGGGTGAACGACGTTTACCTCGACGGCAAAAAGATTTGCGGAATTCTGACCGAAGCTGTTACCGACTTTGAAACGCAGACGGTAACCTCTGTGGTTATCGGCGTTGGTATGAATATCAAAACGGTAAATTTTCCGAGCGATGTTGAAAACGCCGCAAGCCTCGGTGCAGACGTAAAGCGGTGCGAGCTGATTGCCGCAATTGCCGACGAGCTTTGCAAAATCGCCGACGCACCGATGGCTGAATTTATTGACTATTACCGCACACATTCAATTATTCTCGGTGAAAAAATCAACTTTATCAGGGACAGAAAGGTCACTGCCGCAACGGCAGTTTCAATAGATGAAAACGGCGGGCTCACCGTCCGCCTTGAAAACGGCGAGCTCACCACTCTCACGAGTGGCGAAATAAGCATAAGGAGAATATAGTTATGGCACTTCAACCGCTATTCATTTTGTATGTTGTTATCGTTTTTTCGTTCATAGTCACATCGGTGTTTATGTTCAAGCCGAAGGGCGACGAGCGACTGCATCTGATATTTTTCTGGCTTGCAGTTGCGCTGTCAATGCTTGTAACATTCATTAACGCAACCTCGCTTGCTCCCGAAATGACGGTAAGAATTATTGCCGCGTGGTGCGGACTGCTGTTCAGCGCGGTGGGAATCATCGTGCGGATGGTTGCCGGCAAAACAAACACTGTGGCAAACGTGCTTGTTATGGTGTCAACGCTCTACGGCGTGGCAGGCTATTTGTTGTTAAACTAAAAATTGAGCAGTAACTCGAAAGTTACTGCTCAATTTTTATTCCTGCGCGTCGACTGACTCTTCTGTGAGTTCTGTTACGGCTTCGCTTGTTTTTTCCGCGGTGGCTTCATCCGTGCTGTCGATATGCGCCAGAATTATCTTTACTGCGTCGGTTACATTACCCTCACGCAGCGTTGTTATTTCCTCCTCATTAAGTTCGTCGCCGAGCTCGGCAATGACCTTTTCGATAAAATCAGTGTATGACATCTCACCGTCTGCATAATCAGAGGAGGTAGTTTCAAAGGCATCCGTAGTTGTGTTCTTCGTTGACGCGGTCTTGCTTTTTGAAGAACTGCTCTTGCCCGACGACGAACCGCTTTTTGACGATGAGGTTTTGGTTGTTGTTTCGGATGATTTCGACTTTTTGGCCGAGGTTTTTGTTTTTTTGTCGCTGCTTGAACTTGCGCTGCTTGAGCCTGTGCCGCTGCTCTTACTGTGCGACGGCTTTGATTTGCTGTGGCTTGACTTGCTGTTTGTATTGCCGCTTTCGCTTTTTTCGGAATCGTCGCTGCCCGTGCTGCGACTGCCTGACGGCTTGCTGTGACCGTTGCTGTCAGAGCTTTCGCTGTCCGAACCGGAACTTGAAGAGGACCTGTGCTTTTCACTGCTGTCGGAATCCTCCGACGGCTTTTTGTGCTCGTGCTCGCCGCTATCAACCTGCGAACTGCCCGAAATGTGAGCATCCGCCCTGTCGAGTGCAAAGTAAGTGCCTGCACTCACGGCTGCACTGATTACGGCACACATCAGCCCCATAATCAAATATTTAATTATCCGTTTTTTCATATGCATCACTCCTTTGTTGATGCAATAATACCCCTGCAATATTAAACAAAAATTAAAGCAGGTGAAAAATTCACCTGCTTTAAACGTTATTTTTTCATATTAGGGTCGCAGGTCACGCGGACTCCCAGTCGCTTCAGCAGGCTTTCGTCAACCTGCGCGAGCATAACTGTTGAATGGAATTCGGTGTTGCGAAGATTTTTGAGCTGTGCGAGCGCTGCGGCAGCGTTTTCGTTTGTGCTTGCCGATATTGACAGCGCGAGCAGCGTTTCGTCCGTGTGCAGTCGCGGATTGTGACCGCCCAGGTAATTTACCTTGAGCTTTTGTACGGGCTTGATGACCTCGGGCAGAATCAGCAGAATTTCGTCGTCGATTCCTGCCAGATGCTTTAGCGCGTTGAGCAGCATTGCCGACGAGCAGCCGAGCAGGTCAGAGGTCTTGCCTGTGATAACAGTGCCGTCGTTTAGCTCAATTGCTGCGGCAGGCTGGTCGGTTTTTTCTGCAACCCGGCGCGCCGCAACGGTGCAGGCTCTGTCGGTTACGCTGATTCCCGCCTGATTCATAAGCAGCTCGAGCTTGTAAACCTCGTCGTTGTTAGTCGGCAGCTTTGCGTTTGCGCAAAGCGATGTAAAGTAACGGCGGATGATTTCCTGCTTTGAAGCCTCTTTGCAAGCGTCGTCGTCAATAATGCAGTTGCCTGCCA
>CAMPBI010000065.1 GCA_946637545.1 uncultured Clostridia bacterium | reverse complement strand
GGCGAGGTTATCATCGACGGTTCTGCAAACGCAGTTGTTAACAAGCTTGTTCCTTCAATCGTAAGCGGTATGTTCAAGCCTAACACATATGGTCTTGTACCTTGCTACAACAGAAATCCCGACCTTGACAACAACAGCGAGGATGAGCACAAGAAGGCTGACCACGATTTCAAGACCACTGAAATCACAGGCGACGACCTCCTTGCAGCAAATGTTACTGACAACAAGGATGGCACAATCACTCTTCAGATTCAGCCTAAGGCTGCTGAAATGAGTATGCGTGGCGACGACTCTCAGGGCAGATTCTTCGAGGTTCTCGGCGACATCAGCGGTGTTGTTGCAGATATCGACCAGGTATCATTCACAGAGGGTACTGCAGAGGATAACGTAAGAGTTATTTATAAGGGCGGTACAGGCAAAATCAAGATTGACACAAAGACAAAGGAAATTGTTGAAGCTGACTACGATATGGAAACTACTGTTAAAGTATCGCACGCATCAATCGCTGTAATCAGAGATAAGAGCGCTGTTCTTACCATCAAGTACACAAACCACTATCCGGCTTCTGACGAGTATCTTATGAAGAGCAAGGGTCTCAAGAGAAAGTAAATCAAACACATTAAGGCGTTGCAAGTCAACGCCTTTTTTGTTGCAAAAATATATATTGATTAAAAAGATATAATATAGTATAATTATAATACTAATTCAGAAATGGAGAACTATTATGGCTGACCACATTCCGGATATGGACTACGACGCTGACGAGGTTATTGAAAACTTCAAGTCAAAGTTTAAATGGCCTTCTAAAAACGAGGTTGAGGTTGTTGTAAAGCCTCCGAAGCTCGGACTCAAAATTTGTCTTTCAATTCTTATTACCGTAATTATCAGCGCTGCTGCATACTATGCAATTTATCCTGCGATGAATCCTAAAAGCGGCGATTTTTACAGCTTTATTATCGGTATAATAATTGTTTTTTGTATGTCGTTTTATCTGCTTATCGGCGCAAGAACAAAGGTCGAGCGCAAAGAGTATGCCAAAAAGCAGGCAAAGTTCCCGATTATAATTGTCGGTGTAATTATTGTTGTAATGCTTGTCGGCTACCTTGCAGGCGCAACTCTTTTCAGAGCGCACTCGTACAGCAAGCTTATGAGTGTTACGAGCAGCGACTTTTCAGAGGACTTTGAACAGATTAAGTATGACGAGGTTCCTCGTCTTGACTCGGCTACTGCAAAAATTCTTGCCGACCAGAAGCTCGGCAAGCTTGACAAGTACAAGAGCCAGTATGTTGTAACGCAGAATTCAACGCAGATTAACTACAAGGGCAAGCCTGTTCGAGTTGCATATTTTGAGTATGCGAATGTTTTGAAATGGCTCAATAACACAAAGAACGGACTGCCTGCATATATGCTCATCGACCTTGTATCACAGGAGGTCGAGCCGATTGACTGTATGGAAAAATTCGGCGAGGGAATCAAGTATTCGCCCACAGAGCTTTTTAACGAAAAGCTCCTTCGTCATCTGCGCTTCCAGTACCCGACAGCAATTCTTGACACACCTAATTTCGAGATTGACGACAGCGCGCATCCCTACTGGATTACACCTGTTCTCGACAAGACAATCGGTCTTTTCGGCGGCACGGATGTCAAAGGCGTAATCATCACTGACGCCCTCACGGGTGAAAGCGAATATCACAGCATCGACGATGTTAAAACTGACAAGTCGCTCAACTGGATTGACGTTGTTTACAGCGAGTCGCTTGTTATTCAGCAGTACAATTATTACGGCAAGCTTTCGGGCGGTTTCTGGAACTCGATTATTTTCCAGAACGATGTTAACATCGCGTCAAACGGCTCGGGCAATATTGCACTTGACGATGATGTCTGGGTTTACACAGGTATTACATCAACTGAGAGCGACAGCTCTAACTTCGGATTTGTACTCTGCAATCAGCGCACCAAGGAAACGCGTTACTACAGAAACGGCGGCGCAACTGAGCTTTCCGCTGTAGAATCGGCAAAGGGCGCAGTTCAGAACTACGGCTATCAGGCGATTTTCCCGATTCTTCTTGATATTGAAGGACAGCCGACATACTTTATGTCGCTCTATGACGCAAGCTACAACATCAAGGGCTACGCGCTTGTTAAGCTCGACGACAAAACCGTTGTCGGCACAGGTCTTGTAGATGTTGAAAAAACCGATGTCAAAGCGCTCAATGCAGCAGTTGAAAACTATATTAACGCTCTTAAGGACAAGGGCATGGTTGATGCCGATGTAAACGCCGACGACTACAAGGCTGACGAAAACAGCGAAAATGCCGCCGACAAAAATGACGACGGCAACAAGACCGAAAGCAAAGCAAAGACCGTAAAGGGTGAAATTACCGACATTAAAACTTCGGTAAATGACGGCAACACGGTTTACTACCTGCAGGTTAAGGGCAAGTATTATTACATCAAGGCAGTTGATGAAATGAATGTTATCCTTCTCAAAACAGGCGATACCGTAACAATAACTTACGAAAAAGACGCCGACAACTTCATCCCCGCAACATCAGTAGAATAAAAGAAATCCCGACAAAGCTCTTCGTCTGAAGATGACTTTGTCGGGATGTTTTATTTTGTGTAGAAAAGTGTTTCTTCGGGAGCGCGGGAGAATCTGTAAACAGAAAATGCAATTCCAAGCGCCAGGTAAATACACAGCGACGACGAGCCGCCTGCCGAAAATAACGGCAGTGTAATACCGATACACGGAAGGAGCGAAAGTTCCATACCTATGTTTACCAGTACCTGTGCAAACAGCATAACCGCGATTCCGCTGCACATCAGGTAACCTACATTATCACGGGCGTTCATCGCAGTTTTCATCACTCGGATAATCAAAAAGCCGAGTATAAGAATTACTGCAATCGCACCGATGAATCCAAGCTCCTCGCCTGCAACGGACAAAATCATATCGTTCTCATTTTCGGGAACGGCACCGCTTTGCGTCATATCGCCTTTCAGATAACCCTGACCGAACAGTCCGCCCGAGCCGAGCGCAATTTTGCCGTTTGTCTGCTGATACATAACGTCTTCGTACTGCTCGGGGTAGAACAGCGCCACAATTCTGCTGCGCTGAATTCCGCCTATAATACCGGTGCGCCACGCAACAACAAAACCCACGATAACCGCGCAGATTCCTGCCACAAAGTATCCGATGTTAACCCTTGCAAAAAAGAGCATACCAATGAACATCAGCATAAAGATGAGCGCCGAGCCTGCGTCACCTGTCATCATTACAAGACCAATCGGAACAGCGCCGTGGATTACAAGCGGAATAATTGTTTTGAGCTTGTTCACTCTGTCGCGTACCAAATCAAGATGATAACTGAACGAGATAATAAAACCAACCTTAAGAAGCTCTGACGGCTGAAAATAAAAGATTTTCAAATCAAGCCACGACTTTGCATCCTGCCTTGCTGACGGCGCAACGCCGAAGAAGAACGTGAACACCATCAGTCCTGCGCAGCCTGCCGCGATTACGGGCCACAGCTTTGATATAATCTCGTAGTCAATGTTAGACACCGCAATTGCAATGAACAGTCCCATTGCAACCGAAACGAGCATACTGCGAACGTCAGACGAAATGAGCCTGCCGTCCGTCAGCGATGAATATGTAGCGCTGAAAACGAGCATCAGACCGTAAGCAGATGCAAGCATTGCCGAAAACAGTGTGACAAAATCCGTGCTCTTAATAAAATGCGAAACAGACTTTTCACCGTTTATTGAGTTTTTCATTTCGTCTCCTTTCGCGATTTTTGTATATATATTATATTATTTTGTATTGTGAAATTCAATATCTTATTTAATTTTATTCTTTAAATATTTTTTTCACTGTGATATAATACTAATTGAATATTTATAAGGAGTTTTGTTATGCTTACAGATATTGAAATTGCACAGGCTGCAAAAATGAAAAAAATTACCGAAATTGCAGAGCAAATCGGAATTTCACCCGAGGACATCGAGCCCTACGGTCACTACAAGGCAAAACTTAGCGAAAATGTTTTTGAAAAACTCAAGGATAAAAAGGACGGCAAACTGATTCTTGTAACAGCCGTTAACCCCACACCTGCCGGCGAGGGCAAGACCACAGTTTCAATCGGTCTTGGACAGGCTATGAACAAAATCGGCAAGAATGCTGTTGTAGCGCTGCGTGAGCCTTCACTCGGTCCTGTTTTCGGTATCAAGGGCGGCGCGGCAGGCGGCGGCTATTCGCAGGTTGTTCCTATGGAGGACATCAACCTTCATTTTACAGGCGATATGCACGCTATCACATCGGCAAACAACCTTATGTGCGCTATGCTTGACAACCACATTCAGCAGGGCAACGAGCAGAATATCGACCAGCGCCAGGTGCTTGTAAAGCGCTGTCTTGATATGAATGACCGTGCGCTTCGCAACATCGTTTGCTCACTCGGCGGCAGACTCAACGGTATTCCTCGCGAGGACCATTTCTGCATCACAGTTGCAAGCGAGGTTATGGCAATTCTCTGCCTTGCCGATGACATTTTTGACCTCAAGCGCAGACTCGGCAACATCCTTGTTGCTTACAGATATGACGGAACTCCTGTTTACTGCCGCGACATCAAGGCAGACGGCGCAATGACAGTTCTGCTCAAGGACGCAATCAAGCCAAACCTTGTTCAGACTCTTGAAAATACGCCTGTTATTATGCACGGCGGTCCGTTTGCAAATATCGCACACGGCTGCAACTCTGTTCGCGCAACAAAAATTGCGCTCAAGCTCGGCGATTATGCAATCACAGAGGCGGGCTTTGGCTCTGACCTCGGCGCAGAAAAATTCCTCGACATCAAGTGCCGATTTGCAAAACTCAAGCCGTCTTGCATAGTGCTTGTTGCAACGGTGCGTTCAATGAAATATAACGGCGGCGTGCCCAAAGAGGACCTCACAAAAGAAAATCTTGAGGCGCTCAAGGCAGGCAGCGTAAACCTCGGCGCACACATCGAAAACCTCAAAAAATACGGCGTGCCCGTTGTTGTTGCCATCAACCACTTTAAAAAGGACACGGCGTCCGAAATTGATTTTGTTGAAAAATTCTGCAGAGAAAAGGGCGCTGATTTTGCCGTTACAAAGTGCTTTGCCGAAGGCGGCGCAGGCGGAACAGAGCTTGCCGAAAAGGTTGTCGCAGCGTGCGAAAAGGAAAATGATTTCCACCACATTTACGACCTTGATATGCCTGTTTACGACAAAATCAGAACTATCGCAAAGGAAATTTACGGCGCAGACGGCGTTCATTTCCCGAAGGAAACAAGAGCCGCTATCGACGGTTTTGTAAAACTCGGTGCAGACAAAATGCCCGTTTGTATTGCAAAAACGCAGTACAGCCTTTCGGATAACCCAAAACTCCTCGGCAGACCCGAAGGTTTTAAAATCACAATTACAGCCGCTAACCTTTCAAACGGCGCAGGCTTTCTTGTTTGCCAGGCAGGCAACATTATGACAATGCCCGGTCTTTCAAAATCACCTGCCGCTTATAACATCGACATTGACGAAAACGGAAACACGGTTGGACTTTTCTGATGACTGAATTTGTAACACACAGCACGGAGGAAACAGAGTTAAAGGCTGCCGAATTTGCAAAAACGCTTGCAGACGGCACGGTTATAGGCTTTCTCGGTGACCTCGGCGCAGGAAAAACTGCTTTCACACGCGGATTTGTGCAGGGACTCGGAATTGAATCCGAGGTGTCGTCACCAACCTTTGCCCTTTGTAATGATTACAGTAGCGGCAAAAAGCGCGTTTTGCACTACGATATGTACCGCATTGACGGCTGGGATGACTTGTATTCAGTCGGTTTTTTCGACGCACTCGACTGCGGCGCTTATATCCTCTGCGAGTGGAGCGAAAACATCTTTGGAGCACTGCCCGACGACGCTGTTATTATTCAGATTGAAAAAAGCGGTGAAAACGAAAGAAAGTTCAAAATCGCTACAAAAAGCGAATTTCTCTCACGGTAAATTATGATATTATCCATCGACTCCTCTGCCAAAACGGCGTCAGCCGCACTCACTGACGGAGAAAAGGTTATTAAAAGTGAATTTGCAAACACGGGGCTTACACACAGCGAAACGCTGCTACCGATGATTAAGCGTGTTATGGACGGCACTGATTATTCTGCGCTCGACGCAATCGCAATCACTGCAGGTCCGGGCTCGTTTACAGGTGTCAGAATCGGCGTTGCAACTGCAAAAGGGCTTGCGTTTGAGTATGATATTCCCTGCATCAGCGTGTCAACTCTCGAGGCAATCGCTTACAATTTTATCGACAGAAACTGCACTGTCTGTGCCGTTATGGATGCAAGGCGAATGCAGTTTTACAACGCAATTTTTAAGATTGAAAACGGCGTTTGCCACCGTCTTACACCCGATAGAGCAATAGCGCTTGACGACCTGAAAAACGAACTTGAAAAGTTAGAAAGCGTAATTATTGCAGGCGACGGAGCGCAGCTTTGCTTTGATAATCTGGGACTCGAAAACACAGAGCTTCCCTGTGAAGAATTAATGTATCAAAACGCCGTTTCAATTTCAAAAGCGGCACAGAATAAAGAAAGAATTTCACCTGCGGCTCTTATGCCCACATATTTGCGGCTGTCGCAGGCTGAACGCGAATTAAAATTGAAATTAGGAGAAAAACTATGATTGCAATCGGTTCTGACCACGCAGGATTTCCGCTAAAGGAGGAAATTAAAAAATTCCTTGATGAAAAAAATATCGCTTACACTGATGTCGGAGCTTATTCAGCAGAATCCTGTGACTATGCAGTTTCAGCACAAAAGGCTTGCGACAAGGTCGTTTCGGGCGAGTGCGAAAAAGCAATTCTTGTCTGCGGCACCGGAATAGGTATTTCCATGGCTGCAAATAAGGTTAAGGGCATTCGCGCAGCCGCTTGCAGCGATTATTTCGGCGCAAAGTACACACGCCTTCACAACGATGCAAACTGTCTTTGCCTCGGCGCAAGAATCACAGGCGCAGGCGAGGCAATTGAGCTTGTTGATGTGTTCCTCAGCACCGAGTTCGAGGGCGGCAGACATCAGCGAAGAATCGACCAGATTGCAGATATTGAGAACGGAAAAAAACTATACTAAAGAATAATAAAATAATAAATCAAAGCACCTCGCTAATAATAACAGCGAGGTGTTTTTATGTTTTTTAAAGGAAAAACTGTGTTTTTTGATACCCAGCCTGTAATAACAGGCAGCGCTGGAGTGGTTGGTAAAAAGGAGGGCGAAGGACCGCTCCGTAATGACTTTGACGCAATTTTTGAGGACACAACAATGGGCAAGGAGTCGTTTGAACTTGCCGAATCTGCAATGTTGCACGATTCAATAATTCGCGCTCTCACCTTCGCAAAGAAAAGCCCGGGCGATGTCGATTTTGTTATGACGGGTGACCTTCTGGACCAGTGCGTCGGTTCAGCGTTTGCGCTAAAGGATTTACAGATACCGTTTGTTGGAATGTACGGCGCTTGTTCAACTATGGCGCTCACCCTCGCAAGCTGCGCAATGCTTGTTGACGGCGGAGCATCCTGCTGCGTAGGCGGTGCGTCAAGCCATTTTTGCTCGAGCGAAAGGCAGTTTAGATTTCCGCTTGAATACGGCGGACAGCGTCCGCCCACGGCACAGTGGACAGTAACGGGCGCAGGTAGCTGTGTCGTTGAGCAGCAGACGGAAAACACACCGGATGACGCAATAAAAATCACTGCCGTCCAGATAGGCACAATCACCGACCTCGGCATAAAAGATGCGAACAATATGGG
>CAMPBI010000064.1 GCA_946637545.1 uncultured Clostridia bacterium | reverse complement strand
AAAGCAACTTATTTACATCCTCGACCTGACGTCCGCAGCCTGCGGCAATACGGCGCTTGCGCGACGGATTAATAATTTCGGGGTGAGCGCGCTCGTCCTTGGTCATAGAGTAAATGATTGCTCTGAAACGGTCAAATGCGCCCTCGTCGATGTCCTCGTCCTTTATCTGCTTGCCGATGCCGGGAATCAGCTTGATTGTGTCCTTAATCGAGCCCATTCGCTCAATCTGCTCAAACTGGTCAAGCAGGTCGTTGAGGTCAAATTTATTCTTTGCAAGCTTCTTTTCAAGCTCCGCCGCTTTCTTTTCGTCGAGCGCCATTTCGGCTTTTTCGATGAACGAAAGCACGTCGCCCATACCCAGAATTCTTGACGCCATACGGCTCGGGTGGAAGGTTTCGAGATTGTCGAGCTTTTCTCCCATACCGACAAATTTAATCGGCTTGCCTGTAACGGCTCTTACTGAAAGTGCAGCACCGCCGCGTGTGTCGCCGTCAAGCTTTGTGAGAATTACGCCGTCGATGCCGAGCGTTTCGTTAAAGCTCTTTGCAACATTTACCGCGTCCTGACCTGTCATCGCGTCGATAACAAGCAGAATTTCGTGCGGATGAACAGTTGCTCTGATGTTCTGGAGCTCCTGCATCAGCGCCTCGTCAATATGCAGACGACCTGCGGTGTCGATAATCACATAGTCGTTACCGTGGTCTTTAGCATACTTGACAGCCTCCTCGGCGATATGAACGGGGTCCTCGGTGCCCATCTCGAACACCTCGGTGCCGACCTGCTCACCGACAACCTGCAACTGCTTGATAGCAGCAGGTCTGTAAACGTCGCAGGCAACAAGAAGCGGTCTGTGACCGTCTTTTTTTAGTTTGAGGGCGAGCTTTGCAGAGTGGGTTGTTTTACCGCTGCCCTGCAGACCGCACATCATAACTACTGTCGGCGGGTGATTCGCAATAGCGAGCCTTGCCTCGTTGCCGCCCATAAGCTCGGTGAGCTCTTCATTTACAATTTTAATTACCATCTGCCCCGGTGTAAGACTTTCCATTACATCGGCGCCGATAGCGCGTTCTGTCACCTTTTTGGTGAACTCCTTGGAAACCTTGTAGTTAACATCGGCTTCAAGCAGTGCGAGTCTTACCTCGCGCATAGCCTCCTTGACATCAGCCTCGGTAAGCTTGCCCTTGGCACGAAGCTTTTTAAAGGAATTTTCAAGGCGTTCGCTGAGTCCTTCAAATGCCATAATATATCCTTTGGAATGAAGAATGGAAAATTTAAGGTGCTTCGCACGGCATTATATTTATTGCCTGAGCAAAGCGAGTAACCTGAATTCTCAATTCTCAATTCTCAATTCTGTCTATTATTCTTTCAAAAAATCCGCAAGCGACATAATTCTTGCGGCGCTGTCGTTGATTTCGCGCGATAGCGAATGCTCGAGATTGTACTCGTAAATTTCGCCTGCAAGCGACTTGATTTCATCAAGTCCTTTAGACATTTCGCCAAACCGTGCAGCCATACCAAGTTTGCCCTCCATTTCAAAAAGCTGTGACTCGGCACGCTTGATTGCGTCGCGCACGCCCTGACGGGTAATACCCTCGTTTTCGGCGATTTCGGAAAGTGAAAGGTCCTCGTCATAATAATACACAAGAAAATCATGCTGCTTTTGCGTGAGCAGTTCACCGTAAAAATCAAGCAGATATGAAACTTCAAGATTCTTTGCCATTAATACAACTCCTTTCACTGATTTGGTGTAAAGTAAAACATCTTTACAGCGAAACATATTATACATAACTATCCCCGTGATGTCAAGGGGTAAATTTGCACAAAATATAAATTGTATTTTGTTATTGTTTTAACAGGAAATATATGTTATTATAATATTATGTTATCTACGGAGGTAAACATATGAACATTACTGACTTTTTAGAAACCTTCAAAAGTCTGTTTTCGGCTTTTGGGGCTCTTGACTGGCGAATGCTGCTGATGATTGGTATCGGCGCACTACTCGTGTTCCTCGCCATCAAGAAGGAAATGGAGCCAACACTCCTTTTGCCTATGGGCTTCGGCGCAATTCTTGTAAACCTGCCGCTTTCGGGTGCAATCGGCAAGGAAGGTCCGATTACCGTGCTTTTCAACGCAGGTATTTCAAATGAGCTGTTCCCGCTGCTGCTGTTCATAGGTATCGGCGCAATGATTGACTTCGGTCCCCTGCTCAAAAATCCGTGGCTTATGCTGTTCGGTGCGGCTGCGCAGTTCGGTATATTCTTCACATTCGTGATGGCTGGGTTCTTCTTTGACCTCAAGGACGCCGCGTCAATCGCCATCATCGGTGCCGCTGACGGACCGACATCAATTTTCGTTGCAGACAAGTTACATTCAGAGTACCTTGGCGCGATAATGGTTGCCGCGTACTCATATATGGCGCTTGTTCCCATCATTCAGCCGCCCGTTATCAAGGCTGTTACATCAAAGAAGGAACGTCTCATCCGTATGCCTTACAAGGCAGGCGAGGTTTCAAAAACCACCAAGATTGTGTTCCCGGTTATCGTAACAATCGTTGCGGGACTTGTTGCTCCCGATTCGGTTGCGCTTGTCGGCTTCCTTATGTTCGGTAACCTTATCCGCGAGTGCGGCGTGCTCAATTCAATCAGCGAAACCGCGCAGAACGCATTTGCAAACTCAATCACAATTATGCTCGGTCTTGCCGTTGCGTCAAAGATGCACTACGAAGAATTCGTAAAGCCCGAAACCTTTATGATTCTCGGTCTAGGTCTTGTCGCATTTGTATTTGATACAGTCGGCGGCGTTATGTTTGCAAAGCTGCTCAACGTTTTCAGACCGAAGGACAAGAAAATCAACCCGATGATAGGTGCTGCAGGTATTTCGGCATTCCCGATGAGCGGACGTGTTGTTAATCAGCTCGGACTCAAGGAGGACCCGCAAAACTTCCTGCTTATGTACTCAATCAGTGTTAACGTTTCGGGACAGATTGCATCTGTAATCGCAGGCGGTCTTATCCTGGCACTCGTTGCACCGTTAGTTTAAGGAGGCGCCATTATGTTAACAAGCATTTACTTTGCAGTAATTAATATCTTTACGCTCGCAATCGGGTTCAAGCCCGATTCGTGGCAGAAAACTCTGCCTGCGCTCGTAATCGGAATGATTGGTATCTTCCTTGTTATCGGAATAATCATTCTCGCAACCTACGGGCTCAACAAGTTCTTTTCAAGAAAAAAGAACGATAGCGAAGAATAAAACAAAAGAAAAAATCTGTTGGCTTTGCCAACAGATTTTTTTATTTTTCCTCAACCTGCTTACCTGTCATATGCTCAATTTCAAGGCAGAGCATATTGACGCGGTGAAGGTCGCGGTCTATTTCTTTTTTCGTATAATCCGCGTCCGGAAAATACTTGTTACCAAGGAGTGTGAGCGCCGCAATTTTGTCGTCACCGTCAGGCATAACGCTGATTCTTCCAAACACCGTAACGCTCTTTATGTAGTACCACCAGTCGTCAGGATTACGCTTTTCGGGCGTGTCAAGCACATTAAAGCTCACCTTGTCGCACGATTTTATTGCGTCGAGCTTATGACCTGCAAGCGCACAGTGGAAAAATATCTTGCCGTCGCTGTACACAAAATTCATCGGCACGGTGTACGGATAACCTCCGTCACCCAGAACAGCGAGCGTGCCGCGCGCACCGCAGTTGAGTATTCTGTCGCACTCCGACTGCTCAAGCTGCTGACCGAATCTACGCATTTTTCTGAATTCCATTGCCTGCCCTCCGTTAATCATTTAAGCTTTGCAATCGTTACTCCGTCCTCGCCCTCGCCGTATCTTCCAAGGCGGTATTCAAGGATGTTCGGGTGGTGTCGGAGCTCCTCGTGCACCGTTTTTTTGAGAACGCCGAGTCCCTTTCCGTGAATTATTCTGACCTCGCTCATTCCGTTAAGCACACATTTGTCAATAAAGATTCCGAGGTTCTGCAGCGCCTCCTCCGCGTTCTGTCCGCGAAGGTCGAGTTCGGTTGTGACGTCCGCGTCGGCTCTTGACGATGTACGGTACACACTGCGCTGCGGCTTGACCTCTTTTTTCTTTTTATCAATTATCATAATGTCCGAAAGCTTTACGCGTGTTTTAAGCATACCCGACTTGACATAGACTTGATTATTTTTGACCTCAATAACCTCGCCCTCGCCGATACCGCGGATAATAACGGCGTCGCCCGCCTTTGGCTCGCGCGGGAGCTTGTAGTCATAATCCCAGTTTTCGGCAAGCTCCTGCGGATTGACAAGGTCGTCCATCTCGCCCATCTGGTTTTTAATCGCCCTGCGCGTTTTCTTTGCTATTTCAGTTACATTAGCGGCATTCTGCTCATTTTTGAGCTTTTCAAGCTCAAGCAGGAATTCGCTTGACTTTCGCTTTGCCTGGTCAATCAGTTTTTCCGCCTCGCGTTTTGCCTTGTCCATTTCACGCTCGCGAAGGGTGTTGATTTTGTCCTTTTCACTCTGCGCGCGCGATTCCATTTTCTTTGCGCGTTCAGTTGCCTTTTGCGCCTCGGTCAATTCGTTTTCAAGCTCGTGGCGTGTTTCCTCCAGCTTTTCAAGCACCGCCTCAAAATCACGGTTGTTGCTGCCGACAATACGCTTTGCGTTATCTATAACCTCACTGCTCATACCAAGATGCTGCGAAATTGCAAACGCGTTTGACCTGCCGGGAACACCGATTAAAAGCCTGTATGTAGGGCTTAGCGTTTCAACGTCAAATTCGCAGCAGCCGTTCGTAACGCCTGCCGTGTCGAGCGCATACGCCTTCAGTTCCGCATAGTGCGTTGTGGCGGCAATCTTTGCGCCCTTGGCGCGCAGGTATTCAATAATCGAAACGGCGAGCGCCGCGCCTTCGGTAGGGTCGGTGCCTGCGCCGAGCTCGTCAATCAGCACAAGCGATGCCTCGTCAGCCTGCGCCATAATATCAATAGTATTTGTCATATGCGACGAAAAGGTTGACAGATTTTGCTGAATGCTCTGCTCGTCGCCTATATCAACAAGCACCTTGTCAAAAACAGAAATCTTTGACCTGTCAGACGCAGGAATAAGCAGACCGCACATCGTCATAAGCGTGAGCAGTCCTATAGTTTTTATCGACACGGTTTTGCCGCCCGTGTTCGGTCCTGTGATAACAAGTGTGTCAAAGGTTTCTCCCAGTGAAACGTCAATCGGCACAACCTTGTTTTTGTCAATAAGCGGATGGCGTGCGTTGTGAAGATTGATTTCGCCGTCGGCGTTTACAATCGGTTTTGCCGCTTTCATACGCGTTGCAAGGTGAGCCTTTGCAAAAATCAGATTGATTTTAACCGCCGCGTCATAGCTCAATTTTACCGCATCGGCAAAATTTCCTGCCTCGGCGGAAAGCTCAAACAGAATTCGTGCAATTTCGTCGCGCTCCCTGCCCTCAAGCATTTTGATGTCGTTATTCGCCTCGACCACGCTGACAGGCTCAATAAACACCGTAGCGCCGCTTGACGAGGTGTCGTGCACAAGTCCTGCCACTTCGCTTCTGTGTTCCGCTTTTACGGGCACAACAAATCTGCCGCTGCGCTGCGTTACAATCGGCTCCTGCAGAAATTTTGTATAGTGCGGCGAGTGAATCATACTGTCCAGCTTTTCACGCACCGACGAGGATTTTGCTCTGATTTTGCGGCGAATGTCCGAAAGGAGTTCAGACGCCTTGTCGGCAATTTCATCCTCGCTTATTATGCAGGCAAAAATTCTGTCCTCAAGATATTTATTTACCGTAATGCTCTCAAACAGATAATCGAGCGAGGTGTTAACGCCGCTGCAGTGACCGCGCCACTCGTAAAGCGTGCGTATGCTGCGGAGCGTGCCGCCGATTCGCAAAAGCTCAACCTGCGACAGCGCGCCGCCTGCCGCTGCACGTGTAAGCGGACCGTTAACATTGTGCAGCCCGCTGAAAGAGGGCGCGCCAAAACGAGCCAGCAGAGAAAACGCGTCCTCTGTCTGACTGAGAAGATTGCAGACTGTTACAAAATCACTGCTCGGCTCGAGCGAAAGCGCAAGCTCTGCTGCGTCGTCGCACGAGGTTTCAGCCTTTAACAGCTCGAGTATTCTGTTGAGTTCAAGTGTTTCAAAATGCTTATTCATAATTAGTTATACTTTTATAAAACTCAAGTGTTGTCAATTTTTTCTCCACGCGTGAGAGAAGGTATTTTTCGCTGATATTGCAGAGAATATCAAGGTTGTCGCTGTTCAGTGAAAACGAAAAGACCTTTGCAACATTTTCTGTAAGGCAAATAAAGCGCAGTGCAGTAATTACGCCGAGCGGTGCAGTCATTGCATTGTTGCGGTAGCAGTCCCTACAGTAAATACAACCCTCCTCGATGTCAAAATACATCGGGTCTGATTCAAAGGTCCCACAGCGGTAGCACGCCGTAATATCAGGCATATATCCGCCAAGAGTGAGCATACGCATTTCCACGGCGGCTTTGATTATACGCAAATCCTTTTCGCCCCTGCAAAGCAGATGCAGCGCGTTCAGAACAAGGCGCAGGGTTTCGGGCGCAGGCTGTTCCTCTGCCCCGAGAAAATATGTAAGCTGCGCAAAATACTGTGCAAGCGCAAGGCGTTCAATATCCGAGCGCAGTTCAAAGAAAACTTCAATAGACTGCGCCGAATCAACAACGTATGCGTCGCGTCCGCGATAAAGTGTGAACTCGCCGTAAACGAACAGCGAGGTAGCGGACAAATTCTGATTGCGGATAGTTTTTGCCCTGCGGACAAACGCCCTCACAAGTCCCAAATCACCTGTAAGGAGAGTAACAAGTCTGTCACTCTCCCCGATAGTCTGTTCCCGTATTATCAAGCCTTTGACCGTCTGCTGCATTATCCTCCGCCTGTTTTGAGTTTACATTGTTGAAGTAGTTGTTGACGTATTTAATATAGTCGTCAACCTTTCCGCTCTGCATAAATTTGTTCCAGTATTCGTCCATAATATCACCCAAAAGTATTTTGTGCTTTTTTCAGGTGATAACTTATGCCAAATTAATCCAAGCCGAAATTGTGAATAAGTCCTTCGCGGTTTCGCCAGTCCTCTTTGACCTTTACCCAGGTCTGCAGATTGACTTTAATATCAAAAAAGCTTTCCAAATCCTGACGCGCAAAGGTTGAAATTTTTTTGAGCATTGCGCCCTTTTTGCCGATAACCATACCCTTGTGGCTTTCGCGTTCGCAGTAAATAGTTGCCTCGATGTCGAGAATTTCCGCATCCTCGCGTTCACGCATTTTTTCAATAGAAACAGCAATTCCGTGCGGTATTTCCTTGTCCATCAGACGAAGGATTTTTTCACGGATAATCTCTGCCGCAAGCACTCTTTCGGGCTGGTCGGTGAGTGTGTCGTCGGGGAAAAAGTGCGGTGACTCAAACGACAGCTTTTTCATCTCGTCGATGAGCTCGCCCACTCCCTCGCCGCTTGTGGCGCAAACGGGCACTACAGCCTCAAAATCAAAAAGCTGTGCAAACTGTGCAATTCTTGCAAGCAGCTCGCTCTTGTCCGAAAGCATATCAATTTTGTTGATTGCAAGTATTACGGGCACGCCGAGCTTTTTGAATTTTTCAATCAGTTCAGCCTCGCCCTTTTTGATATCGCCCTTTGATTCGGTTACAAACAGACAGGCGTCAACGCCGCCGATTGAATCGCCGACAGCCTGATACATCTTTTCACCGAGCTTGTTGTGCGGCTTGTGATAACCCGGTGTGTCAGTGAAAACGAGCTGAACCTCATCCTCGGTGAGAACGCCCATAATTTTTGTTCGCGTTGTCTGCGGCTTTGAAGATACAATTGCAACCTTCACGCCGAGCATTCTGTTAAGCAGCGACGACTTGCCCACATTCGGGCAGCCGACAATTGCAATAAAAGCAGTTTTTGATTTCATAATCAAATTATGAATTATTAATTATAAATTATGAATTGACGGTGGACTCTGTCCACACCTGATTATATTGAG
>CAMPBI010000063.1 GCA_946637545.1 uncultured Clostridia bacterium | reverse complement strand
GGTGTCGACAACACAGCACTCGGATTTGTTGCGGGATTTACAGGTGAAAAACTCGCCACAGCATGCGCAAACGCAACTGCTTTTTCACAGGAGCTTGCACAAAAAGCGGACATCGAGCGAATTTATAAACTGCTTGACAAATAAAAAAGAGAGAATCATTTTGAAAAAAACTATATTATTAGCAATCTGTATGTTGTTTTTGTTAACTGCCTGCAGCAGTCAGCAAATTAAAAAAGAAAGCAAGGTCAACACAACAGCACAAGTGGCAACTGTCGGTACAACCGAGGAAAAGAATATGAACAAAATCACAATTAAAGTCGGCGGCAGGGAGTTTGCGGCGACGTTGTATGATAATAAAACGGCAAAGGAATTTGCAAGCCGTTTGCCGCTGACAGTCGATATGCAGGAGCTGCACGGTAATGAAAAATACTGTTATCTTGACAGCGCTTTGCCCACTGAACAGTCTGTGCCGGACAGTATCAAAAGCGGCGACCTTAAGCTTTTTGGCGACGACTGCCTTGTGGTTTTTTATGAGAGCTTCAGCACCTCTTACAGTTATACTGACATTGGTCAAATCGACAATCCCGACGGGCTGAAAGATGCGCTTGGCAGCGAAAATGTAACAGTAACTTTTGAACTTAAAGATTAAAAATGATTGATTATATTCATGAACCCGACGACCTTCAGTGCGGTCAAGCCGTGCTTGCTATGCTGACGGGTATACCTGTTGAACTTGTAGCGGCAGAACTCAACAACAGCCGCGAAACCACACTGAACGAAATGAAAAGCTATCTGCGTTCTCACGGATTTTGTATTTCAGATGAACGCGTGCAGGTTGAAGGTAAAAGCGAACTCCCTGCGCTTTGTCTTTTGAGCCTTGAAACACCGCGCTGCTGGCACTGGTCGCTTTTTTGCGACGGCGTGTTTTATGACCCCGAGCACGGTGTTATGAACGATTTTCCCATCTGCAAGCGCAAATATTTTTGGAAAATAAAAAACGGCGACACTAGTCACCGTTAAAATCCTTTTCACACAGCGCCTCAACCTCTTCACAGACCGTTTTCAGACTGCAGGTCTGGCAGTCCATTTTAATGTCTTTCATAATATGGTCAAGTGCAGTGGTGATGCTTTCGGACTTTTTCATTATTGCTTCAAGCTCGTCGTACGGAAAGTCCGGCGCAGTCACAAACAACAGCTTTACAGCCTCAACCTGAGGCTGTTTTTTGTATTCGTCAATAAAAAACGAGCCGATGTGCGCAAATGAAAGCCCGCCTTTCAGTGCTTTTTTGCTCACACGGGCTGCCTCGCGGTGGGTGAAGGCTGAAATGCGCATCATATACCCGTCGGGGTTGATATGGTAGCGTGCGTACTCAATTTTTCTGATAGTCTGATAAAGCTTTTCGCCCGTGCCCATCTCATCTTCGTTCACGCGAATCAGTGCGATTCTTGCAAATGGAGTGTTTTTTTTAATATTTGAAAGGTCGTTTCCTATCAGCAGAATTTCGTCGTCGCGGACATAGTCGCTCTTGTCTGTAAACGCCACACTGCTGACTGCAGGCAGTGTTCCGCCGCCGAGCTCATAGGCTGTATCGCTCTGAAAAACAATCTGATTTTTGTCCGAATTCTTCCATTCGGATACGCTCTTTATTTCGAGTTTTGTGACAGGGAAGGTGTTAAGAATTTTTGCCACCCCGTCAAAACATTCGTCATACAGTTTCATTTTGTTATCCTATAATGTCCAGTTTTTTAAGTGCTTGCCGAGTGCCGCGTATTACCTCGGCGTCGTCCGGCAGACTGTAAACGCTTTCGCCCTTCATATCGGAGAGCGACATTTCACGGTCATCGGGTATGCAAGCAAGCAGCTCAAGGCCTCCCGTGTCGAGAGAATCTGTAAGCGACATATCGGGCATTCTGTTAACTATTACGCCCGTCCTGTCAAACATAACAAGCTCTTTTGCCACCTTGTGAATTGTCTGAATAACCTGCAGCCCCTTTCGGCTGGCGTCAGACACAAGAATAAGGTGCGTAACCTTTTCCATAACGCGACGGTTAACCTGCTCAATTCCCGCCTCGCCGTCGATTACAACAAAGTCAAAATTGTCGGCAATCATAGAGATAATTTCTTTCAGATACGCGTTAACCTTGCAGTAGCAGCCTGCGCTTTCGGGGCGTCCGATTGCCAGGAATGAAACATTGTTCATTTCGACAAGCGCGTCAAGCATCTGATATTTTGCCTCACCGAGAAGTTCAATCGCGGCGCTGCTGTTGCCGCTTTCGGCAACCTGAACAAACGACTTGCGTATGTCGTCAACGGTAGAAGTCACATCTACTCCGAGCGCAGTTGAAAGACCGACAGCAGGGTCAGCGTCAATTGCAAGTATTTTTTTGTCGGGATAAGCCTCGGCAAGCAGGCGAACTGTCACCGCCGACAGCGATGTTTTGCCCACACCGCCCTTGCCGACAAGGGCTATAATTGTTGTTTTGCTTTCCATATCAGTTTGCTTTGAGTATCACATATCCGTCCGTGAGGCTTGCCCTCAGCAGTTGCCCTTCAACTGTCAGCCTGCGTCCCATAAGGTCAATCAGCGTTACGGTTTTGTCGTCACATTCAACAGTCATCACGTTGTTCATAATGGCGGTTGAATCGGATATTTCATTTTTATATGCAGTTGATAAACACATTACAGTTTTCTGTCCTTTTTAAGATTGTCGTAGTACGGCTGCATCTTGTCGTAAATCACTCTGACAAGCTTCATATCGCTGTTTGTGTAGTAAATTGAAAATGTCACCACAAAGAATCCTGCCAGAACAGCAACAAGTATAAGTAATGCTTTAAAAAGTTTCATTATTTAGCCAGTCCTTTCTGTCTTGCGTATTCGGCAGCGCCGAGCGCACCCATAAGCTGCGGGTCGGTGTCAAGCTCAACAACCTTGATTTTCAGCACCTTTTCAATAGCCTTTTTGAGTCCGTCGTTCTTTGCACAGCCGCCTGTAAGAGTGATGCTGTCGGTAGCGCCTGCCTTCTTAACCATTACAAAGCAGCGCTTTGCAACTGCAAGCTGAATGCCTGCTGCAATTTCATCCATCGGCTTGCCTTCGCCGACAAGCGAAATGACCTCTGATTCTGCAAAAACAGTGCACTGTGCAGTAATCGGAATAGTGTTTTTAGCCTGGAGCGAAAGCTTTGAAAACTCGGGAAGAGTCATTTCAAAGGCGTTTGCCATAGCCTCGTAAAATCTGCCTGTACCTGCTGCGCACTTGTCGTTCATTGCAAAGTTTTTAACGGTGCCGTCGGTGTCGATTGCAATACCCTTAACATCCTGTCCGCCGATGTCGATAATCGCCTTAACGTTCGGGTTTGTAACATGAACACCCATTGCGTGGCACGAAATCTCGCTGATGTTTTCATCTGCAAAGGGTACCTTGTTT
This sequence comes from uncultured Clostridia bacterium, assembly GCA_946637545.1. Taxonomy (GTDB): domain Bacteria; phylum Bacillota; class Clostridia; order Oscillospirales; family Acutalibacteraceae; genus Eubacterium_R. The sequence goes on along the minus strand of CAMPBI010000063.1, from coordinate 5,615 downwards.
CGTCCGTAGCCCGTACCCACAAGGTATGCCAGGTCTTTTGCAGAATTCAAGCCGTCAACCTGTGAGACAGCGTCGCTGAGCGCAATTTCAGCAGACTGAACGGGATTGATTTTGCTTCTGTTAGTCACATCGGCAACCATCTTGCCGTTTTCATCAAGAATAACGCATTTTGTGTATGTAGAGCCTACATCACATCCGCCAAAATATTTCATAGTTAATTACTCCTTTTTAAACTTATCTCTTACCGGGCAAAAGCAGCGCGTGCGCTACCAGGCGAGCGTGTCGTCAAAATCAACAAGCGTCGGGTCAACAGGCTCTTCCTGAAGAACTGTCTGCATATATCTGTTGATGTGCTCGCGCATATCGCGTCGCGAAATTGTGCGAGGGTCCATAAGGTCCTGCGGCACCCAGATAAAGCTTACATTGTGTTCTCTTGCCTGGTCGTCAAAAATGCCGTTGAGTCCGTCCATACCCTTGCACGAAATCTGGTCGTACATAATAACCATATCGGCGTTGAACTCCTCGACAATTCGCCACAGCTCGTCAACAACATTTGCGTAGCCGCCCTTTGTATGCTTACGCATTGTTGTGCGCTGAAGTGTTTTTGCAAGAGTGCCGAGTGCCTTTTCCTTGTCCTCGGTGTCGTACATATAATATGAAATCATTGTTTCCATATCCATTACAACGTTAACGCCCCAGCAGTTTTCAAGCCAGTTTGCAAGGCTTGTGTAGTAGTTTGCAGGGCAGGACCAAACGATTGCTCTGTGGCGCATCTCCTTTGAGCACTTTGTCTTTTTCTCATAAGCGTCGAGCATAAGCTTGTTGACCTTTTTGTCAACCTTGAGAAAACGATTGTCCATACCGCCTGAAATGTGGAAGTAAAACAGTCTGTAAAGCCAGAAGGTCGCGCCCGTCATCTGCGGATAGTCTGTTTTGTTGACCTCCCACTTCTGAATTTCGTATTCGGTCTGCTTGTTGTACTGCTTCATTGCGGTGAAAAATGCGTTCCAGTCCCATTTTTCGCCTGTCTGCTGTTCAACAAACTCAATAGCGGACTTTATTTCATCAACTGCGTATTCCTGAACGTCCTCGCCGTTGTAGCGAAGGGGAACGTTGATAACCTGTGTCGGAATGTTAAAGCGCCTGTCTATGTATGATGAGTTGATAATCGAGCCGTCGCACGGCATATTGCAGGTTAGCGCGCATGCTCCGACAAGCGGATAGTCGTCGTTGATTGCAACGCCCGCCTCGGCAGACGGCAGCGGACAAACATCCGCAGGAACGCCGTAACTCTCTGTAATATCAAGATAAGGCGGCGTGATATTCTGGTCAACCATAGAGGTCAGGAAAATCGGAATCGTAGTCACGTGGTTGTCACGCAGATTCGGAAAACCTGCGATAAATTCCGACGAAAAAATCTCGTCAACATTGACCGTTCTGTCAGCCCATTTTGAGTTTTCGTGAAAATGCCTGTCGTTAGTGAGCAGAAAATTGATGAGGTCGGTGGTGGGCTTTACAAGCATATTGAAATGCAGGTGAGTGATTCGCAGCTGCGGTCCGCGGAGACCCTCGGTGTGTCTGTCAACCCACGCAGGAGCAGTAAGGTAACTCATCATCCAGCGGTAACTTGCAAGTCCCTTGACTGTTGACACGGGAGCCTTGCCTGCCATTTTGATAATATCCTTCCAGGTAATCAGCCAGCGGTAGTAATCATATGCCGTATCTGCAACACCGCGCCACTCTCTGTGCTTTAGAATACCCGTTTTATCCTCGTGCAAGTCGCCAAGATTATGCGGCTCGTTGCGCCAGAGGTTTTTGAGCTTTGCTTTTATATTCATATTGCCGTCTCCTTCCTCACTGAATTTTCTTGATTTCAAGGCTTTCAACAAACGCCTGAACTCTTGTTCTCAACTGTCCCGACGCACTTGCAGTGTACTGACGGTCAACGCATACAGACGGAATACCAAAGTCGTTTGTAACAATGTGTGACGCAAGCGCACGCTCATATCCCCAGTATTCACAGAATTTGAGCTGCTCGTAAAGCACACCGTCAGCGTGATAATCCTCAACAAGCTTTTTAACAAATGTGCGTCTGCCCTCGACCTTGTCCTGCGACATATATCTCGGGCACTGGCAGGTTTTCATATAGTGAACAATAATCTGTTCAAGCACGTCGTGGTCGTCGGTGAGGTGTATTTCCTCTCTGCCCGGCAGCGAGCCAAAGCAGAAGCGGTCAGCAACAACGAGCGCGCCCGAATCCTCAATAAGCTTTGTAAAGTCAGGGTCGTCCATCTCGGAGCCGACAACAACAATCTTCGCCCTGTAATTCTTCTTTTTATCAGGTTCTCTGGTTTTGAGCTCCTCCGCCGTTTCGCGAAGTTTGTCAATTATCAGATATTTCGGGCAGCAGTATGTAATCAGATTAAGAACATGGAACTCATAACCCGTGATTCGCGGATTTTCCTCTTTTCTGTACTCGCCGATTTCCGTAATCAGACGGCATACCTCGTTGTGTTCCTCAACAGCCTTGCGCAGTGCATCTTCGCTGATGTCAACGCCGTAAACCTCGTGCAGCTTGTCAAGCACCTTTTCCTGCATCTGACGCTTGTAGTGCTTGATAGTGTGAGGCATAATTTTGAACGGCACGTCTGAAATAGTTACAAAAAAGTTTGGATTATCAACAAGGTGGAGCAGCTCAAAATGCTCGTAAGCCCTGTTCATCTGCGAACAGGTTTCGCTGCCGAAGAGCGCGTCAAGATGCTGATAACCGCCCTCGATACCTCTTTCAACAAGCGCTTTTGAGAAACCGCACAAAAATGAGCTCATATAATATGTCGAAATATCAAGCGAGCCCGTTCTCGGAGCGCGTAGCCTTGTTGAAAAGCAGCCCGGAAGATTCAACAGAACCTCCGGAATGTGGTAGCAGGTATAGGCAAGGCATAGCTTGCCGTCCTTTTTTGCCTGCTGAACGAGGTCGTTGTTTGCCTCCTGAAGCAGGTTTTCAAATTCGTAAAGATACTTTAAATCCTTCATTTTTCATCACCCTGTTTCAAATTTTCAAGCGCTTCGGCTAAAAGCGCGTTGCCTTTTTTGTATTCCTCAAGCGCCGCAATAACTTTTTCACCTGCAGGCGCTTTTCCACACTCGCCAAGCTTTTTTGCTATTTGAAGCAGCTCGTCGGTATGGGAGGTGTTGTGATTCACCGTATATTCAAGGAGCGCCTTGAGCTCATCTGTGCTTTCTGCACTCACGGTGTGGTGTTGATGCATAACAAATCACGACCTTGCTAAAGTTTTATCAATTAATATAATAACATTTTTACAGCAATTAATCAACAGTATTTATTGACCGCCTTACAAAGCTTTTGGTTGCTTTAATCTTTTCAATTTGATATAATATTCAACATCAAAAACATAAAAGGAGCAATTACTATGAGCAAAATTGTACAGACAGCAGGCAGAGAACAGCTCGGCGAATTTGCGCCGATGTTTGCCCACCTTAACGACGACATTCTTTTCGGCGAGGTGTGGAACGAGCCTGTACTTGATGTAAAAACAAAATGTATTGTCACAGTCGTTTCGCTTATGTCAAGCGGCATTACCGACAGTTCTCTTAAGTATCACCTCGAAAATGCAAAGAAAAACGGTGTTACAAAAAACGAAATTGCAGCGATTATTACACACTGCACAATGTACACAGGCTGGCCGAAGGGCTGGGCGGTGTTCCGCCTTGCAAAAGAGGTCTGGTGCGATGGCGGGCAGACTGAATCTGCAAAGGACGCATTTGAAAAACAAATAATGTTCCCGATAGGCGAGCCGAATCCGTACGGCGACTATTTCATCGGGCAGAGCTATCTTGCACCTGTTTCAACCGAGCAGATTCCGATTTTTAATGTAACCTTTGAGCCGAAATGCCGTAATAACTGGCACATTCATCACGCAACAAACGGCGGCGGACAAATGCTTATCTGCGTCGGCGGAAGGGGATATTACCAGGAAGAAGGCAAGGAGCCTGTCGAAATGACCGAGGGTACTGTGATAAACATTCCGGCAAACGTCAAGCACTGGCACGGTGCAGCGGCAGATTCGTGGTTTTCGCACCTTGCAATTGAAATTGCGGGCGAAAATGCAAGCACGCAGTGGCTTGAACCCGTATCGGATGAGGAGTACAGCAAAATATAAAAGCCGTCCGAATAACGGACGGCGGTCAAATCCTGTACTTTTGACAGTCATTCAAATCTTTGCGGCAAAATAATAACGCATTACCACGGCAGCTCTCTTTGGATTTCCAAAGAGGGCTTTTTTCTTGTCTGCCTTCGGTATGCGTTCCATCGTTGATTAAATACATATATGAAATTATATGCAAAAACACTTTCACATATAAAATTCATATATTTTTTACAATTATAGCATATATCTATGCGCTTTTCAATAGTTTTGAGCAAAATATTTTAATAAATTATTAACATTTAAAATGATAGAAATTAGTCTATTATCGCTAATTTTGCCGTTTTTGTAGCGGCTGAAAATAAAAGTTTTAGAAAGGATGATAAAAAATGCAAAAAAGAGGAGAAAACATCTATGAGCGTAAAGACGGGCGCTGGGAGGCGCGATATGTAAAGGAAATAGCTCCTGACGGAAAAAAGCTTTACGGTTCAGTGTATGCGAGCAGCTATGAGGAGGCAAGGGAAAAGCAGCAGTGGATAATCTCACGCACAAATATAAGGAATAATACTGCCTTGTACGATGCTTACAGGCTGTGGATTGCGGGAGTGCGCCTTGATTCAAAACCAAATACGGTTGCAAAGTATGAAGGGGTTTTCAAAAATCACATATCCTGCCTCAAGGATATTCCCGTGTCGGATTTCGACAGGAGCATTTTGACGAACTTCACCGCAGGATTGCAGGGCAAGGGGCTCTGCAACAAAACAATAAATGATATATTAATTATATTAAATATGATATTGTCATTTGCCTCCGAGGAATACGAGGTGCATATGCCGAAAATAAAATACTTGCGCGAGGAGCATAAGAAAACGCGATGTCTTTCTGTATTTGAGCAAAAGCAGCTGATTGACTATCTCAAGGAGGATATTGATATACATAAATTCGGCACACTGCTTGCTATGTACACAGGGCTCAGAATAGGCGAGCTTTGCGCTCTGAAGTGGGAGGATATATCGGGCGGAACAATATCCGTAACAAAAACGATGACAAGGGTAAAAGTAAAAGAAAAAAGCGAGGTAATCATTACCCCGCCAAAGAGCAACAGTTCGGTACGCGTTCTGCCGTATCCGCTTGAGCTTGTCAAATACTATAATATGTTTAAAAGTGAAGGGTACGTGCTGTCAAACAAGCGGCTTGTGTTCACTGAACCGCGGTATTTGCAAATGGCGTTCAGCTGTTATGTCAAGGATTGCGGGCTGAAGGACGTAACATTTCACACGCTGCGCCACACTTTCGCAACGCGCTGTATTGAGGCTGGCGTTGACGCAAAAACGGTGTCTGAACTGCTCGGACACGCCGATACAAAAATTACTCTCAACCGATACGTCCACCCGTCGTTTGAGTTAAAACAAAACTCAATTGACAAAATGCAAAAACTGCTTGTATAAA
>CAMPBI010000062.1 GCA_946637545.1 uncultured Clostridia bacterium | reverse complement strand
TGAATAAGTTTAATTTACGGGAGTAAACTATGGCAGACAAGTATTCCGTATCGCTTGAGAAGATTATTTACAATCACTCGCTTGAAACAGTGTACCTTCCCAAGCCGGCAGATGAAATTGAAATAATTACAAACGAGGTCAACAGACCGGGAATAGTTCTGACGGGTTACACGGACTATTTTGACAGTCTTCGTATTCAGATTCTGGGCTGGACAGAATTCGGCTTTTTGCAGCATATGCTGCCCGATGAACGCCGCCGCGCGCTGTCGTACTGGCTCGGGCTTCACCCCGCGGCAGCGGTAGTCACACGAGGGCTTGAAATCCCCGACTATTTTGTTGAGGCGTGCAAGGAATACAAGGTGCCGCTGCTCAAGACGGAAGAGGAAACATCGCCGTTCCTTGCAGCGCTTATTGCATATCTTAACAGAGAACTTGCCCCGAGAATAACGCGTCACGGTGTGCTTGTGGAGGTTTACGGCGAGGGCGTGCTTATCGTCGGCGAAAGCGGCGCCGGTAAAAGCGAAACGGCGATTGAGCTTATCAAGCGCGGACACAGACTTATTGCCGATGACGCCGTCGAAATTCGCAAGGTGTCGGACAAGGTGCTCGAGGGCTCGTCTCCGACTAATATCCGCCACTTTATTGAGCTCCGCGGAATCGGCATAATAAATGCACGCCGTGTGTTTGGTATGGGCGCCGTTAAGCCGCAGGAAAAAATCGATATGATTATTCAACTTGAGGAATGGGATTCGACCAAGGCTTACGACAGACTCGGACTTGACAATGAGTATGCAAAAATCCTTGATGTCAAGGTTCCCGTGATTACCGTACCGATTACTCCCGGACGAAATCTTGCCGTTATTGTGGAGACGGCGGCAATGAACAACCGTCAGAAGAAGATGGGCTACAACGGTGCAAAGGAACTTATGCACTCACTCGGTATGGACGACATCGAGCCGAGCGAAAAGGAACTTGAAATCTGGAACAACAGTTAATGTTTCAGAATTAATCTAAAACTAATTTAAGGGAGATAAATTTATGTACACAATCGGAATTGATCTTGGCGGAACAAACATTGTTGCCGCAGTAGTTGACGAAAAGTATAACATCATCGCAAAGGCTAAAACACCAACTGCTATGCCGCGCAGTGCAGATGAGATTTTTGACGACATCGCAATGGTATCAAAGCAGGCTATGGGCGACGCAGGCGTTACAATTGACGACATCGAGTCAATCGGTATGGGCACGCCCGGCACAGTTAATACCGAGGGTGTAATAGAATTTGCAAACAACCTCGGCTTTGACCATGTTCCTGCAGCGCAGATGCTCAGGGACAGACTCGGCGACAAGCCTGTTTATATAGAAAACGACGCAAACTGCGCTGCTCTCGGCGAGGCGTACGCAGGCTGCGGTAACGGCTCAAAGAATTTTGTTGCAGTAACGCTTGGAACAGGCGTTGGCTCGGGTGTTATTGTTGACGGCAAAATCGTGTCGGGTGTCAATAACGCAGGCGGCGAGTGTGGTCATATGGTAATTGTTGTTGACGGCGAGCCCTGCACCTGCGGACGTAAAGGCTGCTGGGAGGCGTATGCGTCGGCAACTGCGCTTATCAATCAGACAAAGCGTGCAATGGAAGAATACCCCGATTCAATAATGCACGAGCTTGCCGAAGAAGAGGGCAAGGTTTCCGGCAGAACTGCATTTGACGCAATGCGCCGCGGCGATATTGCAGGTATTAAAGTTGTTGATACTTACATAAAATATGTAGCGTGCGGACTTATCAACCTTGTTAATGCGCTTCAGCCCGAGATTATCTGTGTGGGCGGCGGCATATGCAACGAGGGCGAAACCCTTCTCCGTCCGCTTCGCAGATATATTGAGTCCGAGCGTTACAGCGTTTACTCAAAAATTCAGACCAAGATTATGAAGGCTGAACTCGGCAACGACGCCGGTGTCATCGGCGCTGCAATTCTCGGCAGTGTACAATAATTATTTAAGGTGAAACTTTGAAAGAATTAATCAGCTTTTTAACGGAAAACAATATTGATTTTACAGAAAATGAATCTATGGCAAGCCACACCACCTTCAAAATAGGCGGTGCGGCTCGTCTTGTTACAGAGCCTAAATCGGCAAACGAGATTGCGCAAATTGTCCAAAAGTGCAACGAACTCGGCGTCAGATATATGGCAATCGGCAACGGCTCAAACCTGCTTGTTGACGATGGCGGAATTGACGCGTGCGTTATACTGCTCGGCAAGAATTTTTCAGATGTCAGATTGCTTGACGACACAACAATTTACGCCGAGGCAGGCGCGCAGCTTATCAAGGTGTGCCGCCTTGCACTTGAGGAAGGGTTGACAGGACTTGAATTCGCCTACGGTATTCCCGGCTCGTGCGGCGGTGCTGCATTTATGAATGCAGGCGCTTACGGCGGCGAGATGAAGGATGTGCTTTACAAGTGCGACCATATTACCGCAGACGGGGAAAAAGGCGAGCTTTGCGGAGATGAACTTGATTTGTCTTACCGCCATTCAGCATATTACAATAACGGCTGCATTGTCACAGGGCTTTACCTCAAACTCAAAAAGGGCAGCAAGGACGAAATCAAAGCCAAAATGGACGACCTGCTTGGCAGACGTAAGGATAAACAGCCGCTTGAGTTTCCTTCGGCGGGCTCAACCTTTAAACGCCCCGAGGGATATTTTGCAGGCGCACTGATTGAAGAGTGCAACCTCAAGGGCGCAACAGTCGGCGGCGCGCAGGTGAGCGAAAAGCACGCGGGCTTTGTTATAAATAAGGGAGGCGCAACCTGCAGGGATGTGCTTGACCTATGCAAAAAAGTTTCCGATACGGTTTATAAAAATAAGGGTGTAAAACTCGAAATGGAAATAAGAGTTACAAAATAGCGGAGAATTATGAAAGAGATTATTTTACTCACAGGCGTGTCAGGCGCCGGAAAATCAACTGCAATGAGCTTTATGGAGGACGCGGGATATTACTGCATTGATAATATGCCTGCCGAGCTTATTTCTACCTTTATCGAACTTATTGAAAAGTCCGACGACTATAATAAAATTGCCATTGTTGCCGACGTGCGCTCAAAGGGCGTTTTTACCGCATTTACAGATGCGGTTGAAAATCTGAAATACGGCGACTATTCGGTGAAAATTATTTTTCTTGACATTAAAACTCCCGAAGCGCTCAAGCGTTACAAGCTCACGCGCCGCAAGCATCCGTTTGCGGACAAGTTTTCGGGCAGGCTTGAGGAGGCTCTCGAGTATGAGAAGGAAATGCTCAAGCCCATTCGTCAAAGCGCAGATTTTGTGATTGATACCTCTGACCTCAGCAACATACAGCTGCGCAAAAGGCTCACACAGATTCTTATCGGCGACGACAAGGATATTATGAACATCAACGTTATGTCATTCGGTTTCAAGCACGGTATTCCAACTGACGCCGACTTTGTTCTTGACGTGCGTTGCCTGCCCAATCCGTACTGGGTTGAGTCACTGCGTTCAAAAACAGGACTTGACGAAGAAGTATTTAACTATGTTTTCAGTTTTGACGAGGCAAACGAGCTTCTTGAAAAGCTCAAGGGGTTGCTTGACTTCCTTAATCCGCTGTATATAAAAGAGGGCAAAAGCCAGGTTGTTATTGCAATCGGATGCACAGGCGGCAATCACCGCAGCGTTGCATTTGCCGAGGCGCTTTACAAGTATTTCAGTCGCCGTTGGGACAATGTGACGGTTAATCACAGGGATATTGAAAGAAGATAAAATATGTCATTTTCAGCACAGGTAAAAAACGAGCTTGTGAAAATTGAATATGATAAGCGATGCTGCAAAAAGAGCCTCCTTTACGGGATGGCTCTGTTTTCTAAATCGTTTTCACCCAGACGAATGACCTTTCAGAGCGAGAACGAGAATATAATTGCGCTTTATAAACGACTTCTCAAGGAGCTTTGCAATATTGACTGCAGCGTTATTGTGTCGCCGTCCGGCAGGAGCTTCACGATTGATATCAGGGACAAAAGCACAGCGTCAATGCTGTTTGGCTTTTTTGCTCATAACGAGCACGAGACAAGCCTCAAAATAAATCTGTCAAACTTTGACTGCCAAACCTGTCAGAATGCTTTTCTTGCAGGCGCGTTCCTGAGCTGCGGTACGGTGTCAAGTCCTGAAAAGGATTATCATCTTGAGTTTTCGGTGGCGTTTATGAATCTTACCAAAAGCCTTATGACGCTTTTTGCCGAAAGCGACCTGTCGCCCAAGCTTGTTGTGCGCAAGGGCTACCACATTATCTATTTCAAGGACAGCGAGGCTATTGAGGACTGCCTGTATATTATGGGCGCGTCAGCCGCGATGTTCGATATGATGAATATTAAAATTGTCAAAGAAATCCGCAACGCGGCAAACCGCAAGGCAAACTGCGAAACGGCTAATATCGAAAAAACTGTCAAAGCTGCATCGCCGCAGCTTGCCGCAATTATGAAAATACAAAAAAAGAGGGGGCTTGATACCCTCTCGCCGCAACTGCGGGAAATGGCGGAAATCAGACTGGAAAATCCTGATTTGTCACTTTCGGAAATTGCCGGAATGTTCAATCCGCCCATATCGCGCAGCGGCGCAAATCACAGACTTCAGCGCCTTATAAAAATCGCAGAGGAAATATAATAATTACGAATTGAGGGCGGAATCCGTCCACACCTGGTTATAAACTAATCTTCAAGGCGAATACCCGGTAACCGACTTGAGTCTTGCTCAACTATCCGCTAAAACTAATCACTGTTCCCGGAGGAATTTACAATGTTCACCCATCTCCACCTACACACGCAGTTCAGCCTGCTTGACGGTGCCTGCCGTCTTGACAGGCTTGTCAGTCGTGCAAAGGAGCTGGGTATGACCTCTCTTGCTATCACCGACCACGGCAATATGTACGGCGCAGTCGATTTTTACCGCGCCTGCAAAAAAGAGGGGATAAAGCCGATTATCGGCTGCGAGGTTTATGTTGCGCCCCGCACCCGTTTTGACAAGGACAAGATGCTCGACAAGGAGTACAACCATCTTATTTTGCTTGTTAAGAACGAAACGGGCTATAAAAATCTGATTAAAATGGTGTCGCTCGCGTTCACAGAGGGCTTTTATTTCAAACCGCGAATTGACCGCGATTTGCTCGAACAGTACAGCGAGGGACTCGTTTGCCTTTCTGCTTGCATCGCAGGCGAAATTCCGCAACTCCTTTTGCAAAAGGATTATGACGGAGCAAAGCGTGCGGCGCTCTGGTATCGCGATGTTTTCGGCGAGGAGAATTATTATCTCGAAATTCAGGACCACGGCATCCCCGAGCAAAAAGTTGTGATTGACGGTATCAGCCGACTTCACGCTGACACGGGAATACCGCTTGTTGCAACGAACGATGTGCATTATGTTATGCAGGAGGATTCCGATATTCAGCAGGTGCTCATTTGTATTGCCACAAACAAAACTCTCGGTGAGGACACGGGACTTGAGTTCCACAGCAACAACTTTTACCTCAAGAGCGAGGACGAAATGCGCTCACTCTTTTCGGATTTCCCCGAGGCAATTGACAATACGGACAAGATAGCAAAAATGTGCAATTTTGACTTTGAGTTCGGCAACACAAAGCTTCCGTATTTTGAAACGCCGGACAATATGGACCATTTTGAGTATTTCAGAAAGCTCTGCTACAAAGGTCTTTACAAGCGCTACGGCAGCGATGTTCCGGAGGATTACAAAAAACGCCTTGAATACGAGCTTGACACTGTCAACAAAATGGGCTATACGGACTATTATCTGATAGTTCAGGACTTTGTGCGCTTTGCAAAAAGCAAGGATATTCCCGTCGGTCCGGGAAGAGGTTCCGGCGCAGGCTCCCTTGCGGCGTACTGTATCGGAATCACCGACCTTGACCCGATGAAATACGACCTCATTTTTGAACGTTTTCTCAACCCCGAGCGAGTATCAATGCCCGACTTTGATATCGACTTCTGCTACGAAAGACGGCAGGAGGTTATTGATTATGTAACCGAAAAATACGGTGCAGATCATGTGGCGCAGATTGTCACCTTCGGTACGCTGCAAACGCGCGCCGCTATCCGCGACGTCGGACGTGCAATGGGTATGCCTTATTCCGCGGTTGACGCTGTGGCAAAAATGGTGCCAAGTGACTTTAAAATAACGATTGACCGTGCTATTGAAAAGAGCGCAGAGCTCCGTCGCGCTATGGAAGAAAACGAGCAGGTCAACAAGCTTATTCAGACTGCGCGTCAGGTTGAGGGTATGCCGCGAAACACATCTACGCACGCCGCAGGCGTTGTTATCACGCACGACCCTGTATCAAGCTATGTACCGCTTGCGACAAACGACGGACTTGTTGTCACACAGTATATTATGACAACCCTCGAGGAGCTTGGGCTGCTCAAAATGGATTTCCTCGGACTGCGCACCCTGACAGTTATCGACGATGCGGCAAAGGCGGCAGGAGTCGACATTCAGCATGTTTCAATTGACGATGCGAAGGTTTACAAAATGTTTGCCAAGGGTCAGACCGAAGGCATATTTCAGTTTGAATCGGGCGGAATGAAGCAAATGCTTATGAACCTTAAGCCGACGGCGCTTGAGGATTTGATTGCTGCGACCTCGCTGTACCGTCCCGGACCTGCAAGCCAGATAGACACCTTTGTGGAAAATTCAAAAAACAAGAATAATATAAAGTATGACACACCTATGCTTGAGCCGATACTCAAAAATACTTACGGCTGTATGGTGTATCAGGAGCAGGTTATGCAGATTTTCCGTTCGCTTGCCGGTTATTCATACGGAAGAGCGGACGTTGTGCGACGTGCAATGAGTAAAAAAAAGCACGACGTTATGGAAAACGAGCGCAAGACCTTTATTGAAGGCTGCGCAAAAAACAATATCGACTTCAAAACGGCGAACGCTATTTTCGACAAGATGACTGATTTTGCATCGTATGCCTTCAACAAGTCGCACGCCGCGTGCTATGCGCTTGTTGCGTACAGATGCGCCTATCTGAAAACATATTATCCTGCCGAATTTATGGCGGCGCTTCTCACCTCGGTGCTTGATTCGTCAAATAAGGTCGCAAGGTATATTGCCGAATGCAAGCGGCTCGGACTGCGTCTTGCACCGCCGAACATCAACAGCTCGATGAAGGGCTTTACGGCAAACGGAAAGGTGATTAACTACGGGCTGCTCGGCATTAAGAATCTGGGCAACGACTTTATTGAGGAAATAATCGAGGAAAGAAAAAACGGCGATTTTGAAAGCCTGTCCGATTTTTGCGAGCGTATGCAAAACGGCCATTTCAACCGCCGCGCCGTTGAGTCGCTGATTAAGTGCGGCGCTATGGACTGCCTGGGAGCAAACAGGCGGCAGATGCTCGGCGGACTCCCCGTGCTTGTCACTAATATTGAAGAACAGCGCCGCAAAACTATGTACGGTCAGGTTGGACTGTTTGACATAAGCGAGGATTTCGGAACAGATTTTGCTCTGCCTGACATTAAGGAATTTCCCAAGCAGGAGCTTCTGCAGATGGAAAAAGAGATGACGGGACTTTACCTTTCGGGGCATCCTATGGATAAGTACGAAAGTTATATAACCTCGTCAGGCTGTTCCCGTACACTTGATATTCTCGAAGCCGCCGGCGGAGATTCGCATCTGAAAGCGGGCGACACCGTCACGCTCTGCGGAATCATAACACATATTACGGTTAAACAGACAAGGGCGAACAAGGCGAATATGGCGTTTGTTACCCTTGAGGATTTGTACGGTTCGGTGGAAATTGTACTGTTCCCGAAAGTATTTGTGCAGTATGCGCCTCTCGTGCGCGACGGAGGCGTTATCGCAGTTTCGGGCACGCTGTCAATTGAGGACGAAAAGGATGCAAAAATTCTTGCAAACGTCGTGTTCAAGCCGGGCTCGGAGCCGCAGACACAACAGACGCAGCCCGAAACGCCCAAAAAGGCGGCGGACAGCAAGCACCGCGGCTTGTATCTGAAATTTGACAGTAAGAACGACCCCCGAATCAGCAAGGCTGAAATTATTACATCAATCTTTGACGGCGATATGCCGCTGTATTATTACTACGTTGACGAAAAGAAATATCACCGTATGCCGCGCAGCAGCAATGTTGATGTAAATGACACCATGCTTTCGGAGCTCAAGCGGATTCTCGGCGACAAAAATGTTGCCGTAATATATTGACATCGATTGATTTTTGTTATATATTGATGTATAATTACTAAATTAGAAACATTTGAAACAGGAGATATTGATATGAAAACTATTGCGGTACTCACCAGTGGCGGCGACGCTCCGGGTATGAATGCTGCTGTAAGAGCAGTTGTAAGAACAGCTTGTGAAAACGGAATCAAGGTTTACGGCGTTATCAGAGGTTATAACGGTCTTATCAACGGCGATTTTATTGAAATGGACCTTCGCTCCGTTTCCGACATTATCAACAGAGGCGGTACAATTCTGTACACCGCAAGATGTGCGGAGTTCGCAACTGAAGAAGGTATGCGCAGAGCAGTGCGTACTTGTCAGGAGTGGGGAATTGAAGGCGTTGTTGTTATCGGCGGCGACGGCTCGTTCCGCGGTGCGCGCGACCTCAGCGAAAGAGGAATTCCTTGCGTAGGTATCCCGGGCACAATCGACAACGATATTGCCTGCTGCGATTATACAATCGGCTACGACACATGCCTTAACACAATTATGGAACTCGTTGACCGTATCCGCGACACCACAGAGTCGCACGACAGATGCTCTGTTATCGAGGTTATGGGTCGCCGTGCAGGTTACCTTGCACTTAACTCGGGCATTGCCTGCGGCGCAACGGCAATTCTTATTCCCGAGGTGCCGTTTGATATTGAAAAGCACGTTATCGAGCGTATGAAAAAGACGCAGCGTGCTGACAAAAAGCACTTTATTATTCTGTGTGCAGAGGGCGTAGGCGTTGACGTCAAGGCTCTTGCGGCGGAAATTGAGGCAAAGACAGGCGTTGAGTCAAGAGCTACAATTCTCGGACATACGCAGCGCGGCGGTTATCCGACTGCAAAGGACAGAATTATGGCAACCCGTATGGGCAACTATGCAGTTAAGCTTCTTATGCAGGATATCGGCAATCGTGTTGTTGCAGCACAGAAGGAAGAAGTGCTTGACTACGATATCTTTGAAGCACTCAATATGAAGAAGAACATTGATATGAACCTTTACAATGTCGCTCACGAGGTTTCAATTTAATTTGTTTTTATA
>CAMPBI010000061.1 GCA_946637545.1 uncultured Clostridia bacterium | reverse complement strand
AACAAAAAAGAAATCGCTGAAAAGCGATTTCTTTTTTTGTCTGTCAGACTCAAGTCAACAGACTCAAGTGAACAGACTCAAGTGAACAGACTCAAGACTCAAGAATCAAGGCTCAAGGCGCAGCGCAGCTGCGCAGATACCAGTTTTCAGTTTCCAGTTTCCAGTTTTCAGATACCAGTTTCCAGCTTGGACGGGCGTTGCCCGTACCCATTATATAATGAGTGTGAGCGGAGCTCACCCTCAATTCATAATTTATAATTCATAATTCATCATTCATCATTCATCTCTTAATTATTGTAACACATTGTCGAACTTTGCCATATTATAGAGTGTGAGTGTTATGCTCACGGAAATATCGGGGAGGTTTTAGTATTACTGTTTACAATTGCAACTCAAGAAATGATAACAGAAGATGTAATGATTTTTTTCCCTTCCTGCAGAATCTGCCACAACAGAACTGCACCGCGGTGGGCTCTCAACAGAGCTGTTGTCCGTCGATGATTATGGGCCCTACAGGTCCTGCAGGTGCGATGGGTCCTACCGGACCGCAGGGCGTGCAGGGAATTCAGGGCATTCCGGGTGCGACAGGCCCGATTGGTCCGATTGGCCCGACAGGTGCAACAGGTGCAACAGGCCCGATTGGTCCGATTGGTGCGACAGGTCCAACAGGCCCAACAGGTGCAACTGGTCCTGCTGGTGCTGCAGGTACGATTGGTCCACAGGGCGCTACCGGTGCGACAGGACCTATGGGTCCTGTAGGTCCGATGGGTCCAATGGGTCCTACAGGTCCTGCCGGTCCTCCTGCTGTGATTTCCTTCGCAAACTTTTATGCGCTTGCTCCCTCGGATAATGCCGACGCAATCGCTCCGGGCGAGGCAGTTGAGTTTCCGAATACAGGCGCAATCGGCGGAAACGCCATTGAAAAGACAACAGATACAACCTTCACTCTTGTGCAGGCAGGCATTTATCTTGTAGCTTTTCATGCAACATCTGATTCGGAAGGTCAGCTTGGCGTGGCGCTTAACGGAACACTTCTTCAGAGCACTGTTGCAGGCATGACTGCAGCAGAGCAGCTTTCAAACACAGTGCTTGTTACAGCAAACGCAGGCGATGTGCTCAGCGTAATCAATCCCGACACGAATACAAATTCGTTTAACTGCTCTGCTTCTGCAGGCGGTAACTGTGCCGTAACAGAAAACCTTGTAATCATCAAAATTGCTTGATGAACGGGCGGCGACGCCCGTACATAGAGGTGAGATTATGAGCAAATTTAAGGTTGCAGTTTACGCTATATGCAAGAATGAGGAAAAATTTGTTGACCGATGGGTCGATTCAATGAGCGAGGCTGACGGAATTTTTGTGTGCGACACAGGCTCAACCGACAGCACTGTTGAAAAGCTGCGAAGCAGGGGAGCTGCGGTGTACAAAATCAGTCTTGACGAGTGGCGGTTTGACACTGCACGCAATATTTCGCTTGACTTTGTGCCCGACGATTACGACATCTGCGTTTGCACCGACCTTGACGAGATTTTTGAACGCGGATGGCGCAACGAGCTTGAACGCGTGTGGACAGATAAAACCACGCAGGCAAGGTACAGCTACACCTGGAGCTTCAAGCCTGACGGCACACCCGATATTTCATTTTATGCCGACAAGATTCACGCGCGCCACGGCTTTAAGTGGGTGCATCCCGTGCACGAGGTGCTGAAATATGTCGGCGATGGCAGCGAGCTATTTGCCCTTGCCTACAAAATCAAACTGAACCACTATCCCGACAGCACAAAATCAAGGTCGCAGTACCTGCCGCTGCTTGAGCTTTCTGTCAAAGAGGACCCCGAAAACGACAGGAATATGCACTACCTCGGGCGTGAGTATATGTTCTACGGAAGGTGGCAGGAGTGTATTGAAACGCTAAAAAAGCATCTTGCGCTGCCGTCTGCCGTATGGCTAGACGAGCGTGCAGCGTCAATGCGATTTATAGCTCGCTCATACAAAGCGCTCGGTGATTTTTATAACGCTTCGCTCTGGCTTTTCCGTGCCATTGCCGAGGCTCCGTATCTGCGCGAGGCGTATGCCGAGGCGGCAATTCTTGCCTACGAGCAGGGAGAGTATGTTAAGGCGTACTATATGGTTAGCGAGGCACTGAAGATTCCCGAAAAGCCCAAATCGTATATAAGCGAGGGCTTTGCGTGGGACAGCACTTTATACGACATCGGCAGCATCGCAGCATATAATATAGGTTTTAAAGAAAGTGCAGTATTGCTTGCCGAAACGGCACTCACTTTGTCTCCCCAAAATGAACGGATTAAACAAAATGCTGATTTATTTAAAAAAAGTATTGACAAATGAGAGTTACCCGTGTATTATTGTATTAAGCAAGTAATACAGTGACGAGGAAAAACATATGAATTTTATATTTGATAACGAAAGACCTATATATGTTCAGCTTGTTGAACAACTCAGGATTGCCGTTGTGTCGGGTGCGTACGAACCCGGCGAGCGGCTGCCTTCGGTACGTGAACTTGCACTGGCTGCAAAGGTTAATCCAAATACTATGCAACGTGCACTCACCGAACTTGAGGGCGAAGGGTTGATTTACACCGAACGTACAAACGGTAAATTTGTAACGGATGACGGGCAGATAATAACAGACGCCCGCAACAAACTTGCCTCTGTTAAGGTTCATCAGTATCTCAGCGATATGGCTGGCATTGGTTTTTCGTTTGAAGATGCTGTAAATTACTTGCGTGAAAACGGAGGTGACAAATAATGTCATTACTTGAAATTAAAAACCTTTCAAAAAACTACGACTCACACAGGGTGCTTGACGGTGTAAGCATCAATGTTGAACGTGGGCGTATAGTCGGTCTGCTCGGCAAAAACGGAGCAGGTAAAACTACTGTTATAAAACTTGTAAACGACCTTCTCACAGCCGACAGCGGCGAGGTTCTTTTTGAAGGAAAGCCGATTGGAGTTGACTCAAAGTCACGCATATCATACCTGCCCGAAAGAACGTACCTTAACAAGCAGCTGAAAGTAAGCGAGGCACTAAAGCTCTTTGAGGATTTTTACAGTGACTTTGACTTTTCAAAGGCAAAAAAACTTCTCAGTGACCTTGGACTTGACGGGAATACTTATATTTACAAAATGTCTAAAGGTATGCAGGAAAAGCTGCAGCTCGTACTTGTGATGTCACGCAAGGCAGATTTGTACATTCTCGACGAGCCTTTCGGCGGCGTTGACCCTGCAACGAGGGACTATATTCTCGACACCATTCTTTCAAACTTCGACGAAAAGTCGAGCGTTATGATTTCAACTCACCTTATTGCCGACATTGAGCGAATCCTCGATGATGTAATCTTTATAGAAGAAGGCAAAATCGTGCTTTCGGGTACTGCTGACGAAATCAGAAACAACGAGGGCTGCTCAATTGACGACTTGTTCAGGAGGATGTTCAGATGTTAGGAAAATTATTAAAATACGATTTGGCAAAACACAAAACAATATCAATCTTTTATCTGATAGCACCTGTGCTTGCTTTTGTCACAAGACTTATGAACGGTATTGATAATAAGTCAGTTGCTATTGTAGTACTGGACAAGTTCGTATCGGGAATAACAATAGGCATACTGATTGGCGTGGCGGTTAATATTGTTATGCGGCTGTTTGTGAACTTTGACTTGTCGCTGTACGGCGATGAAAGTTATCTCACACACACGCTCCCTGTAAAACGTGGCACACTTTACACGTCAAAAGCATTAACGGGACTAATTGTTACAGTGTATGCATATGCGATTATTCTGCTGTCGGTGTGGATTGTAACAAAAGGCGTATTTGCATCTCCGATAACCGAAACACGTGTAGCCTTGCTCCTTGCATTTGTTCAGGCTGTCTGCATTTTGTTTACGGTATATCTCGGAATAATACTCGGCAACAGAAAAAACACGCACAAAAAACTGTTCTCAATTCTGTATTCCGTAGGAATATATATGGCTGCACAGATTGTGGTATTTTTAATTGTGCTTGCCGTTGACGGCGGTATAGTACTCAGCAATCTTGACGCAGAGCCGTCGCCGATTTTATTAAAACTTGTTATTGCACTTACAGTAGTTTATGCCATCTATGCCGCAGTACTTTATGTGCTGGGTAAAAAAGCCCTTGAAAAGGGTGTGAATGTTAATTAACAGTGCCGAGGTGTTCACTGCGTGAACTCAGACTCAAGGTTCGCCGTGATAGCGGCCGCAAATAAAAAAATAACGGTGTCATTCGACACCGTTATTTTACTAAAGTATTTGCATTTTGGATTAAAACATCCACTGCCTCTTTGCCGCACTTTTTGATAATTGCATTAATTCCGTCCTCGTATTCGGGCGGACGCGTTGTCAGATTGTGGGCGTCAGAGCCGACAAGCATCACTCTGCCTGTTTCAAGGTACTTGAACAGCTTTTTGCGTATTCCGCGCGGAGCGTCTGCAAAGGAGCTGATGTTGACCTGCGGCAGACAGCCCATTTCGATAAGGTCATCGAGCTTGTACTTGTCCTCCATAAGCGCGCGGTAGCGCTCAATATGCGCAAGCACCGGGCGTGCGCCGAAGTCGCAGTACAGATTCATCAGCCTGTCGAATTCGCCCTCGCCAAACGGGGAAGAGAAAGGATGCTCAATCAGCACATATTCCGTTCCTGCGATTTTGAGGTCGTCAATATTATCGTTGTTAAACAGATATGGGCTGATGAAAACCTCCGCTGCAGGGTAAAGCGTGGGAGAGCCGCTCGGAAGCTCCTTTAACAGAGCATTAATGGCTGTATCCCTGCGCCTTAAAAAATCATCAAGCGAAATAGTGTCAGAGTAATAGTGCGGAGTGAGCACTATTTTTTTTGCGCCCTGCTCCTTAAGTCGCTCAATCATTTTTAGACTTGTTTCGATATCCTGTGAGCCGTCGTCAATACCGGGTGTTATGTGACAGTGAATTTCAACAAGATTGTCAATAATCATAATTAATCCTTGGGATTGTAATGGTTGTCGTTAAGCAACGATTCATTACTTAAGTTGCTTGGGGGTGTTGGTGCGTATGCGGTGTAGCTGCTGTCATAATTTGAGGTTGACAGATTTGTGCCGCCGCCGTAAACTCCGTAGCTGCCGTAACCGCCGTAGCCACCGTAGCTGCCGTAACCGCCATAACCTCCATAGCCGCCATAGCCACCGTAGCCGCCATAACCGCCGTAGCCACCGTAGCCGCCGTAACCGCCGTATCGGCTGTAACCGTAACGTCCGTAGCCGTAGCGCCTGTAACCCGAATACTTGTACTTGCCCGTTGAGGTCGGCTCAACAAAGTTGATGATAAAGCCGATAATCTTTGCGTCAATGAACTCGAGAGCAGAAATAGTGCGCTCAATTTCGGGATGAGTAGACTGATTGTAGCGTACAACGAGCACAACGCCGTCGGATTCCTTGATGAGCGGCAGCGCGTCCGATACAATGTTAACGGGCGGCGTGTCGATAATGATGTAGTCAAAATCGTTGCCGATTTCACGCAGGAAGTTTTCCATAGGCTCCGAGCCGAGCAGTTCAGCAGGGTTCGGAGGAATTGTGCCCGAGCAGATTACGGAAAGATTTTCAAATTCTGTCGGGTGAATTACCTCGAACAAGTCGACCTTGTCGCTTGATGAATTGAAAACGCTTGAGCCGAGATAATTTGTAAGTCCGGGTGCGTTCGGAATTGAAAAATAGTGATGAATTTTCGGCTTACGAAGGTCGGAGTCAATTAAAAGTACCTTCTGACCTGCCTGTGCAAAGGTGATTGCAAGGTTAATAGTAGTTGTTGTTTTGCCTTCGCCTGCAACAGAGGAGGTAACTACAATAGTTTTGCAGCCCTTTTTCATAACAGAAAACATAATGTTTGCTCTTATGCTTTTGTATGCTTCCTCAACCTTGAACTTTGTAGAAGGGTTCATATTGAGGTTTTGAATAAGCATTCTTTGAGAGTTCTGCGTTCTGCGCTGGCGTCCTCTGATTCTTCTTGCCATTATTCTTTCTCAGCTCCCTTCTTTGAATTTGATGTCATAGTCTGTAACGTTGTGGCTTTAGCCTCAAAACTCGGGATTGAGCCGAGCACAGGAATGTTGTACTTGTCCGTAAGCTCGTCGCTTGACCTTACTCTTACATCAAACAGCGTGCGCAGAACAACGTATGCGCCTGCAAGCAGCATACCGAGAACACCGCCGATAGCGCATTTTTTCGGATAGCCCTTGCTCTCTGCCGCACCTGCCTTAATCGCCTTGTCGGCAACGGTTGCTTTTACAAGTCCGTCGTTCTTTGTTTTCATATAACGCGGAATAGATGTTTCAAGCTGTTTAGCAATATTGTACGACATTTCGCTGCTGTCGGTAGTGATTGTAACCTTGAACATAGCAGTGTCCTCAATAGACTCAATGCTCATAGCGCCGCGGATAGTTGCCGCACTGTAGCCTGAACCGTACTGCGCGTTCATATCATCTGAAATAGTCTGATAAAACTCGTTTGTTGACATAAGCTCAATGTATGTTGCCATCATATGCTGAACATAATTCATCTTGCTTGTGTTGCTGATACGGTTTGTTTCGTTCGGATTAGAATTGCTTGGGGTGGATTCGCCCATTTCGTCCTGACTGTCAACCGCCTGTGCCAGATAAAGCACATTAGATGTGTATGTCAGCGTGGTGAAGTGTTCGGTATAAACATAGCCGAGCAGCACGCCTATAAGCAGAAATACAACCAGCAGCTTCCACCTGCCGAGAAGTGAAAACAGTATTTTCTGAACATTAGCATCAATATTCATAGAATAACCTCTTTTATCAATTTATATAGTCTAAATTATATAATAATTGATTGGACAAGTTTTGTCAATATAATTTAATTATATAAATTATTCCTCATTGTAATAAAAGAATAAAAATTAAGGAGCGAAATAATACTTGATAAAAATGTAAAAAGCGGTATAATTAAAGATGACAGCAAATATGCATTATTTGTCAAAAGGGAGAAAATCTATGGAGAAAAAAATCTACGGCAGCAATAATGAGCCGCTTAAAATTCAGTTTATCACCGACCTTCATTATTACTCACGCAAAATCGGCACCGAGGGCAAGGCTTACGAAAACGCCGAGTCCAAGAGCCAGAAGGTTATCAAGGACAGCGACCTTGTAATCAAGGCTGGCTTTGATATGCTTTGCGAGGACACCTCAACCGACATTATTGTTATTTCGGGCGACACAACGCGCGACGGCGAAATTGAGTCGCACAAGGAATTTATTGAAATGCTCTATGACCTCAAAAAAAGAGGCAAGCGCGTTTATGTAATCACCGCAACGCACGACTATCGCGGAGGCGGCGTTGCACCGGGCTATGACGGCGACAATGTTATTGAAGTTCCCGCAGTCGAGGACAGGCACGACTTGTGGAAGATGTACTACGATTTTGGTCCGTCAGAGGCTATTGCAGTTCACGAGGACCAGATGTGCTATGTCGTTCAGCTTGCACCCGGTTACAGACTCTTTGCTCTTAACGACGACACAAACGGCAAGGGCGAAAACGGCGGCGGTTCGGGCTATTCCGACGACTGTATGCAGTGGATTATGGAGCAGCTCAAGGACGCTCACGACAACGACCAGTTTGTAATCGCAATGACTCATCATCCGATGGTGTCGCCATCGCCGTTTTACTCAATAATCGGCAGCGGCGATATGCAGCGAAATCACGAAACCACGCGTGAAATTTTTGCAGACAACGGACTTCAGGTTATGCTCACGGGACACACCCATGTGCACGATATAGGATATATTACAACAGCAAAGGGCAACCGCTTTTATGACATCGCGTGCGGCGCTATGATAGGCTGTCCTCCGACAATGCGCAACATCATTCTTGACCCGAAAAATGCCAGGGTCGACGTTGAAACAGTTCTTGTCAAAGAGGTACCGGGACTCGACACCGGAGGCAAGCCGTTTGACGAGTATATGAAGGGCTTTTTCTTCGGTATGATAGGCGGCGTTATCGACGCTCTTGCAAACGATTATGACCGCTTTATCGACACTGCGCCGTCTTTCTCAATCAGCAAGGACAAGGCGAGAAAGCTAAAGCCTGTACTTCATCCTCTCGGCAAATTCCTAAACCGACTTACGTTCAAAAAAATCTGGAAGCTCTGCAAAAAAGAGTGCGGACTTTCAAAGGCTGACATTGAGGACATCAAGGACAACAAGGTTGTTGATTTCATCCTTGAGCTTGTGCAGAATCTTTACTGCGGCGACTCGCCCTACGGACCGGACACAAGGGAATACAAGCTCACCTGCGGTTTTCTTAATGTGATTGATTCGTTCCTCGGCACAATCCACCTTTCAATCGGCAAATTCCTCAAGGGCGCAACATCAGTTCGCTCGCTTGTTGAGCCGCTTTTGTGGAATTCGGGCTACTGCGACGCAGAGGCAACGCTTCCGCTTTATCCTGTGTTTGACGATGAAAATCCCGCCCCGGCAGAAATGTTTGAGGAAAAGGAATTTGTTGACCCCGTAAAGCCGAGCAAAAAAGGGCCTGCAATTCTTTGCTGCCTTATTCTCGCAGTGCTTGTGCTGCTTGCAATTATCGTTTGCCTTATTGTGCTTATCGTAAAGGGCATAGTCGGAATTGTTGGTCTTGCGGCAGGCAAGGGAATAATCGGTTTACTGTTCGCATAAAAAAGTTATTGCATTAAAGCGCTAAACTTGATATAATAGATATGTTAAAACAATATTTACATATGTAAGGAGTAAAAATTATGGCAGATGAAAAGAAAAAGTTTTCTCTCGGCGGCATTGACGGCGCTGCAGAGGAAAAGGGCTCGCTTGTAAAGACTATCTGGCAGCTTGTAAAGTTCCTTGTGGTATCGGGACTTGTAACAATTATTCAGATTGGTCTTGCATACCTGTTACCGCTTATCTTTGACCACGTACACGCAATTCTTCCGGCATTCCTTCAGGGAATCTTCAACCCGAATCTCATTTTTGAGCCGGGCAGCAAGGAGTTCAGCAAGTACGTAGTTGACGGCGTAACGACCTGGGGATACGTTCTTCCGTTCCTTCTTTCAAACCTCATTGCAAACATCTACGGCTACATTCAGAATAAAAAGACCACTTTCAAATCTGATGCGCCGCAATATATGTTTGTAATCTACATCGTGCTTATGCTTGCACTTATCCTGTTCTCAACCTGGATGCAGGGCGCAATCTACGGCGCACTTTCAAAGGTTGATAACTCATTCCTCAGCGGCGCAGCAAGACTTATCGCGTCAATGGCAGCAGGCTTTGTACAGATGGTAATCCTTTTCCCGATGGAAAAGTTCGTTCTCCTCAAAGAGAAAAAGCCCGCAGAAGGCGAAGAAGCTACTGCAGCAGAATAATAAATCAGAGTATTATACAATCAGAGCCGACGCTTAGGCGAGGT
>CAMPBI010000060.1 GCA_946637545.1 uncultured Clostridia bacterium | reverse complement strand
ACACCCAGAAACTCAATTTTAGCCTCGTTTGCATAAGTGGTGAACGAAACATCAAGCACCTTTGACGCATTTGTAACATTGACAAGAGTGCCGCAGCATAGTCCGCCCGTACAGGATTCTGCGAATGAAATATGAAAACCTTTTTCAATAAGTAAATCAACAAGCTGTTCTTCAAGCGCCATAAAAATCTCCTCCGGGTATAGTATATGCACCGCAGGCGAAAAAACTAATCTTCCGCCTGCTTTTTTGTTACAATCGCAGTTTGTATCATATGATTTTTAACTGATTTTACGGAAATTGTAAGGTCGTCTGTTTCGGTGGTGAATATTTCGCCGTCGTTTGGAACGCGCTGCAAAACGTCACAGACATAGCCGTTAAACGTGTCGTACATATCCTCGTTCATAAGGTCAAGTCCGAGAGTGTGCGAAACCTCGGCAATGTCGGCGCTTCCCTTTATACGCCAGCTATCCTCTGTCAGAGGCTGAATATCATTTGTAACAGTACCCTCGTCAATATCGTACATATCACCGACGAGTGCTTCCATAAGGTCGTGAAGAGTGATGATACCCTCAAATCCGCCGTACTCATCGACGATTACTGCAAAATACTTGCGACTGCTTTTCATTTGCTTAAAAAGCCTGTACGCGCTCATTCCCTCGGGAACATAAACAGGCTCGTCAACCGCTGTTGCAATAACGCTGCGCTTGGTTTTGTTCTTGATACGGAAATAATCCTTTGTATCGAGGATTCCGATAATATTTTCGTTGCTGTCGCGCACAAGAGGATAAAAGCTGTGACGCGTTTCGTTGATAATTCTGTTCCACTCCTCTATCGAATCTGCAGCGTCGATAAAATCGACGTCGCGGCGATGGGTACAGATTTGCTCGATAGTAGTATCGTTAAAATCAAATACATTTTGTATAATTTCGTTTTCGTAATCCTTGATTGTTCCCTGCTCACTGCCCTGCGAAAGAAGCATACGGATTTCTTCCTCGGTAATCTGCTCGTCGTTTTCATTTGGATTAATTCCAAAAATTCGAAGGACAAGATTTGTAGAGGCTGTGAGAATAAAAACAACAGGTCTGAAAACAATTGATACTCCGTAGAGCATTCCACTCATTCCAAGAGCCATTTTTTCGGCGCGCTTCATAGCAATCCGCTTTGGTACAAGCTCGCCGAAAACGAGGTTGAAATACGCCAGAATTAAAGTAATTACAACAAGTGTGACGGTACTTAACAGCTTTTGGCTGACAGATACGCCCGACCTGATAAGCGCATCGACAATCGGTGTGGCAAAGCTATCAGCAGCAAATGCGCTTGACAGAAGTCCGGCGAGCGTGATTGCTACCTGAATTGTGGCAAGAAAGCGCGACGGCTGGTCTGTGAGCTTTGACAGTCTGACCGCCTTTTTGTTACCCTCGGAGGTGAGCTGACGCAGGCGCGCGTCGTTCATTGAAATGACTGCAATTTCTGCGCTTGCGAATACAGCGTTTAGAAATACAAGAATTACCAGCAGTATAATTTTACCTATCATTTATCAATACCGTTTTGCAGTTTTGCTGCGGTTAAAGTGTTTTGCATAAGCATTGCGATAGTCATAGGACCGACGCCACCCGGAACGGGTGTTATGTAAGAGCATTTATCCTTGACATCCTCAAAATCGACATCTCCGCAAAGCTTGCCGTTTTCATCCCTGTCCATACCGACATCAATCACAACTGCCCCGTCCTTTACCATATCGGCTTTGACAAACTTTGCTTTGCCTATTGCCGCAATGAGAATATCTGCGCCGCTTGTAATTTCGGCAAGATTCTGCGTTCTTGAGTGTGTGATTTCGACAGTGGCATTTTCGTGAAGAAGAAGCATTGCCATAGGCTTGCCGACAATGTTGCTCCTGCCCATTACCACTGCTTTTTTGCCGCTGACGTCAACGCCCGTTGAGTGAATAAGCTCCATAACGCCTGCAGGCGTGCAGGGCAGAAAATTGTAATCGCCTATCATAATTGCTCCGACATTTACGGGGTGAAAAGCGTCGACGTCTTTAATCGGGTCGATGCGGTTGATAACCTCTTTGTCGTCAAGATGCGAAGGAAGCGGAAGCTGACAGAGTATTCCGTTGATTCTGCTGTCACTGTTGAGCTTGTCAACAAGGTCGTTGAGTTCCTTTTGAGTTGTAGATGCAGGAAGAGCGTACTTTTCGCTGTAAAAGCCACACTCCTCGCAGGCTCTTTCCTTGTTGCGAACATAAACCTGCGACGCAGAATCGTCGCCCACCAGAATTACTGCAAGTCCGGGGGTAACTCCCTTTGCTTTCAGCTCCTCACATTCTGCTTTTACGCGTTCTTTGACTGCTTTTGATACTGCTTTTCCGTCAATTATCTGCATTGTTTTTCTCCTTATTATCAAGCATTTGAGCATATTCTTCATCGTCGATTCCGACAGTGATTGATGAGTAACCGTCTGTGTCGGCAAAAACAACCTGATTCGGCTTGTCGGGAATCATTTTTGCAGGCAGCGTGCCCTTTTTGTACCTTATCATAAAATAAGTGAATGCAGCAAGTGCAACTACAACAATAATTGCCGAAAGAAGCTGCGACACGCGGATTGTAGTTGAACCGATGTAAAGCGAATCCGTGCGCATACCCTCAACTACCATACGCTCTGCGCCGTAGAGGATGCCGTACAGCATAAAGATTTCGCCCTTGAATTTGCGAAAGCGTGTAACAACAATATGCAAAATTACAAAACTTAACAGACACCAAACACTCTCGTAAAGGAAGGTTGGATGAACGGCGCTGTTCGGGTCAACCTCCATACCCTTTTGAGCGAGGGCATCGGCTGACGCAGCGAGCGTATCGCGGATTTTGGGCGACCACATACGAAAAAGCGCCGTGTCGGTATTAGTACCGAACGCCTCCTGGTTGAAGAAGTTGCCCCATCTGCCTATGCCCTGACCGATAAGAAGTCCGAGCGAGCCGAGGTCAAGAAGATTGAGAAAGTTTATTTTGCCGATTTTACAGCCGATAACCGCGCCGATCAGAGCACCGATAATTCCGCCGTAGATTGCTATGCCGCCGTTCCAGATAGCCGGAATTTCATTTATGTGCTGTGAATAGTAATCCCACTCGAAAGCGACATAGTACAGCCTTGCGAAAACAATACCGAAAATCGTTCCCCAGATAAGAACATCAGTCATTCCGTCAAGACTCATTTTCCACTTGTATGCTCCCCTGCCGCCATACAAGACAGCAAGCGCAAAGCCAAAGGCAATGATTATACCGTACCAGTGAATGTCATATCCAAACACGGAAAATGCAACGGACGGCAAATCAAAATCAAGCCCGAGCCCATCAAAATACACGTGTGTTACATCAGACATTTTATAGTCCTCCGATTACTTATTTTTAACTACCGAAAGTGCGGAATATCTTTCGTCCATCATTGACTCAAGACGCTCGTTCACTTCGGAAAGCTTTATATCTCTGTAAATTTCAATGCCGTCAAACAGCGACCAGCCGTTAAAATCGCAGGCAACAAGAGCGTTTGCAATTGTGTCGGTGTCGTTAAACGACATAATTTCAGTGCCGTAAAGGCTGCGGCGCGCGGTTTCAAACCGCTCTTCGTCAATGCCGTTTTTCTTGAGCGAGGCAATTTCCTCCTTGATTGCTGCGGCAACTGCCTCGGGATTCCGGCTTTCGCCCTCAAACATAACGCTTTCAAATCCGTTGCCCGTAAAATACGAGCCGCCGAACGAGGTGTCGACAAGACCTTCCTCGACAAGTTTTGAATAAAGCGGCGAGGTTGCGCCTGCGATAATCTCAAGCAAAATATCGGTGATGATGCTCTCTCTGAAAGTCGGGAGGGGCTTTTCGCAAGCCTCTTTATAGCCGAAAGAGAAAACAGGCACTGAAATAGGAAGATTATGCTCCATATAATCGCACACAATATCACGCGGCTCATCTTCAAATGAGCGTTCAATAGAAAGCGGCTCGGCAGGCTTTAAAAGCTTGTCGCAAACCTCAAGCACATCATCGACAGTAACGTTGCCGACAACGGCAAGCGCCATATTGTGAAGGTTGTAAAAGGTATTATAGCAGCTGTAAAGCAGCTTGTCCGTAATCTGTGCAATCGAATCAACAGTTCCCGCAATATCAATTCTGACAGGGTGGTTGTGATAAAAGCAGCGCAACAGATTAAACATACTCATCCAGCCGGGTGAATCAAGATACATTCTTATTTCCTGTGCGATAATCCCCTGCTCCTTTTGAACGGTTTCAGCGGTAAAAAACGGATTTTGAACAAAGTCAATCAGAATTTCAAGGCTGTCCTTGAAATTATCGCTGCACTGAAACAGATAGCAGGTGCGGTCAAACGAGGTGTAGGCATTTGCCATAGCGCCGGTTTTTGCATAACGCTCAAAAGCGCCAAGCTCCTCGCTTTCAAAAAGCTTATGCTCAAGGAAATGCGCTATACCCTCGGGCACCTCGGTAAAGCTGTCGCTGTCTGAACGCTTGAAGCGTGTGTCAATCGAACCGTATTTTGTGCCGAAAATCGCATACGCCGAGGAATAGTTT
Organism: uncultured Clostridia bacterium; assembly: GCA_946637545.1. Lineage (GTDB taxonomy): Bacteria > Bacillota > Clostridia > Oscillospirales > Acutalibacteraceae > Eubacterium_R. The sequence continues at coordinate 5,280 of CAMPBI010000060.1, read as the reverse complement.
TCCTTGGGCATAACATAAATTTTAAGACCGCTTTTGTGGTCAATTTCAAAATATTCTTCACCGAGAACGGGAGAACTTACTTTTTTTACAGACATAATTAATCCTCCTTATTCGGCACAAGTCTGAAAATTGAGTCAAGGCTCAAAAGTTCAGAGCATTTTAAAACTTCTTCGGCGGTGACATCCCTGTTCTGCTGTGAAGATTCTGCAGGAGAAAGAATGTCAGCGTCCGTAATTTGATTCATATACCAGTTGCAAAGCGCAAGCGAGTCATCACGCACGGAAAGAATAAGGTCGGATATAGCCATCTGCGCTGCCTTGAATTCATCACTGATTTCACCGCGTTTGATACTATCAAGCTGATTTTGAATCTCGGCAATAGCCTTGTCCATATTTTCTTCCTCACAGCCGCACTGAATAATGATACAGCTTTTTCTGCGGTCAAAGCGCGCCGAGCAATAGTAACAAAGCGACATCTTTTCGCGAACATTATTGAACAGCTTGCTGTACGGTCCGCCGCCAAAAATGTCGCAAAACAGTCGAATATCAGGCGCACCGACAAAATTATCCTCGCGGTTGACGCGCAAGCCTATAACAAGCTTACCCTGCTCAACGTCAATGCATTCGCGCTTGTCCTTAACACCGTCTGCAAAGGGCTTGAAAACAGCCTTAACAGGCGGCTTGTAGTCGCGTTTCACATTTGCAAAACGGCTCTTTGCCTCACGTGTGATTCGGTCAATGTCTACGTTTCCGACAACTGTAATCTGAATTTTTGAATGTGACAGAAGAGAATTATACGCGTCATTGAGTGCTTTGCTGTCAAGCGCATTAATCATTTCCCCGGTGCCGTATCTGTTTATTGCATACGGCTCGCCTTCAAACATCATAGCCTCGAGCTTACGAAGCGAATATATGCGCTTTTCGTTAAACTCGGCGTTCAGTTTTTCGCAAAGCAATTTCTTTTCGCGCTTGATATCTGACTCGGCAAAATCGCCGTTTTCGTCAAGGCTTGGGTCAAATAGCATATCAAGAAGCAGCGAAAAGCTGTCATCGCTGATGCTTTCGCCGTCAATTGCAAATCTGTCCGCAAGTGACGACATCAAAAGAGTAAGCGACTGATTTTCGCCGAGCTTGCTGACATAAGCGTCAGCCTTTGCGCCGTAGAGATGCGCAAGTCGTCTGTTGAGGTCGCTGACAGTCGGATATGCCTTTGTTGTTCTTGAAAGAAGATTAAACAAAAGCGCGTTTGCAGACGCATACTCCGCAGTCAGCGGAGTAAGAAAAGATATGGCTATTTCGTTAGTTTTAAACTTGTCAGTTTCGGCATAAACAATACTAACGCCGTCGCTGATATCGATTTTTGTAAATTCCTTCATTTTATCACCTAGTTGATTATTATAGCATATTAATTACAAAATATCCACTATTAAAGCAAAATATATAATAACGCAAGTAAAAGCGTTTTGTCGCAGTCGTCTTTCATTGCAGAAATCAATGTAAAAAGCGCAAGCGGCGCTGTGTCTTTTGACTTAAGCGGTGCAAGCAGGTCGATATATGCTTTCAGCTTTTCAAAATCGGGCTCATCTCCTCTGTCGCTGTCCGAAAACTGCTTTGTGCGTTCCTGCATTTCGCGAACGCGTTTTTTTGCCTCGTCGATGTCGTTTCCCGTAAACTGCGCCATTGAATTATCCCCCGTTATGCTGTATAATATATAAAATAATATGAGAAAACACGGAGGCATATGATGCGAATTGTGGCAACATCCGACTCGCACAGGCGAAGAAATTACCTTTACGATATTATTGACAGGCATAAGGACAACACGGATTTGTTCATAAACTGCGGCGACAGCGAGGGCGATATTGAGAATATACCGTATGTGTACCCGAATATCAGATTTGAATGTGTGGCAGGAAACTGCGACTGGGGCAGCACTCTGCCGAATTACAAGGTGATTAAATTTGCAGGCAAAAAAATTATGTTCTGCCACGGTCACACCTTTGGTGTTAAGCACGGATACGAGATGCTGACCGACTTTGCCAGGCGCGAGCAGATTGACATCTGCATTTTCGGTCACACGCACAATCCCATAATCGAAAGGATTGACGGTATTTACCTGATAAACCCCGGCGCTGTGTGCAATTCGTCATACGCCGTAATCGACATCATCGACGGAAAAATCAACGCCTACCACGCAAAAATATAAAAGTCATATAACAGCAAAACAGGGACGCTTTCGCGTCCCTGTTCTTGTTTTTTTTAGAAGGAACCGTCACCGAACGGATCGTCGTATTCATTGCCACCTGATTCCACAGTAGAAGTTGAAACTACAGAATCCGTCAGAAGCTTTTCAATTTCAGCTTCCGGAGCCTCATAAAACTTTTTCATTTTTAACACCCTCCATTAACTGAATTTATGCTTCCGGACTAAAGAATTCCAATGTTGTGTCACGCATATTAAACGATTTGCCGTCAAATGTGTATGTGTAGTCGATAAATACCTTGTGGGTATATGTCAATACGGCATCTCCGCCATTAATTGTGATTGAACACTGGTTTGTTTCTGTAATTGCCGGTGCGCTTCTTTCGACTGTTCTTGAACCGTTGCTGAGAATTGTTCCGACATTACTCTGTTTAACTTCCGCACCGTCAGTAATCCTGATGTATACACGGTTGAACTTCTTTTCTGCTCCGTCAACTGTCCTTGTGCCTGTCTTTACAGCTACAACAGATGCGAACGGGTACTTGTGTTCAACCTTGTACTTAAATACAGATTCCTTGGTAAGTTCTGTATTTGATGATGACAGCGGTACATTACCGATTGACGGTTCAAAGTCAACATTATTATATGTTATTGCCGTATTTGATGTGGCAAGCTTGTAACCGCCGTTTCCATCAGAAACCATAGGCTCAAAGGTTTCGTTTGTAACCGTATAGAATGTATAGTTCTTGCTGTAGGATGCAATCTGATACTTACCATTCTTCACTGTTACCCATGCAACGAAATTGTTATTATCGTATTCACTTGCAGGACGAATTGTAACCTTGGTGTCATACGGTTCGCTGATTGTTGATACTGCGCCACCTTTAACTGTAACAGTAACATTTGACAATACATCATATACCGGAGTAAAGCCATATACGCCATTTTTTACTGATACTTTCCAATGATGGAATCCGTAGAACGGCATTGACATCGGTGTAACCGTGGTCATATTTCCAAGGTTTTTAGAGTCTGCAAATGTAAGCTCTGAATTTTGAATTTCAGCACCGTCGGTATAGGAAGTCATATCCTGATCGGTGTAGATTATTTTCTGCAGCTGATCAAATCCGTTATAAATGCGTACCTCCGAATATCCTGAAACATCTTTAGCCTTGGTAATATCAGCCATAATAGCCATTGTAGTATCTGCTACAAATGAAACCGAATTGTTAATCAGCTTGTTCTTGGTGGAGCCTGTAGGATTGATGTCGTTTCCTTTATCATCCTTTGACTTGATTGTAGCGCCTGCAACGTCAGTTGCCTCATCCGGATAGTAAGAGATACCATAAGTTACCGCATCGCCTTCTCCAAGATAATCACTCATATTAAATGAGAAGGTTTCGCCGTATTTCTTAACCTGTGCCGAAGGCTGATTTGATGCAGCTTCGCCATTCACAGTGACAGTCATTGTTGCGACAAACTGGCGCACATAGTCATTTTCAAGCGTTGCAAGAGCTGTCAGAATCTGCGTGGTATATGAATCAGTTTCGTGTAATTCATTACCGTTGACATTTCCTTTCTTTGTAAGCTTGAGAACATCTGCTGATGTGAGGTTTCCGCCTGTCTTTGTGTTATACGCACTGAGCTCATCTGCATCGGTAAGCTTTGTATATACATTTTCGTAATACGCTTTTGCTTCCGTAAGAAGTGCCTTACCTTCTGCTGTGAACTTTTCAGGATTTACTGAATACAGAACTGTATTTGCGCTGTCGAACGACTCGTAGTATTCAGAATCATCGACATCCTCAAGGTCCATAGGATTGAGCACACCGTATTCATCATAGATGTCTTTCTGTACCTGTGAAAGTTTGGCTTTATCGTCGTTAGTCAAAGTATTGTCATAACTTATCTGTGTTACATCTGATGATGTGTTATTGTCAAAGTGCTGTGCAAGATATTCTGTACCGTTGAAATCGTACTTGATAACCTTGTCAACAGCATACATACCGTTTGTAAACTTATCTTCAGGTTCAACATCGTCTGCCTTGGTAATAACATTATCATTCTGGTCAACAATATTGTAAGCTGACTTTTGTGTTGCTTTTGCAAGCTTTGTATTTGCTGAAGCAACCTCATTGTCGAGAGCCTTCCAGCTCTTGTACGTCTTGGTCTGTACGCCGTTATTGAAGATTCCGCCTTCAACAGTTGCCGTCTTGGTTGATACGGTATCATCTAATGTTTCAGTATCAACGACAGGCATAAGCGACTGTTTAGCGTTTGTGATAACTTTCACAAGCTCTTTGTATTCCGAACCTGAAAGCGGAACATAACGCCAGAGGTCAACGTCGCTCGACTTTTTGTCGTTATCTGCTGTGTAATAGTCAAAGTCTTTACTTACATTAACAACAAAGTTAACAAAGTTATTCCACGAGTCAGATGTAACGCTGTTCTTCGCAATCTCTACTGTTGTTTCTTCAGGAGTCTTGATTTCGATTTTAACAACATCTGATACTGTTGAAGTTTTCTCATTACTATTGTCAAGAAGAGAGATTTCGCCGTAAGCATTTTCGGCTTTCTTGTAGTCCTCGACATTGAAGAGGTTTTCATACGCTTCAAGAATGTTGTCAATAATTGCCGCCTGAACAGGGTCAGTTGAGGTTGTGCCGTCGTTAAAGATGTTGTTACCTGTCTTATCGGTTGCGATATAAGGCAATTTTTTGCCGTTTTCAGCAACGTAGTATGCTGTTGTGTATTCGGTGTCGGCACCTTCATCGCCTGCTTTATAGCCGCTCTTGTCGTAATCCTTGAAGGTTGTGTTCTTCTGGTCATTTACGAACCAGAAGGCTTCTGCGATTGCGTCAAGATAATCCTCGTAAGACTTAACAGTGTAATCTGAAGCGTTAAGATATGCTGCCTCATCGGGATTGATGGTTTCATCGCCGTTTTTGTCGATATAGATTGGCTTACCTGTTGTCGGATCAAGTTTAACCTTGCCGTTTTCAAGTGCCATCTTTTTGCGTGCGGCGTTTGTGGCAAATGTACGAACCGCGCCCTTATCGCAAGTTGCAACGCCGATGTT
>CAMPBI010000059.1 GCA_946637545.1 uncultured Clostridia bacterium | reverse complement strand
ATGTTGAAATGTATGAGCACTTTTTCGTATTTCGGAAGCCACTGGTCGCCTGTTTTTGTGTTCTTGTTGAAGGTTTCTTCATCGGCAGCAACACACATTTTTGTGACCGCCTTGAGTTCGCCGTCCTCCTGGAAACAGGTTTCCCAGAATGCGTGGTGACCGATTTCCTTTACGCTGGCAGGAATGTACATATAGTCAATTCCCTTATCCTTTGTAAAGCAGTCGGAACCGATTTTTTCAAGTCCGTCAGGCAGCGACCTGTACTGCGACTTGAACGACTTGACAGCGTTGTAGCTTGTGTCGGTAACGGGCTTGTCGTATGTGTATGAATAAAACTGCCAGATGTTACCGCTGTCAAAGAACGCCATCGAGCCGAGCTCCTTAACGCCCTCGGGAATATAAACATAGTTGATGTTTACATATGTAAAGCAGAGGTCGCCAATCTTTTCAACGCTCGACGGAATAACATAAGTTCTTACGTCGTGGTTGTACTTGTCAAAATACTTTTCGTCGTACTTTTGGGTAGTGCCCCAGAGCTCTTCCATTTCTTTGCCGTCGTCGTCAACAAGCTTGGAGTGCTGAACGCCGTCCTTGTCGAGCTCTGCATAACCCGTCTTAAGACGAAGGTAACGGTCATGGTCAATAGGATAGTAAACGATTTCCTTCATATCCTTTGTATAAACTACGCCGTCAACATCGCAGTAATTTGGGTTGTCGTCGTCGATTTCAACGTACTGCAGCGCCCAGCAGCTGTAAAACGAGCTGCCTGTAAGCTTGAGTACGTCCTTGCCGACTGTGATTTTTTGCACCTCGCCGTCGCAGTTGAAGGCGAAATCAGCAATTCTCTTAATCGGCTTTGACTCGTCCTTGTTGCCGTTGTCGTCAACATAGTAGTCTACGGTAACATCCGTTACCTCGCCGGGATTTGAGAAGGTATAAAGGTAATAATCGCCGTTTTCCTCTTGCTTGAAATTGAATTCCTTTACATAAAGTGCGCGCACCGAAAAGAAAATACTGAGCGAAATCGCAATAAGAAGTGTTACAACAACGATGATTTGCTTTCTTTTAAGGTTCTTTGGCTTTACGCCGACTCTCGGCTCCTGCAAGCCTTCAATTCTGTAGGTCCAGATTTCATCCTCGGGGATGTCAAGGGTATATTCAGGCGCCTGCTCCGCCATTTCCTTTGCCTCTTCTTCAAGGAAATCGGGCATATTTTCAGTAGAAATACTGTCTTTGTTCTTTTTAGCCATTATGACATCACCTCCACCTTTTCATCTGCTGCGCCCTCGGCGGTTTCTGCATTTGAGTCGGGACGTTCGGTGTTGCCCTCTTTCATCTGCTTACGGGTTACCTCTTCACGGCGGCGCAGAACCTCCATAACCTTGTTCTGCTTGTCGTCGGTGTAATCCCAGGTCAAGAACGGAATTGACATCAGAATATATCCCGCAATATCGAAGATAATCGGAATTACGATAATGTTTGTTCTGACAGAATCAACGAACAGAACGTCGTAGTTACTGTTGAATCCGTAGCGCAGAAGGAGTACGGGGATAATAAGGCTGACAAACGAGGTAATGGGACCTGTGAACCAGCCGAACACGCCTGCAAAGTTTTCAAGGCGCTCGCCCGAAAGATACATCTGATAGTCCTTGATACGAATTTCCATATCGTGATTAACTGCGGTGGGAACTGTTTTGAACATTTCCATAATGAACAGCATAATAACGCTGATTGTACCGCAGAGCATCAGATTGTTGCCGAACTTGAGGTATGCAAACACGATGATTCCGTAGCCGATGGCACGCGAGTACTGATAAAATACCATAATCTGCTTGTATGAAAAGCGCTTGATAAAGTACGGCGTGAACAAATCGGGCGGCGTGCCTGCAAACGATACGAGCGCAACGATAATACTGTATGCCGCACCGCTGAGACGGAAGGTGTACAGATAAAGAACTGTTGTAAATACAAGCATACCGTTTCCGAGTGAGTCGAGCAGTCCGACAACAGTGTAAATCCAGTAGTAGCGGTTACGCATTACGCCGAACATACCGTCCCAGAAATTAATCTGCACCTTCTTTTCAAGCGGAGGCTGCGGAATACGCTCCTTTACTCTGCCTGCAAACACAAGTGTCAGCACTACAAAGACTGTAAACGAAATCGGGATAACCCATTTGAACATCGCAATATCTTCCCACTTGTACTTGAGCTTGCCGACGATAATCGGAAGCACAATCGCAAAAATTGAGTGGAACAGATGCGAAAGCTTGATGGGATAAGAACGAACAAAAATTCTTTCGCGGACATTCGGCGAAATATTCTGGGTGCAGGTTTCCATATTGTTTGCAAAGCCGAATACATTGTAAATTGCAAACAAAAGGTTAGCAACCCATACTCTTGTAACCTCGTCGCCGATGTTGTAATACGGTGCCCAGCCGAGAACAAATACCATAATAACCTTCGGCACTGCGTCGCAGTAGAGCGAATATTTGTATCTGCCGAATTTTGGTATGAGCTTCTTTCGCCAGAAGATGTTACGCGCGCCTACCCAGCCGTTAAACAGAATGTTTGTGCCGAGGATTTTGATTGCTGACGCGCAGCTGATACCCTTGAGTCCGTTCATAAAGCGAACAAAGCTGTTTGACGAGCCTGCAAGCATATTCTGGAACGGGAAGAATATCATAAACAGACCTAAAGTAATCATAGTCATATAAAGTATGTACAATTTCTTTTCGGTCTTTTTCGGCAAGAAGCCGAGATTGTCGCATACGAACCACCAGATAAGCGTCCAGATGTATCCGAGCGGCATATTGATAATGTTGATTACCGAGTACGAAAGATACGGCAGCTTGTAGTGATACATCATCAGCATACAGCTTGCCGCAAAGGTCAGGTACTCGAGAATCTTGGAACCGGCATAGTTACTACCAACTGAAAGCACTATGTCGCCATACTCGCGGTAAGGAACATACTTACCGGGAGCAGGAGTTTTCCAGTGAGTTTTGATTTCGGTAAAAAGTTGTTTTACCTTGGAATTTCCTTTTTCGGACATAACTCCACTTTCCTTTCATAATGATACAAAATCATTATAACAGATGTTTAGTCAAAATGCACTAATTATTTTAAACATTTTATAAAAAATTTAGTAAATAATTAATCCCCTCAAATGTCAAGGGGATTTCTGTAATAACCTTTCAGTTCTTATTACTATTTGTATATTAGCACTATAATTCCTGCCGCGGCATACAACAGCGCGTAAATTACAGGCTGATGCGCGAGGTAAAACCACAGGCTGTTCCTGCCGACAAAGGCAAAAAACTTCGAGTGGCGTTTGTACATAGGCTCGGGAAATTTTTCATCCTTTGCGAGTTTGCCCAAAAACGCGCCGAACAGAAACATAAAGAACCACGGTATCAGCGCAAAATAGTCGGCGCTCTGAAATGTGTCTGAAAAAATACCGAGCGGCATAAGGTAATTTGTGGTGTACCACTGTTCAGGCAACTTCACCAGCCCGAAAAGCACCGAGCCCGCCGAAATACCGTAGGTCGCCGCAAAAAGCAGCGCTGACACTGCCATACCTATGCGAAAATCAAGCTTTTTAATTAGCGGCATCAACAGTCCTGTCAGAATCATACACGAGCCGAGGCACGACAGAATACCGAAATATATTTCCGCACCGTCGAGACCGATTTTCGGCATAATCACAGCGGTGACAAGCGTTACCGCAAGCCCTGCCGCAAGGACTATTGCACCGCGTCGCAGAGTATTTCGTGAAAGGCGCGAGCAGATTCCGGATACTATGATGAAAATCGACCAGAAAAACGGCTGCAGCACACATAGCCCGTCAAACACCCGGTATCCCCAGTCAAGCCCAAGCACAAAGCCGATATCGTAAAATGTATGATGCACGACCATCGCCGCAATTGCAAAGCCTCGCAGCTCGTCGAGCAGTTCAATCCGTTTTGTTTTGTTTGTCATTTTATCACTCATAAGATATATAATATATTATTTAATTCATATTGTAAATACCGAATTTTTATGTTATATTAGTTACAGAAATTCACGGAGGTGACTCTATGAAAGAGTACAATGTCCTGCAATACGGCGCAAAGGGCGACGGTGTTACAAACGACGCCTTTGCAATTCAGCACGCAATTGATGACTGCGCAAAAAACGGCGGCGGTCAGGTTGTTTTGCAAAGCGGCAAAGTATTTTACAGTGATTCCGTAAGGCTCAAAAAGAATGTTGATTTACACATTCAAAAGGGCGCGCGGCTGAAGGCAACGGGCAATATTGACGGCTATATCAGACCGAACAAGCTAATCAACGACCCAAAAACTGCGCTTATCGGCAATCCTGTTACGGGCAAGCCGAGCTTTGTGTTCATCTACGGCTACGAGGCTGACGGCTGTACAATCAGCGGTGAAGGCGTTATTGACGCAAACGGTCACGCCTTTGTTCAGCGAAAGGACAGATACTATGTGACGGGTGAATTTTATCCGCGCCCGACTGCAATTTATATTGAAAAAAGCAACCACATTTCGTTCAAGGACTTTACGGTTGTTGACGCACCGTTCTGGACGCTTCACCCTGCAGGCTGCGACGATGTGCTTATCAGCAAAATCCGCATTTTAAACGACCTTGATGTTGCAAATTCCGACGGAATCGACCCCGACCACTGCAGCAACGTGCGCATACTCGGCTGCCACATCACCTGCGCGGATGACTGCATTTGCCTGAAAACCTCAAAGGGCAACAGCGAATACGGTCCGACAGAAAATGTTGTTATAGACGGCTGCACGCTTGTTTCAACCTCTGCCGCAATCAAAATCGGCACCGAGGGCGTGGGCGATTTTCGCAATGTTATTGTGTCAAACTGTATTATCAGCCGTTCAAACCGCGGAATTTCGATTCAGATTCGCGACGGCGGCAATGTTGAAAATGTGTCGTACTCAAATATTATTATCGAAACGCGCCGCTTCTGCCCCGACTGGTGGGGTACGGCAGAGCCGATTGTGATGACTACCTTTAACCGTGACGAAAACACAAAAAGCGGCAGCATTAAGAACGTTCGCTTCTTTAACATCACCGCAAAGGGTGAAAACGGTGTTTTAATACACGGCAACGCGGACAACATAATTGAAGACGTCACTTTTGAAAACTGCAAAATTGAGCTTACCAAAACATCAAAGTGGGACTGCGGACTTTACGACCTGCGCCCCTGCCTTGACTGGGGAGTTGAAAAGAGCGATAACTCTGCATTCTTCATCAGATACGCAAGGGATATTAAAATTATGAAAACAAAGACCTCGTGGGGCAAGCTTTGCGACAGTTACAAGCACGCAATCGACGCAGCCGAGGTTGAAAATCTGGAGCTCCTGCGCTTTGAAGGCAAGGCGGCGAGCGAGGAATTTGACGATATTAAAACAAACAATGTAAGATTTGTGAGGTAACAAAATGATTGAACTCAAAGGCTACAAAATCAACTCTGTAAATTTTGAAAACAAGGTGGCAAACGGCACCCAGCTCAAGCTTCAGAATCAGGTTAAATACAACGTAAACTATGTTGACGCCGAAAACAGATGTATCGGAATGCTCGATTTCAGAATTACCGACGCGGATATGAATCCGTTTGAAATCCGTATCGAGATGGTCGCAGAATTCAACTACACTGCCGACGAGCAAAAGCCTGACATTCACACGGGCTCGTTTGACCAGATGTTCCCCTTCCTTCGCCAGACAGTGAACACGCTCACATCAATGGCGGGTATGCCGGGACTGCTGATTCCGATTATGAAGCTTGACAAAAACAGCGTTTCGGTCAACAACCGTGCGAACGAGGACGAGGGCGAAAGCTCTCCGCTTAACTGATATGGCGCTGTGCGACGAATGCCGATACAACACCTTTGACGAAGAGAGCGAGGAATACTACTGCGACCTTGCACTTGACGAGGACGAATATGTGCGTCTGCTGGAGGAAACCGGCAAGGGCAAATCCTGCCGCTACTTCATCAAGGACCTCGGCGAATACGGAATAGTAAGAAAGCAAAATTAAAAGGAGGGCAACACCCTCCTTTTATTCTTGCTATTAATTTGTTGAAAATTAATCTTCGCTGTCATCAGGCTGGGTTGTCTGAACCTCGCCGTAAACCTGAAGGATAACCTCCTCGCCGACAGCGACAACCTCTCCTGCTGCAGGTGCGCTGCCGTAGGTTGACTTGATTGTGTTCGGCGAATGGCCTCCGTCGTTGTAAACCTCCACGCTCGAAACCTTGAAGCCGAGCGCTTCAAGCTCCTGTGTTGCCTCTTCAAGCGTTTTGTTGCTGACGTCGGGCACCTCAACGGTCTGGATGCCCTTGCTGACGGTCAGCACAATTTCAGTGCCTGCCTCAACAGTTTCGCCCGCTGCAACGCTCTGCTTGAAAATTACGCCCTCCTCAACATCTGTTGAGTAGTCGGAGTTGAAAGTAAATGTGAACTGCTGATTCCAGGCGCCGTTGTTTTCAATGTCGCTCTTGGTGTAGCCTGTTCCGACAAAGTTGGGAACCTCATACGACTTGAGCACCGGTGCAGTTGTGGTGGTTTGCTGTGTATCAATAAGTCCCGAAAACTGCACAAGCCAGATTCCGGCGCCTATTGCAGCCATTATCAGAATTACAAGCACGATAATAATTGCCCTGCTCTTCTTGTTCTGCTGGTCGTCGTACTCCTGGTGCTTGGTGTAGTCGGTAGAAACCGCAGCCTGCGCCTGCACTGACGGTGCGGCGTCAAGACGCTCTCTGAAATCGGAAATATTCTTTGTTCTTTTTTCGGGATAAATCTGCATTCCGCCGCCGATTGCCTTGATAACGTGCATCGGAATAGTTTCGGCGATGGAATTTGGAATCATAATTTTGTCATTTGTTTCGCGTTCCTCGGCGCTCGGCGGATTTGTGCCGACAAGCGAACGGTAAATGCACGCGCTGAACGCATAAATATCGGTAGCAGGTCCGATTTTGTGGTGATTGTCGTACTGCTCAAGCGCAGCATAACCCTCCTGCGGCGCAAACTCAAGTGCGCTTGTTACATCGCACGCTTCCTGAATACAAAACGGGCTGAGCCTTACCTTGCCGTCGCGGCAGAGCACAAGGCTGTCGGGCGAAATTGAGCCGTGAATAATGCCGTTGTTGTGCAGTGCCTCAAGCGTTGTGAGCACGGGCATAAACATCAGTCGTGCGTTATCCCACGCGATGTTATTGTTTTCATTTCGAAGCAGATAGTCGTGCAGTGAAATACACTCCATATGCTCAATTACGGCATAAACAGTGTTGTTGCCCTCAAACACATCGTAAACCGGAACGGACGCCGAAAGGCTGTGCATTTTTGCCATTGTTGTCCAAAGCTTGACAAACGAATTTTTGTACTTTTCACACGCGTCAGTATATTTCTGGCGAATACGGATATCCGTAGCGCCCTCAAGTCTGTTGGCAATTCCTTTTGGATAAAACTCTCTGACGGTAATCGCCCTGTCAAGCTGAATATCGTAAGCCGAATAAGTCACGGCGTCGCTCTCGTGCGAGATTACCGCTCCGATAATATATTTGTCGGCGAGCACGGTTTTGCGCGCAAGATACATACTATCGTTCGGCTCGTCGTTATCAAAGCCGCACTCTGCGCAAACTGCACCCTCCGTAAGTTCTTTAAAGCAATTTAAACAAAGATTATCAATATCTCTCATAGTTATACCGCTCCAACATAATGTTATGTTATATAATATATCAATTTACCACTGCAAAGTCAAGCAGCGAGATGTTAATAATTAAATTTCCTTGAAAGTATATGCCAAGTGGAGTATAATATTCGATAGAATATTTTTTGGAGGATTTTTATGAATTTCACAGAACTTTCAAACGGTATGTGCGACGGCTTTGTTATACTCCGCAAGTGTGAGGAAAAAAAGACGAAAAACGGCAGCACTTACCTTGATTTGATAATAGGCGACAGGGACGGTGAAATGTCCGCGAAGCTCTGGGATTACAACGGCGCGTCGGGAATTTTTGAGCAGGATATGGTTGTTAAAATCCGCGGAAATGTTGAGCAGTACAACGGCAGGGACCAGTTCCGCGTGTCGCAGATTCGCCCCGTAAGCAGCAACGATGTTTACAACCTTGCCGACCTTGTTCCGTCGTCGGATGTCGGCGGCGAAATGCTGTTTGATATGATGGTTAAAAAGGTTGAGGGTTTCAAAAACGAAAGCCTCAAACTTATTGTGCTGACAATAGTTAAAGAGCGCAGAGAAAAAATGGTCAAGTACCCTGCTGCGCTCAAGCTGCACCACGCGATGCTCGGCGGACTTATGTACCATACAATGAGCATTGTTACCACCGCAGAGCAGCTTTGCAAGGTTTATCCCACAATCAACCGAGAGCTGCTGCTTTCGGGTGCAATTCTGCACGACGTGGCAAAGACCTGGGAGCTTGAAGAGAGCAAAACAGGACTTGCAAAGGGTTACAGCACCGAGGGCGAGCTCATCGGTCATCTTGTAAAGGGTGCAATGATTGTTGACGAAACGGCGAAAAAACTTGGAATCGACTGCGAAGAGGTCACACTCCTTGAGCATATGATAATTTCACACCACGGCGTGCCCGAATTCGGTGCCGCTGTCAGACCGATGTTCCTTGAGGCAATCGTGCTGTCGATGCTTGACGACCTTGACGCCACAATTTTTGAGGTAAATAACGCCACAAACAAGGTTGAGCCGCACGCATTTACAGACAGACAGTGGGCGCTCGACAACAGAAAGCTTTACAACCACGGACTTTCCGACACGGAGCACAAGGTGAATTTTTGATGAATATGACTAACGCGGTGTCCGAAGAAAAATGGACAGAAATAAAAATCACCGTCGCAACAAAGGACATTGAAACGGCGGGAAATATTGCAAATATGGTGGTGCCGTACGGCATTTATATTGAGGACTATTCGGCGCTTGAAGAAGAAACGATGGAGATTGCACACATCGATTTGATTGAGGAGAGTCTGCTCAAAAAGGACAGGACAAAAGGCATAATTCACATCTATGTAAACCCCCACGAAAATCCTCTTGAAGCGACGTCATTCCTGAAAGAGCGCCTTGACAGCGAGGGAATCGAACACAAAATTGAGGTCGGCGACTGTCTTACAGAAGACTGGCAAAACAACTGGAAACAGTACTATCACGCAATGCCGATAGGCAAAAAGCTGCTGATTCGTCCGCTGTGGGAAAACGAGTTTGACGCCGACGGCAGAAAGGTGCTGAACATTGAGCCCGGGCTCGCTTTCGGAACAGGCTCACACCCGACAACAAAGTTATGCCTTGAAACGCTTGAAAATTATGTAAACGACGGCACAACGGTGCTCGATATCGGCTGCGGCAGCGGAATACTTTCAATCGCTGCGCTGCTGCTTGGTGCAAGGAGCGCGCTTGGCGTTGACATCGACTCGCTCGCAGTGAAAACCGCAGTGTCAAACGCAAAGGAAAACGGCTTTGAAGAGCCGGTCTTCACCGCTGTGCAGGGCAATCTGTCCGACAAGGTAAGCGGCAAGTTCAATCTTGTGGTCGCAAACATTGTTGCCGATATTATTATGCAGTTCAACACACAGGTGGGACAGTTCCTCACCGACGACGGCATATACATCACAGGCGGAATTATTGAAAACCGCGAGGATGAGGTGCTTGCTTCGTTTGCCGAAAACGGCTTTGAGGTAATCAGCCGAGCCGAAAACAACGGCTGGCTCGTATTCGTTTTAAAAAAATCAAATTAATTTTGTTAAATGAAAGGCTGATGTCAAATGACATCAGCCTTTCAGCGTTTTTTTCTTTTTTGAAACAAGAAAATTTGCAAAGAACAGCGACGCGCC
>CAMPBI010000058.1 GCA_946637545.1 uncultured Clostridia bacterium | reverse complement strand
GGAATAATATTCAAGCAAGCCGTGCGCCTTGAATTGTGCGGTGTTGCCTTAAATATATAAAGCAAAAAGCGCCGCAAAAACGGCGCTTTTAATTTTGCTGTTATTCAACGTTTTTCATAAATCTGCTTCCGAGCCAAATAAAGAATACTGCGCTGACAATCAAAACTATAAGCGCGGCTGCCATATTCCAAAGACCTGCCAAGGCGCTCAGCGCAGGGGAGAGCGCAACAAGCGCCAGCGTTTTTGCGAACTGAGTCATATATTTCTTTTCGTTCTTAGGCTTTGCTACGGAAACCCTAACCCTCAACGGCAGAATTCTATAATCCTTAAAAATCGCGGCAAATCCTGCATACAGTAAAATCATAGCAGAAAAAATGCCCATTAAAACCGAGTATCCGTATTCCAAAATGATTTCTCCTATTTTTGGCACTTTATGGTGATTATATAATTCATATTCTCGGTATCGTCCTGCATATAGTTGCCGTGAACGTTCAGCGATAAAGGCTCGCCGTTGACGGTGTTTGTATTTAATACGGTGGAGAATGACTCTGATTTGTCAATCTTTTCCATTACATCTTTGATTACCGAGAATGAGTTGTTTGATACAATGCGTTCGTAGAAATTTTCGCTATTGAGCTCGTGCTCCAGCTTGTTTGCGTCCAAGCCGATTTCCTGCTCCAAGCCGTTAAACAGCACGGTGAAGCGGATTCCGTTGTCCGGAAGCCGCGAGAGGAACAGCACGGTGTCGGCGGAGATACGCGCGAGCAAATCGACTTGCTTTTCAAGGTTGCTCAGCTTTGTGATGTTCTGCACCGAGCCGTAGAAAATCTGACACTCTCCCTCGTTGTGCAGATAATAAAAGTGCATATAGAAGGTTGTCAGCGTGCCGTTGGTTTTATAAAAGTGATAAACGCCCTTTGCGCCGTTAAGCTTATCCTGAGCCGCTGCCTGAAGGGTTTTAATCATAGGCGCGACGTCAGATTTCGGCATAAACCGCTGAATTCGCGTCAGCCTGTCGGCAAAGTTCGGAATATCAACTGCTTCGTAAAACTGTTCGTTGTAGCGCACAATGTCGATATCACTGCCGTGCAGCGAGTAAAAGGCTGACGGGCCGATAATATTGTTGAGCATTGTGTCGCTGTAAATATTGTTGTCGAGCAGCTCGCGCAGGCGGAACTGCTGATTTGATTTAAATCTGATTCCCGAGGTGTCGATAAGCTCGGGATTTGTAATCAGCCTTTCATAATCCGCCGCAGGCATCGGCTTGTAGAAATAGTAGCCCTGAATATATCGGCAGCCCAAGTCGAGCAGAAAATCCTTTTGCTTTTCGGTTTCAACGCCCTCCGCGATAATCGGAACGCCTATTGTTTTTGTCATATTGGTGACGGATTCCAAAATGCGGATGCTCTTTTCCTCGTTGCTCTCGTCCATTCTCAAAAACTGCGCGTCGAGCTTAATGATGTCGATATTCAGGTTTTTGAGCATATTCAGCGTAGAATATCCGCTGCCGAAGTCGTCCATCAGCACGGTAAAGCCTTTTTCACGGAGCGAATGAACAGTGTCCCTGACAAGCGTGGTGTTCGAGATATACGAGGATTCGGTAATTTCAATTTTAATGAGCTTGCGCTCGAGCGAATATCTGTCGGTTAGGTTCTCAAAAAATTTCGGAAGGTCGGTGTACTGAATATCCGCGACGGAAACGTTGATTGAAACGGGCAGCGGAGTGTGTCCGCTGTCAATCCAGCCGCGCTGCCAGCGGCAGACTTCCTCCCAAATATACATATCCAAATCTGAGATTAATCCGCGCTTTTCGAGTATCGGAATAAATTCGTCGGGCGGAATAACCGTTCCGTCGGGCTTTATCCACCTTGCGAGCGCCTCTGCGCCGACAATTTTGCCGGATGAAGTGCGGCACTGAGGCTGAAGATAGAACACAACCTCGTGCTGGCTGAGAGCCTGGAAAAACTTTGTTATAACATGGTACTCCTCGTCGGTGCGGAGATACATACTTTTTTCAAAAATCCGTACACGGTTGCGGTAGCCGCTCTTTGCCACCTGCGCCGCCAAAAACGAACGGTCGAGCAAGTCGAGGGTAGGATGGCCCTTTTCGACCTTGCATACGCCGAAGGCAGGCAAAAATCCCACGTTGCCGCCGCGCGAGCTTACAAGCGAGGCGATGTCGTCGTACAGCGTGCCGATTAATTCCATATCAAAAGGAGCAAGCAGACAAAAATCGTCCTGCCCGAAATATCCCGCCGTACCGCCTGTGCGCTCTCCTGCCTGCAAAAGCGCCGCGCCGATTTGCACCATCAGCAAGTCGCCCTCGTTATGACCGTACCACTCATTAAACAGCTTGAAATTCTCAATGTCAATCGAAACAAGACACCAGTTTTTGTCGTCCTGAGTTTGCAGCAGCCTTTCAGCTTCGCTGATAAAACTGCGCTTTTTCAGCAGGCCTGTCATCTCGTTTCGCTCCAAGCCCGAATACATAACAGTATTCTTAATCCCAAGCTCGCGTGACTTTCGGTTGTGGCAGTCAAAGACATACATACGCATAATGCCTTTGCCGAGTCCGTAGGTGCTGCCCGTAACCAGTACAAGCTCAACCCACTGCCAGCTTCCGTTAATCAGGCAAAAGCGGAACTCGTCGCAGTAAATACCGCGGAGCTCTGAGCTTTCAAGCGTTTTTGTAATCGTCGTGTAGTCTGTAAGCTCGGCAAAACGCCCGTAGTCGTCGGGGTGCACAAGCTTTTCAAACATCTTGGCAATTGAATTTTTGCTGTTGTTAAACGGCAGCGGTATTGCGTATTTATTCGATTCATGATAGATGCTCCTGAAGGTGTGTGTGCTCAGGTTGAATTCAACCAAATCGTCAAATGACGCGCCGTCAAGAAATCTGATGATTAATTCAGGCTGATTTACCGCTTTCATCAGCTCGAATAAACCCGTTTTCATGTCCTTATCCTTCCTTTGTAATTAATACGCATAGTTCTTATAATATCATATATTTTTCGAGCGATTTTTTCAATAAGTAAAGCCGAAAATCGGTAATTGTACCATATTATACCAATGGTTTTTGTGGAAGATTTACAAGGCTTGTTTATATATAAAATACAGCGTTATATGCCGTGTAAATTTAAAGACATATTTTTGAATAAAATCGCAATAATGTGCTCCAAAACTAATTTTAAATTGAGTTATAATAAACTGCGATTTCCGTTGCATTTTATGTGATAATATATTATAATAAAAATTGACAAAAAATGCTTTTTCTTTACAATTACGGATGTTTACGGAGTACGCTATGGAACGATTGATTACTGCAGACGGCTTAAAGCGCCGCGTGCTGATTGTAGATGATGAAATGATAAACCGCGAAATGCTCGGGCTTATGCTCTCGGACAGCTACGAAATCGCCTATGCCGAAAACGGCAAGGAGGCGATGGATATGCTCACTGCCGAGGGCTCGGACTTTTCGCTTGTTTTGCTCGACCTGCTCATGCCGGTTATGGACGGCTTTGAGGTGATTAATCGCTGCCGAGCAGACGAGCGCCTGCGGTACATTCCGATTATAGTTATGACATCTGAAAAATCCGCTGAGGTCAGGAGTATCCGCGCAGGCGCGGTGGATTTTATCACCAAGCCGTACAATATGCCCGAGGTTATCCTCGCGCGATGCGAGAGGATTATCGAGCTGAGCGAAGGCAAGAGCATTATCCGTTCAACCGAGCGCGACAAGGTGACAGGGCTTTATACACGCGGATATTTCTTTGCGTATATTCAGCGGCTTTTGCCGCATTTGACCGCGCCGATGGACGCGCTGGTGCTCAACATAAACCGGTTTCACATCATCAACGAGCTTCTCGGTCATAAAGAGGGCGACAATATCCTCAGCACAATCGGAAAGCTGCTCGGCGACAGGCTCATACCGCTGCGCGGAATTGCATGCCGAAGCGAAAGCGATACCTTCTTTTTGTTTTTGGAAAGGCAGGAGGAGTACGAAAGCCTGATACAAGAGCTTCAAAATCAGCTCTGCAAGCTTACAAAGGCGCGCGATTTGCGCCTGAGAGCAGGTATATATCACTGCCCGAACGACCTCTCGGAGCCTGAGCAGTGGTTCAGCCGCGCAAAGGCGGCTTGCGACAGAATTCGCGACAGCTACGGCGTGCTGACCGCTTCTTTTAACAACGAGCTTTACAAGCAGACTGTGTACCGCGAGAGGCTCAGCGGCGACGTTCAAAGCGCGATTGACAACCGCAGCTTTGTTGTATATTATCAGCCGAAATACCGTATTCAGGGCGACCGTCCGGTGCTCACAAGCGCCGAGGCTCTCGTTAGGTGGATTCACCCCGAGTTCGGATTTGTAAGTCCCGGAGACTTTATTCCGCTCTTTGAGAAAAACGGACTTATCAGCAAGGTGGACTATTACGTTTGGCGCGAAGCCGCCGCTCAGATAAAGCGTTGGCGCGAGCAGTACGGAATAACGCTTCCGGTATCGGTTAACGTCTCGCGCGTTGACATTTTTGATATCGCGCTCGAGAGCAAGCTGACAGGTATTATGAAGGAATTTGCGCTCAATCAGGGCGATTTAATGCTTGAAATTACCGAGTCCGCCTATGCCGAAAACGCCGAACAGCTTACCGAGGTTGTCACAAGCCTTCGAAAGCGCGGTTTTAAAATCGAGATGGATGACTTCGGCTCAGGCTATTCCTCGCTGAATATGCTCACTTCGCTTCCGTTCGACGTGCTTAAGCTCGATATGCAGTTTGTCCGCTATATGCTCTCCGACAGCAAAAAGCGCAGGCTGGTTGAGGTGGTAATGGATATCGCTGATTTTCTTAATGTTCCCGTTGTAGCCGAGGGCGTAGAGGAGGAGGAACAGTTCTCTGCGCTCAAGGAAATGGGTTGTGACATCGTACAGGGCTATTATTTTTCACCGCCGGTCAACGCCGAAAAATTCGGTAAGCTGATAGAGGATGAAATGCGGCTGTCAAAGGGGTGCGGTAATGATGCAAAATAGGCAAAGGTCAGGCTGGAAATCCGCCGTCTCGCTGATTGGCGTTATCCTCGCGGGAATTCTGCTGAACCTTCTCGGCACAAGGATTAACGAAGCCTTGGGGCTTCCGCTGTTTATTGACGACATCGGAACAATTCTGTCGGCGGTTCTCGGCGGTTATATTCCGTGTATCACGGTCGGATTTTTTACGAATATTATTTCGGGAATTGCAGATTCCTATTCCACATATTATTGTATTATCAGCGTTCTTATCGCCGTTGCGGCGGTTTCGTTCGCTGAAAAAATGCGCAAGGTTAAAATACCCTACGTTCTGCTTGCAATTTTGACATTCGCGTTTTTGGGCGGAGTCGCAGGCGGAGTTTTGACGTGGCTGATTAACGGTCTGAGCTTTGGCGAGGGCTATTCGGTAGATTTGGCGGCGTCAATCAACAGCGCAGTGCCGATGGGATATTTTGCCTCAAACATTTTGTCGAGCTTTTTGATTGACCTTTTGGACAAGACGATTGTCACGGTAATCGCGCTTTTAATTTACAAGCTTCTGCCTAAAAAACTGGTCGCGTTTATTCACGTTCAGAACTGGCATTACATTACGGTATTTGACAAGGCGGAAAAAACCAAACGCAGGTTTTTGTCGCTTCGGATAAAAACAACGCTCGTAATAGCGCTGTCAATCACATTTGTAGCCTCGGCGGCAATCGGTATCAGTATCGTTCACTACCACAATTCCACGGTAGCGGAGTACGAGGAGGACGGCAGGTATGTCGCCAAAATGATTGCCGAAAAAATCGACGGCGACAAAATCGGAGAATATCTGAAAAACGGCAAATCGGTTAAGGGCTATGCCGAGACCGAGGAGCTGTTGGTCAGGGCGGCGAGCTTTTCGCCCAAGATAAAGTACGTTTACGTGTACCGCATCGAAAAGGACGGCACTCACGTTGTATTTGACATCGACTCTCCGGAGCTCAAAGCCGACTCTCCCGGCGAGGTTATCGCGTATGATTCTTCAATCGAGAGGTACAAGGATAAATTCCTCGCAGGCGAGGAAATACCCACCGACATCACCGACGACGAGTTCGGCTGGCTGTTGTCGGTCTACGAGCCGGTTGAGGACAGCGCCGGAAAGGTGCAGTGCTACATCGGCGTAGATATGGCGATGAACGGCGTGCGCTCGGACGAATTCGCATTTTTGGCGAAGATTATTTCGCTTTTCTTAGGCTTTTTGATTTTGATAAGAACCTACGCGGTTTGGATGGCCGAAACCCATATAATTAAACCTATTAACGCAATCGCGCGTGTATCGCGCCATTCGGGGTACGACACTCCCGAGGCGCGTGAAAAGTGGCTGACAATGCTCAGTGCGCTTGATTTACGTACGGGCGATGAGATTGAAACGCTCTACGAGGACTACAAAACCGCCGCTCAAAACACTGTGCGGTATATTGAGGAAACCCAGCGCAAGAGCGAACAGCTCACAAAAATGCAAAACGGACTTATTTTGGTCTTGGCGGATATGGTTGAAAGCCGCGACCAGTGCACGGGCGACCACGTGTTCAAAACCGCAGCATACGCCGAGATTATTCTCCGCCAAATGCAGAGGGAAGGTATCTACGGCGATATGCTCAGCGAATCGTTCATAAACGAGGTTGTAAACTCCGCACCGCTCCACGACGTTGGAAAAATCACGGTGTCGGACGTTATTCTGAATAAGCCCGGCAGGCTCACCGACGAGGAATTCCGCATTATGCAGAGCCACACCACCGAGGGCGGAAAGATTATCGACAAGGCAATCGCGATTGTCGACGAGAATTCGGAGTACCTCAACGAGGCGAAAAACCTCGCCCTTTATCATCACGAAAAGTGGAACGGCAAGGGATATCCCACGGGAATTGAGGGAGAGCAAATTCCGCTTTCCGCGCGCGTTATGGCAGTAGCGGACGTTTTTGACGCGCTTGTGTCGCGCAGAAGCTACAAGGAACCGTTCACGATTGAAAAGGCGCTTGATATTATCCGCGAGGAATCCGGAACGCACTTCGATCCGCTTGTAGTCAAGGCTTTTCTTGACGCGGAGGAGGAAGTCCGCCGCGTCGCAAAGATGCAAATAGAGCCCTGATATGGCTCAAATTACCTCCATACGGCTCGATTTTGTGTAAATTTACTATTGATTTTTGAGCCGAAGGGCATTAAAATAGCTTTATGATTTCCAACATGGCAACAACGCTTTTTAAAAGGGGTGATGCAATGAAAAAAATCATTGAAAAACTTAAATCATATATGTTTCCGAAAACAGATAAGGCGGCAAAGCTTGAAATAGATACGCTTAACATAAAAAATATATACTATGTATCGCTCGTGGTCGGTATTGTTCAGCTGATTTCGATTATCGTATTCATCATAGCAAACCACGGCTTCAGCGACGGCACGGTTAACGGAGCGGTAATCCGCGTGGGGTCAAGCGTTCTGCTGTGTCTGCTTGGATTTATCTGCTCGGGTATGTTGAAAAATAAAACCGACGCTGTAAAAAACCACCCAATGGCATGCAAGGCGTTCATCGGCGTATTTATGGTATTGCTGATTGCGTGGAGTATTTTCGCCTCGGTAAACAGCTATGTAAATCATCAGCAAATCCTCACGTTCTACACCGTAGAGCTTCTGGCGGTTCTGTTCGTAAGGCTTCATCCTGTGTTTACCACATCGCTGATTGTCAGCTCCTATGCCGTAAATTACATTATTCTGAATTTCGGCTTTATCAAGGGGCTTATTAATCCCTACAACTACATAATGCTCATGGTGTTGTCGGCAGTGGGAGCTATACTTAACTACCACCTTACCGCCAACTATATCTCCGAGAAAAACAAGGCGAACCTGCTCAACGAGTCGCTTGAGATTATCGCTAATCACGACAGCGCAACGCGCCTGCAAAACCGCTACGCGCTCAATCAGCGTATTCCGGATTTTCTCGATAAGGATATCTGCGTGACGATGGGCGACATCAACAAGTTCAAAGAGGTTAACGATACCTACGGTCACCGCACGGGCGACGATGTTTTGAAAACTTTTGCGGATATTTTGCTTCAATTCTTCCCGCGCGAGAGCGTATTCCGCTACGGCGGCGATGAATTTTTAATTATCGAGAACGGCAGTGATGTTGACACTATGCGCGAAAAGCTGCGCAAGGTAAACGAAAAATTCGCCGGCGTCAGGATTGCGGATATGCAGACAGGACTTTCGTTTTGCTTCGGCTGTATATCAGCTCATCCGCAAAACCCGACCGAGCTGTTTTCGGTTCTGACCAAGGCAGACCAAATTCTCTACGATGAGAAAGAAAAAACAAAAAGCACATTCGAAGGCTAATCGAATGTGCTTTGTGATTTTAAATTGAGTTTATTCTCCGAGGCTCGAGCTTATCATACAGTTTCTGCCCTTATCCTTCGCCGCGTACAGGTTTACGTCTGCCTGGTGAATCAGCGCCTCAATGTCGTCGGTACTGCCGTGCGGCGTAGTTACAAGACCGATGGAGAGCGTAGTGCGCAGCTCTTTATTGTCAAAGTTAAAGATGTGCGCGTGAACCGCGTCAACAATCCGCCTGCAAACTGCGTAGGCGTCAATGTCGGTGTGGAACAGTATCAAAAATTCGTCTCCGCCCCAGCGGCACAAATCTCCGCTTCCGTTGAGGGTGTTATTTATCGCGTCACCTATATCCTGAATAACAATATCGCCGTTGGGATGCCCGAAGCTGTCGTTAATCAGCTTGAAGTTATCGATGTCGAGAATTGCCACCGCGGCAGGCTTGATTTGATATTTTTCGGGCTCGGCTATAATTGACTGAAGCCAAAAGCGGTTGTACTTTTTTGTCAGCGCGTCGTGATAGCAGAGGTACTCGTAATTTTTCTGCGATTCTCTGAGAGCATTGTGAGCAACCTCGCGCGTCCTTTCCAAAAGGTACGCCACTGCAAAGCAGGCGAGGTAAAACAGCGGAAAGCGCATCATAAAGGTCTGCGAATATTCATACTGCAGCAGGCTCTGTCCGAGCGGAACCCAAAAGAAAAATATCAGCGCCGCAAAAATTATAAGCGACAGCGTTGAGCCGTAGCGTATTTCAAACAGCAGCAGCCCAAAGCTCGGGAGCATAGCCGTCCAAATCACGCTGAAGCCGTCGGGTATGCCGAAAATGATAAAGTACAAAAACAAAACGGTAATTTCCACGGCGAACAAAATCATAGCAGATTTTGCCGCGTTGCCCTTGAGCAAGGTCAAAAGCAGGTTCAAAAAACAGGCTGCGGAAAATCCAAGCGTAAACCAAGTCAAGCTCCCCTGACCTGTAATGAAATTTACCAAGGACATAATCGCCGCGGTGCTGCCGAGAACGATAAACACGCAGGCGTTCTGAAAAAGTGTCCACCTTTTTTCATCGGAAATCAAATGTACCATTTTGTTGCGAAAATTGGTATTTGCAAAGGGTTTCATAAATATCTCCTAAAATTAACATCCGATAACTTTTTTGTATAAACATTGTATCATATTTATTCAATGCAGAGTAGTGATAAAGTACACAAAAAAATTTTTTTGTTTTGAGCAATCTATCATAATTAGAGTAATATTGACAAAAAGCGCAAAAATCCCTTGATTTTTGACATCTTATGTGATATAATCTTGACAATTAGGGCAAACTGTCCGAAAGGGCAGGACGCAAAGCTAAGGTGTCTAAGCAATTTTGTATGACCGACCGGCTGCACGTTTTTGTGCAGCCGGTTTTTTATTTTCAGGAATAGCTTTCTGTATAATTGCATATAATCTATGGGCAAACCTGTCGAAAGGCAGGGGCGCAAAGCCAGGTATCTGCAGCGTTTTTAACGTATGATTGACCAGCCGCAAGTTGTTTTATTGCGGCCGGTTTTTTCTTTTTTAAGGTGGTGAAAGATTGAACAAGGTATTGAGGGAAGAAAAGAAGTTCCTAATCAGCATAGCCGACTTCCGCCGTACAAGCGCAAAGCTGGAAAAGGTTTTGAGGCAGGATGTGCACAACGGCGCACACGGCTATTTGATACGCTCGCTGTACTTCGATACTCCGTACGATACGGATTATTTTGAAAAGCAGGCAGGCGTAGAAATCAGAAGGAAAATCCGTCTGAGGATTTACGATCCAAAGCATAATTTTGCAATGCTTGAAATGAAGCAAAAGCAGGGAGCAAGACAGCTTAAACGTTCGCTCAAGGTCAGCCGTGACGACGCAAACGAGCTTATCCGCGGCAATTACGCCGTACTGCTGAAATACTCCGAGCCCTTTGCGGCGGAGGTTTACGGATTTATGAAAACGCGCGGTTACATTCCGCGGACGATTGTCCAGTACAACCGCAAGGCGTTTGTCGCAAAGGAAAACAAAATCCGCGTCACCTTTGACAATCAGATTGTTTCCACCGAAAGCTGTTTCGACTTGTTTTCGGAGCGGCTGAATATGAACCCTGTGCTTGACCCGTACGACGTTGTGCTGGAAGTCAAGTTCAACGGCTTTATTCTGAACTACATTCAGAGCCTGATAAACTGTATAGACAAAAGCGAGCTGTCCGTCAGCAAATACGTGCTGGC
>CAMPBI010000057.1 GCA_946637545.1 uncultured Clostridia bacterium | reverse complement strand
AAACGCATATCTTTTCCGTATGAAAGGGGAAAAGATATGCGTTTTGTTGATTATAACAGGGAAAAAGCCTGTGACTATGCACGCGAGTGGGCGCACGGCAGAAATCCGCAGTATTATAACTTTGACGGAATCGGAGGCGACTGCACAAATTTTGCATCGCAGTGTCTTTTTGCCGGCTGCGGGGTTATGAATTATACACGTGATACAGGTTGGTACTATGTTTCACCGGATGACCGCGCTGCCGCGTGGACAGAGGCAAATTATTTCAGAAACTTTATGTTAAATAATGAATCCATAGGTCCGTTTGCAGAGGAATCTGACTTTGAAAGTCTCAAACTCGGCGACTTTATAAGCCTGAATGACGGTGAAACTTATTATCATACACTCATAGTTGTCGGCTTTGAACATACTGTTCCTCTTGTCGCTGCCCATACATATGATACATATATGCGTCGTTTAGATTCTTATTATTTTGAAAAAGCTTCGCCGCTTCACATCCTTGGCGCAAACAAATAAGCAGGCTTATGCCTGCTTAAACTAATTTGCTTATGTATTTCGGCTCGTCTATAATTACCGACGGATGCTCGGCGAAGAGCTCCTCAAACGAGCGAAAGCCCCAGGTCACGCCGACAGCCTCAATACCGGCATTCCTTGCAGTTTTCATATCCACATTGCTGTCGCCGAAATAGATTGCTTCGTCGGCATTACAACCAACACTTTCAAGCGCAAGTAAAGTTGAATACGGGTCAGGCTTTGTAGGCTTGCCGTCAACAACGCCCGATATAAAGTCAAAATATCCTTTGCCGAAAATATGCTCAACCATACCTTTTGCAGCCTTATTCGGCTTGTTAGTAACAACACAAAGCTTTAGCCCTTTATCCTTGAGAATATCAAGCTGCTCTTTTATGCCGTCGTAAGCATAGGCGTTATCAAGCATCGTCTTTTCATAGATTTCCTTGAACTCGCCATAAATGCGTTCAAGCTCGCTTGTATTCAACTTACCGCCAAAAGCCCTTTCTACAAGTTTTTTTGCGCCGTTACCTACAAATTTCTTGTAATCAGCGGTGCTCCACTCGTATTTGTAGCCGTACTTTTTCAGCAAAAAGTCGCAGGTGTTGCCGAGGTCGTCTATTGTGTTAACAAGCGTGCCGTCTAAATCAAAGACGGCACATTTAATTTTTCTGTCCATATAAATCGCTTAAGTCCTGTTCTTTGTCTTTTCTTTTCTTGTTGATAAAAGCTGCGAAAAGAATTATCACAACTAACGCCGCAATAACAGTAGAAGCGGTGTAAATCATTTTTTCATCCGCTTTGCTTTTTTCTGAAAGCTTGCCGCTTTTTACCTGATTCCAGAGCGAGCTTTGCAGTTCAAGAATATTTTGCGGCAGATTCTTAAACGGCTGCGAATCGGGAGGATTTGACGGATAAATAGCCTCGTTCTTGTAAAGTGAAGATTCCTCGTTATTTTCAACCGTCTTGTTTGCCGAGGCGTAGTAGATATATTCCTCGTTGTCAAATGCAACCTGCGGCTCGTGCATAAAGTTGATGAATGCCTCGGCGCCCTTTTTGTTCTGTGCACAGGTCGGAACACAGAAAGCGTCCCAAAAAATATTTACGCCTTCCTTTGGAAAACAGTAGCCGAGGTCGTCGGTGTTCTCGCTCATCAGAACATAGTCGCCCGAATAGTAAGTTGCAAAAGCGTATTCACCCGATTCCATAAGGTTGAATATTTCGTCCATAACATAAACGGGATTTACAGCGTCTTTTTGCTTTGCAAGCAGTTCTGCCGCGTCAACCCAGTCCTGCTCCGATGTTGAGTTGAGGTCCTGACCGAGCAATGACTGTGCAACTGCAAAGGCGTCTCGTGAGTTGTTGAACATCAGCACCTTGCCCTTGTACTGCTCATCCCAAAGAACAGACCACGAGTCAGGCTCTTCCTTGACAAGCTTTTTGTTGTAAATCAGCGCTGTGAGCCCTGTGTTAAAAGCAACGGTGTACTTGTCCTCGGGGTCGTAGTAGCAACCCTTGCAGTCGTCGCGGATAAGGTCAAAATTCGGAATATTGTCATAATCAAGCGGCAGCAGCATATTTTCATCAATCAATCGCTCAATCATATAGTCTGAAGGAGCGATAACGTCGTACGAAACACCGCCGCCGACAAGCTTTGAGTACATATTTTCGTTTGACTCAAAGTTGGTGTAGTTAACCTTTGCACCTGTGAGGCGCTCAAATTCGTGAACTACATCCATAAGCCCGTCGGAGCCGTCCGAGATGTATTCGCCCCAGTTGTAAACATTGACGGTTGTGCCTTGCAATCCGAGATTTTTGTAGTATTCCTTCTGCTCATCGGTAAAATAATCTTCATCCGCAAAGGCAGAAAAGGGAACAAGCATAATTACCGAAGCAAGGATAATTGAGAGAATCTTTTTCATAAGCTTTTTTCTCCCTTCCTGTCGGCTCTGCTCTGCGCTACGTTCATCAGAACAAGCAGAATAAGTATTACAACAAACATCAGTGTTGACAGCGCAAACATATCGGGTTTAACGCGCTTTTTAGTCAGTGAGAAAATGTAAATCGGAAGCGTCTGAAACGACGGACCGTTTGTAAAATACGAAATTATAAAGTCGTCAAGCGAAAGCGTGAACGACATAACTGCGCCGGTGATAATACCGCTCATAATTTCGGGCATTACAACCTTGAAAAACGCTGAAAACGGCTTGCATCCAAGGTCAACCGCCGCCTCGTAAATATTCATATCAAACTGACGGAGCTTCGGAATTACATTCAGAATCACATACGGCAGACAGAAAGTCACGTGCGCAATCAAAAGAGTTGTAAAACCGAGCACATCGCTTTTGTGAACTAGTGTGCCTGCAAAAACAAACAGCAGCATCATTGAAATACCCGTTACAATTTCGGGATTCATCAGAGGAATGTTTGTAACAGTGTTCATTGATTTTTTATAAAGCTTGTTTTTTGACTGAAACAGTCCGACAGCAGCCATTATTCCAAGCACTGTAGACACTGCGGCTGTTGCAATCGCAAGAACAACAGTGTTTTTCAGCGCCGACATAGCGGCGTAGTTTGTGAACATCTCTTTCCACCAGTAGAGTGTCACGCCGTCCATCTGGTAGGTGCTGACCGAAGCGTTAAAGCTGAACACAGTCATAACAACAATCGGTGCATACAAAAACAGGAATATAATTCCCATATAAAATCTTGAAAGAGGGGAAAGTCTTTTTTTCACAGTACCATACCTCCTTCTGCATTTCTGCCGTCGTCAAAGTGATTCATAACGCCAAGGCAGATGAAAATCATAATCATCAGTACAAATGAAAGCGACGCTCCGAGATTGTAGTTGTTAGCGGTCTGAAATTGCGCCTCGATAACATCACCTATCAGAACTATCTGACCGCCGCCGAGTTTCTGCGTGATATAGAAGGTCGAAACACAAGGTACAAACACCATTGTAACACCGCTGAGCAGTCCCGGCAGCGACATCGGCAGCACAACTCTTGAAAAGGTGTGAACTCTGTTTGAGCCAAGGTCCTGAGCCGCCTCAAGCAGCGAACCGTCAAGCTTTGACAGCACCGAGTAAATCGGCAAAATCATATAAGGTAAAAAGTTGTATACCATACCTAAAATTACAGCACCGGGAGTGTTTATCAGATGTGCTGTGCCAAGATGAAGCGCATTCAGAGCACTGTTAATAACGCCTGTATCGCCAAGAATAGTCATAAGACTGTATGTGCGGATGAGAAAATTCATCCACATCGGCAGCATAACGAGTAAAACTATTGTCCTTTGAGTTCTTTCGGTGTGCTTTGCAAGTAAATACGCAAACGGATAACCGAGAATAAGGCATATTACAGTAGCCGCAAGTCCGTATAAAACGGAAAGCAGTATTGTTGAAAAATATGCAGGTATCTGCGCAAAATTATTTATTGTGAACGTGCCGCTTTTGTCGGTAAGTGCATAGTAAAGCACCATAATCAGCGGAGCAATTATGAACAGCGCTGCCCAAATAAAATACGGCTTGTCAAGCAAATTTAACCTTCGTCGGGTCATTCCTCTTCCTCCTCCCAGTTGTAAGAAGCGTCAGAGATATGGTCCATCTCATCCGAAAAGTATGAGTAGTCGCCAAATTCGCCCGAATATTCACTGCGTTTCATAATGTGAATTGCGTCAGGCTCAATGTACATACCGATTTTGTCGCCGACTTTCAGATTTTCCTGCGTTGTCTGAATCATCCAGATGAATCCGCCGACATCAACGAGTATTTCAAAATGTACACCTTTAAATGTAACACCCGTTATTGTACCGGTAAGCGCAGCCTTTGAGCCAACCTCAACGATTTTAATATCCTCGGGGCGAACAACCGCCTCAACAAATTCGTTCTTTTCAAAACCTGCATCAAGGCATTTGAACTTAACACCGCCAAAGGTAACCTTGTAGTCGTCGAGCATTATAGCGTCAACAATATTGCTTTCGCCGATAAAGTCCGCAACAAAAGCGTTTACCGGCTCGTTGTAAATATCCTCGGGCGTACCGATTTGCTGAATTTTGCCCTTGTCCATAACCACAACAGTATCGCTCATAGAGAGAGCTTCCTCCTGGTCGTGGGTGACATATATAAAGGTGATTCCAAGCTCCTGCTGAATGTTCTTGAGCTCGCGCTGCATATCCTTGCGAAGCTTGAGGTCAAGCGCGCCAAGCGGCTCGTCAAGAAGGAGCACGTGCGGATTGTTCGCAAGCGCTCTCGCAATAGCAACACGCTGCTGCTGACCGCCTGAAAGGGAATCAATAGTCCTTTTTTCAAAGCCCTTCAGATTAACAAGCTCAAGCATTTTAGCAACAGTTTTACGCACCTCGTCCTTTGACTTTTTCTGAAGCTGCGGACCGAATGCAATATTTTCATATACATTTAAATGAGAAAAAAGAGCATAACGCTGAAAAATGGTGTTAACCTTCCTTTTGTGAGGAGGCACATCATTTATTTTTTTGCCCTCAAAAATAACATCTCCGCAATCAGGCTTTAAAAAACCTGCAATAGCGCGCAGAGTAGTTGTTTTGCCACAGCCGGAGGGACCAAGCAGCGTTATAAACTCTTTTTCATTAATATACAAATTCAGTTTATCCAAAACGGTGTTATCACCGTAGCTCACACTAACATCCTTTAATTCAATTATTCTTTTCAATATCCTCTTCCTTTTTATAACCCGATTTACCTTTCGGTATAAACTAAATATATAATTTTATCATTATAATGTCAACAATTATTTAGAATATTTTTTTGTTAATTTCTTTGCCCTCGGCTGCAAGGCGAATTGTATTTTCAATCTGTGAAAAATCACATACCATTGATTTTGGCTTTTTGTCGCAGTCGTCCATTGAAAACGGAACAAAATAGTAATTTTTGTAGTTCATCAGCATTCCGATATTTTTTGCCGACGCGCCGAGCGCGTCATTCGTTGAAACGCCTATTACTACGGGCTTTGAGTTGCGTATGTGCGATTTTACAGCCATAGTTGCAGCGGTGTCCGTGATTCCCCAGGCAAGCTTTGCGATTGTGTTTGAGGTGCAGGGCGCCACCGCAAGTACATCAAACATCTTTTTCGGGCCTATCGGCTCGGCATCTGTTATTGTATGAATTATGCTTTTTCCTGTGATTTCTTCAATTGTTTTAACAATTTCGCCTGCTTTTCCGAATCTTGTATCAGTATTATATGCGTTTTCACTCATAATCGGCGTTACATCGTAACCCTTTATAACCAAGTCGTTGATTGTCTGAATGCTCTTTTCAAAAGTGCAAAAGGAGCCGGTGAGGCAGTAACCTATTTTCAAACAATAACCTCCCTTATCATTTTGTCAACAGTTCTGGCAACGACTTTTCCTGCTGATTCAGGTGAGCACTTTGCAGGAATACCGCGCGCTATAATTAGTTTAAGTCCAAAATGCTTTGCAAAATGCACATCAACTCCGCCGGGAAACGATGCAAGGTCGATTATAATGCAGTTGCTATTAAACGCCGCAAGCTCTGCCTCGTTAAAAACAGGGTGGGGTACAGTGTTAAATGCAAAGTCATACTTGTTATTTATTTTCAAATCTTCAAACGAACAGGACTTTGCTCCGTTTATTTCTGCAGCCAAACGGTCATTTTCTTTTCTTGCACAGATTGTTATATCGTTAGTAAAAGGTGCAATATATCTTTGAAGAGCCTTGGCAATTCTGCCGTAACCCGTAATCAAAACTGACGAGTTAATCAGACTGTTTTCTGAATTATCTATTGCATTCGCCAGAGCGCCCTCCGCTGTAAGATAAGCATTCTCAAGCGCGAATGATTCGTCCTTTGTATAATCATAAACGCCGTTTGCACTTATATTACCTGCAAAACATGGGATGTCAAAGTTCAGCAATTCCGCGTTCGGATTCACGCCGAGCAGTACAAAATCAGCCGATTTTTCGTTTTTGACTTTAATATATCCCATCTCTTGCAGATACCTGCTTGCAAACATAATTCTTTTGTCACTCAAGTCGGGCGTAATAAACCTTTTGCTCATTAAATCATCTCGCTAAAAATCGTTGTCTTTTACATTTTATGAAATAAAGTTAAAATGGGTGTTTATTTTTGCAACGAAAAGTGATATAATAATATGACTATGTATAATATTGTTCGGAGGATACCGATTTGAAAAAAATAGATACTCTGCTCAAAGAGAGCAAAAAAATACATTTTATAGGCATCGGCGGCTCCGGTATGTGCCCGATTGCCGAAATTCTTTTGTCGCTTGGCTATGAGGTCAGCGGTTCAGACAATAACGACACCGAAACCTTCCGTCGTATTGAAAATGAAGGCGCAAAGGTTTTCCTCGGTCAAGTTAAAGAGAATATCGCTGATGATGTTGACCTCGTTATCTATACAAATGCAATTCTCAAGGGCAACGAAGAGCTCGAGTATGCAAAAGCAAATTTTCCGTGTTTTGAGCGTGCAGAGGTTCTTGGCGCACTCAGCCGTATGTTTTCAAATTGCATAGGAATCTGCGGCACGCACGGCAAAACTACCACTTCCTCAATGATAACGCAGGTGCTCCTTGGCGCAGGACTTGACCCGTCAGCCGTTATCGGAGGCAAGCTGCCTGTCATCAACGCTTACGGCAGATACGGAGCAAGCCAGAATTTCGTTTGCGAAAGCTGCGAATTCAATAACACCTTCCTTCATATGAATCCCGATATTGCCGTTATTCTCAATATTGACGAGGACCACCTCGACTTTTTCGGCAATCTTGAAAATATCAAAAAGTCGTTTAAGAAGTTCTGTGAACTCACTACTAAAACTATTATATATAACGGCGATGACGAAAACACACTTGACGTTATCAGAACTGTAACGGGCAAAAAGCTTATTCCGGTCGGAACAAAAGACACAAACGAGTGGCAGGCAAGGAATATCAATATTCCCGGCGGTTTCCACAGTGACTACGATATTTACCACAACGGGGAGTATGTCACAAAGGTTGAACTTTCCGTTCCCGGCGAGCATAATATCCTCAATTCACTATGCGCTTTTGCTGCTGCATATGAAAGCGGAGCGGATGTTGAAAGCATTTGCCGCGGACTCAAGGCGTTCGGAGGAGCGTCAAGGCGTTTTGAACTCCTTGGAAAGTACAACGGAGTTACCTTTGCCGATGATTATGCTCACCACCCTGCAGAAATCCGTGTAACTCTTGAGGCTGCAAAGAAAATGGGCTACAAGCGTGTATGGGCTGTTCATCAGCCGTTTACTTACAGCAGAACATCAATGCTCCTTGACGATTTTGCCGAGGTTCTTTCAATTGCTGACAAGGTTGTAATCAGCGAAATTATGGGCTCGCGCGAGGTTAACACAATCGGAATCAAGGCAACCGACCTGTCAGACAAAATCGACGGCGCTGTTCAGCTTGACACATTTCCTGAAATTTGCGACTATGTCTGCAAAAATGCCGAGGAAGGCGACCTGGTTATCACTCTCGGCTGCGGCGACGTGTATAAGGTTGCACGAATGATGTGCGAGAAAATGAAAAATGAATAATTCTTCACACATTGAACTTGAAAAAAAGTTCCTCATTGAGTATCCGGACTTTACTGCGCTTGCAAAGTATAATCCTATTAAATACGAGATTGAGCAGATTTATCTGCTCTCCGATATCGGCTCGCACCGTATAAGAAAGCGCGTTCATTTCGGTATGCCGACATATTTTGAAACGCTCAAAATACGCATTAATGAGTCAAAGTGCCACGAGTTTGAGGATGTCATCACTGCGGAAGAGTACGAGCAGCTCAAAACAACGGCAGACCCCAAAAAGCAACCTATTTACAAAGACAGATATGTATTTGCATTTGGCGGCAAGGTGCTTGAAATTGATGTCTTTCCGTTTTGGGACGACAAGGCGTTTCTTGAAATAGAACTCGACAGCGAAACAGATGAATACTCAATTCCCGAGGAAATAAAGGTCATCAGGGACGTGTCCGATGACCCAAAGTATAAGAACAACTATCTTGCAAAACTGCTAAATACAAATAATCCCGAAACTTTAAACTGAAATGATAATTGTTAAACCGACATATTATAAAGATTTTAAGTGCATAGCCGGCGAGTGTCCCGATTCCTGCTGTCAGGGCTGGGAGGTAGACGCCGACGATGAGTCGCTTGAATTCTATAAAACGCTTGACCCGTCGCTTGAAATAAAGCAGAGGATTGACCGCGTTCTCGACAAGGATGAATTCGACAACACAATTTTTACCCTTGCACCAAAAAAGCGCTGTCCGTTCCTCAACGACGAAAATCTCTGCGATATGCACATCGCAATCGGCGGCGAGCATACTCCCTTTACCTGCAGAACTTTCCCACGCTTTATCCACGATTTCGGCGGTACAAGGGAAATAGGCATTTCCTTTTCCTGTCCTGTTGCAGCTGATATGATGTATAATATGAAGGGCCATCTTCAGTTTGAAACAGAGTATTCGGACGAATTGCCAACGCTTAACGATATTGACGCGCTTACATATATGAAACTAAAAAAAGCGCGCCAGAAGGCGTTTGATATTCTTTTTTCTGACAAGCATATTACAGAACGCTTGCGCGAGCTTTTGTCGTACGGCAAGGAGTTGCAGACGGAGCTTGACGATTATGAAGAGGCTAATGTGCCTGTATCGTTTCAGGACGTGTTCAGAAATCCCGAGCTCATTAATCCCGAGTGGCTGCAAAAGGTCGATAATATGACCGTTAAACCTATTGAAAACACCAACGCGAACGAAAACATCGCTGCATATTTTATATATAAGTATTTCCTCGATGCTGTTTTTGACCTTGATGTGCTTTCAAAAGTCAAGATGGCTGTTGTCGGTGTACTTATTAATACATATTTCGGTGAGGACGCGTGGACAGTTCATTTATGGTCAAAGGAAACCGAGCACTCGCAGTACAATATGGACAGATACAAAAAACTACTGCGTGAGGCAAAATGCCTAAAAACAAGTAGTATATTATGTATGTTAAAATAGTTTACGATGTTTCATCGTAACGCAAATAGTAGGGAGCGATGCCCACATCGCTCCGAAAAACAGAAAGGATTAAATTATGACAACAAAAGCAATGGCACAGGCAGTTCTCGACGCAACGAGCGCTTGCCCTGAATTCAAAGAAGCTGCACAAAAATATCTTGACGCAATCGGAACTTCTGACGAGAAGAAGGCTGGCGAAATTCTTATAGCAGAGGCAAAAGAGGATATCAGCCCGATTGACGGCACAATAGCATTCTTTGCAACAGATATGGCAAAAGACATCTTCGGCGCAGATGTAGCAGCGCAAAAGCTTGCTCACGCAAAGGAAATTAAAGCAAACGGCGCAATCTATTGCGACTGCCCGGGCTGCACGGCAGCGCTTGAGATTATCAATAACGAGAATATGTTTTAAATGTAGCGGTGCTTTGCGCCGCTATTTTTTTCACAAAAGATATTGACATATCAAAAATGTGTGCTATAATGAATTTGACAAAATCAAATTGCACACAATTTATCAAGGAGGAAATCACAATGAGTTTTTATGATTACAGCGTTCCAATGCCAAAGGACGCAGGCGACAAGCAGATGAAGGATTTTGAGGGCAAGGTTGTTCTTGTTGTCAACACAGCAACAGGCTGCGGCTTTACGCCACAGTACAAGGAGCTCGAGGAAATGTACGAGAAATACCACGACAAGGGACTTGAAATTGTTGACGTGCCTTGCAATCAGTTTGCAGGTCAGACTCCGGGTACAGACGACGAGATTCACGAATTCTGCTCTCTCAAGTACAAAACACAGTTCCCACAGATGAAAAAGAGCGACGTTAACGGCGAAAACGAGCTTCCGCTTTACACCTTCCTCAAATCAGAAAAAGGCTTTGAAGGTTTCGGCGCAGGTCCCGTTGCTCTTGCAATGAAGGCAATGCTCAAAAAGCAGGATAAGGACTACAAGAAAAAGCCCGACATCAAATGGAATTTCACAAAATTCGTTATTGACCGTGAAGGCAACGTCGTAGCCCGTTTTGAGCCCACAAACTCAATGAGCGACCTCGACAAATGCATAGC
>CAMPBI010000056.1 GCA_946637545.1 uncultured Clostridia bacterium | reverse complement strand
AAAAGGAACAGCAGCTTGAAAAAATCGGCTACGGCGAGGCTGAAGCTTTCAAAAAGGCTAACGAGGCTATGGGCGACGGCGACACAGTCGGCGAGCAGCTTGATATGATTAAAAAGCCGTTTTTTTCGCGCCACATCGGCACTCTGCTTGGCGCACTTGCACTTGCAGCGGCTGTTATTTCTTACGCTCTGCTGTTTCGCAGTAATATTCGGGGCAGCTTCAGCATAGTGACAAATGCGCGCTTTTTTGTTTTTTCAATCTCGTACTTTTGGTCGTTTGTGATGTTTAGCGCTGTTTTTGTTCTCGGTGCAGTCGCGATGGCTGCAGGCACAAAAAGCAAAAGCTTTTTCGCTCTGTGCTCGGGATTTGCCGTCGCAGAGTCAGTACTGTTAATCGGTCCGTACCACTACTGCGATATTATCAAAACTTTCTTTTCGGGCGGGCACGTAACAAATATTTTTTACTCGTATTCCGCGTTTGACAATATACTTTTCAGATTTCGCGGCGCTGACGCTGCAATCTGCTGTATTTTCAGCGCATTAATGCTTGGAGTGTTCACGGCGTGCCTTGTTCTGCTGATAAGAATAAAGCGCCTGAAAAACACAAGGCGCGACCTGACGGTTAAGAATATTTTAATATACACGCTCTGCGCCGCGGCAGCGATAACTGCAGTTTTGACGGCAGTAATTTTCATAAACACAGTTAACGAGCGCGATTACAGAGCGCAAAAAACGGCTTCGTTGCTGCTTGAAGAGGAATCGGAGTTTGTGAGCAGCATTGACGATTTTGTTGAATGCGGCACTTTTGAGAAATTCACGGACAACACCGAAAAATATGCTGAAAAATTTGAAATGGAGTTTGACTACAACAACAGTCATCGGGGTCAGATTGACGCGGTAAAAGACGGCACAAGCTTTTACGCATACAGCGAAGCAGAGCAAGGCGGCGAAAACGACGCGCTGTCATCGTACTACTTTGTTATTGAGCATTCGCTTTTTGACCCGTTGAGTTTTAGTAACAGAGCTTTTGAGCTTTACAACGCAGACAACATTGAAAACGTAAAATCACTTTCAGATGTTCCCCTTCCGGCGCATATTGATTTGAATTACAGCAAAGAAAGCGGCGTTCAGCTTGAATTCAGTTACGACAGCGACGAGCTGCTGCGATTTGAATACGACGAAAAGCAAAAGAAATTCCGGCTGATTTACAACAGCGAAAACGATGAATACGAGAGTGTCTCTCTTACAAACGAGCAAATAACGGAATTTGAAACGGCTCTAAAAGAATATGACGAAAACGGAAGCAGCAACAAACGGCTGTGGCTGCAAATTCACGGAGCATATTATAACAGTTCGTATGACGCATACACTCTTGAGTACAGCTACGGATACTATGTGAACAACTACTGGGCAAATTCTATTGAGGCGTCGACCTCAGATTACGAGCTGACCTTCGGCTGCAAGTCACCTGTAAAGTTCAGCGACGGCAAGGCTGAAATAATGTGGGACGAAAGCGTGCTCGGCGACACAGTCGAAGGCGGAACGGGCTACGAAAATACAAGCGACCTGCTTGACGACGTAAAGGATTACTACTCCACTGAATCAAAAAATCAGATACTCGCCGAGCATCTGATTGAAAATTTCAGTATGATTATTTACAATTACGATATTAACAGATACGCTTTAAAGCTTGAAAATTATGCTGTAATAAGCGGCTATGATAATTATGCAGAGTCACAAACGGATATAGATTTTAGCATATTCAATTTCAGTCGCAAAAACAATTCTGAATAACCGTTCGTTATATAAAAATAAGCCTCGCCAAAGGCGAGGCTTGTTTTTATTTCTTTGCAAAGTATTTGTAGAAAAGCGAATCGGATGAATCAGTGCCGACAAAGTTCGCTTTGCCGTTAATTTCCTTTATATCCGTGAGCGAGTCCATAACGTCGTACATTGTGGCGCTTTCGCCGTTTGTCTGTATGTACTTTCTCGCTGACGAGGTGTACTCGACAAGCGGTGTAACGCTGCCGATTGCAAATATCAGAATAACCGAAACAAGCTTTTGCACGCGTTTTTGATACTCTTTTGACTTTTTGTCAGGAGCATTTTCTTTTTTGCGTGTCAGCTCGGGAATCAGATATTCCATCGTCATTAGCATCAAAAGGAACAGCGCCGGAATTGACGCACGCATACAGAAATCGCTGGCGTTGCCGACGGTGATAAGCGGTGCTGCGAGCAGTGAACAAAGAATCACAAGCGATTCAAAACGGTTCTTTTTGTTTTTGAGAACGAGCAAAAGAAAGCCAAACTCAAACAATACGAACATCACATACACAACAGCCATAACAGCGCTGTCAAA
The DNA here is from genome assembly GCA_946637545.1 of uncultured Clostridia bacterium. GTDB lineage: Bacteria > Bacillota > Clostridia > Oscillospirales > Acutalibacteraceae > Eubacterium_R. Next base: position 8,256 of record CAMPBI010000056.1, on the reverse strand, counting down.
CCCGATATGCACTCCGGGTGTGCCGCCGCCTGCATCGTCGGTTGTGACGGCGTTATTCATATAATACGCGCCGAAAACCGGCAGCAGCGTTACAATGGCAAGAATGTTCTGAACGGTGAAAACATTTTTAAAAAATTTGCCGACAGCCTTTGCTTTTACTGACTTCACAAAGTCACATACGGCGAACGCGAGCATATACACTGCAAGTCCGACAAGCGGCAGAGGCGAGGTCGGAAGCAGAAGAAGTCCGATGAACGCAAATGATTTTTCGTCCTTTTCGTTAAACGCCACTGCGCACGCGAGCCACGCGGGCACTGCCTGATTGAACACCCAGCAAAGCTGCGTTGACATACTGCTGTACTGATATGTTCCCGCTGCCCACCACTCGATGTGATTGAGAAAATTCTTCGGCGATGTTATTGCGCCGACAGCGTCCATTCCCGAAAACAGAACAAATACCGCAAACGCAATATAAACCGCCTTGCGCCTGCCTTTGCCCACTCTGAAAAGGACGAGCAGAAACGCCACGTAAATCAGCACGGCAGTCCACAAAAGTATGGCTATCCGCGCTGCGAGCCATCCTGCAGCAAATCCGCCGAAGCCTGCGACCAGCCTGCCCACAAGTGCAGGCAGCAGCCAGTAGCCTATGTAATACACAAGGCTGACGTCGCCCGGCTCGTTGTAGCGAACGGGCCAGTCAAGGTTAATCAGGTCGCGAAAAATGACGTTGCGGATTGTGTAGTCGGATTTCTGCGTGAAAAATCCTCCCTGCCCCGACAAAAAAGCCCACAGCAGTATCAGCACGGCAAGGACAATCAGCGTTGACGCCTTGACTTTTATTACTCTGTCCTCGACCTGTATCGCTCTGAAAAGCGCTGCGAAAAGCAGGAATACGAAAACGCAACTTATTATCGGTTTCAGCCAGCCGAGGAAAAATATGTATGCCGGAATTGAAAGCAAAATAAGCGCTGCGGCGCGTATTTTGTTATAATGAAGTTCTATCATAAGCACTCTCCAAATCGTTGTCAAAATTCAGCCGCTCTTCCTCGATGACAAGGGGGCGGTTCATCACACGCGTATTGATGTTCATAATGTACTCGCCGAGAAAGCCGAGGAAAAAGAGCTGCACCGAGCCTAGAAAGGTTATACTGATAACCGTAGGCACAGCGCCGCCGGGAAATCTGTCCCACCAGATGAGCTTCATCACAAGATAGATTATGCCGATAATCGCACTTATCATACCGACAATAAAGCCGGCAAACGACGCTACGCGCAGACCGATTTTTGTGTACGAGGTAAAGCTTAACATCGCCGCGTCGTAAAGCGTGAAGAAATTGTTGTGAGTTTTGCCTGCAGCGCGTTTTGGCTGCGTGTACTCAATATCCTTGCGCTTGTAGCCTAGCTCCGCAACTATGCCGCGGATAAAGGGAGTGGGGTCGTTGAGATTGCGCAGCACCTCGATGAACGAGCGGTCATATAGCGCAAAGCCCGTAAAATGCTCAATCTGCTCGATAGGCGACATCTTTTTAATCATCCTGTAGTAGCAGGTGCGCGCAAAGCGCACAAACGGATTTTCCTTGCTCGCCGTCTTGATACCGCAAACTATTTTGTAGCCGTTTTCCCACTCATGAACGAATCGGGGAATCATCTCGACAGGGTCCTGAAAATCAGCGCAAATCGGGATAACGCAGTCGCCGCTCGCCTGCAAAAGAGCGTGATACGGCGAATTGAACTGACCGAAATTCTTGGCGTTAAAAATAGCCTTTACCTTTTTGTTGCTGTCGCAGATTTCGCGCACGATAGCACGCGTGCCGTCAGTCGAGCAGTTGTCGATTATCAGAATTTCGTAGTTATAATCGGGCAGCTCGGACTTAATTTCACGCTCAACCGCCGCCGAAATCGCGGCAATATTCTCCTCCTCGTTATAACAGGGAATCACAATTGAAATCTTCTTCATTTTATATCTCCGATTTTTCTCTGTACCACTGCACCGTGCGGGCAATGCCGTCGTCAAACGAAACGCGGGGGGCAAACCCCGTGTCACGCGTAAGCTCGCCGATGTCTGCACAGAGGTACATAGGTTGATTTTCAAAATAATTTATCGCGCCGAAATTGCACTTTGCAGCAGTGTTGCCGACTGCGCGGTAAAGGCGGTGGATGTAATCCTTCAGCGGTGCAGGGGCGCCGCTGCCGAGAACATAGACGCTGCCGTTTTTTCCGCTTTCTGCGGTGAGATAAAGCGCCTCGCCGACATCCTCGTTATTCATATAATCCCACATCTGGTCGCAGGGAGTGAAATCGCAATCGCAACCGGAATCAAGCTTTGCAACGGTCTGCATAATCATTGTGTGACTTCTGTCGCCAATACCGTAGGCGGAAATAATCCTGCACCAGTTGAATTTGATGCCAAGCTCGCTGCATAGCTCGTTTGCGCTTTGAAACGCTTTGAGCTTTGCTTTGCCATACTCATTTTGCGGTTTGCAGGGCAGCGAGGGCGAAAGCTTTGTTCCATAAGGCACTGCGCCGTATTCTGCCTGGCTGCCGACGCCGACAAACGATGTGCAGCCCATTTTTTTTGCAAGGCGCACTGCATCGAGCGCATAGCGCACATTGTCGTTTTGAAGAGCCGCATTGTTTCTGTCGCTGCCGTAAGTTCCTCCCCACGCGAGATGAAAAAAAGCGTCGGCTGTTTCGTCAGTTTCAAAATGAGCGTAATCCTCAAGCGCGCAGGTGATAAGCTTTATATTCGATTTGTCAATATAATCGAGCGCGGGCTTACTGCGTCCGAGGATTGTAACCTTTGCACCGTGCGATACGAGAGCCTTTACCAGCCCCCAGCCCACTGCGCCTCCTGCGCCCGTTACAACTGCTTTTTTAATCATTTTTTATCCTTGGAATTATCATAATTCTGTCCATTTCCCCGTCAGGAAGAAACGGCGCCATATCCTCAAGCGGAGGCGAAACGAGTGTGCCGTCGGGCAATTTTTTCGCAGAGGATTTTGGCTCAAAGTTTTGCTTTGTGCCAACGAATACTTCGGCAATTATGCCGCCCTCGTGCGACAGCGCACTGCTGACAAACGAATCAAGCTCGTCGTTTGATTCGCACTTAATATAGTCAAATCCATAGGCGTCTGCCAGTTTGTTCATAGGCGGAAAACCCAGGTCGCCGCTGTCGCTGCCGATGCCTACAAGCTTGCCGCCGAACAGATTGTTTTGCGTTTGTCTGATTGAATGGTAGCCGCCGTTGTTGATTACAAAAATCTTTATAGGCAGGTTATTTGTTTTGATTGTCTGCAGCTCCTGCAGATTCATCTGAATTGAGCCGTCGCCGCTTATGCAAATAACCTCGCCGTTCGTGGCGCGTGCCGCACCGATTGCGGCAGGCAAATCGTACCCCATCGATGCAATCGCGCTGTTGATAATAAAGCGGGAATTCTGTTTTATTTCATACGCTTGCGAGCCAACTACGCAAGCCGAGCCGTTGCCGACAACGGTTACTGCGTCAGTGTCAAGCGCTGCGGAAAGAGTTTTGATAAAAGCATAGACGTTAGTATTATCAGCGTCGTCAAAGTGCTTTTTCTGCACAACCGGATAGTCGTTCTTCCACTTTTGACAGGTGCTCACCCATTCTGAAAAGTCTGCAGGAGGTGCGGTAGTTTTTGCAGATAGTTTTTCTATAACGTCTGCGACATCTGCACAAACGGGAAGGTCGATGTGAAGCGTGGGCTTTTTAAGCTCGGCAGGGTCAATGTCAACCGCTGCAACAAAAGCTTTTCGCGCCCAGGTTTTATAATTATATCCGACCTGCCGTATTGACAGCCGTGAGCCGAGCGACAGCACAAAGTCGGAATTCTGAACGGCAAAATTGCCTGGTCTGTCGCCCATTATGCCTCCCCTTCCGACATAAAGCGGATTGCTGTTTTCAATCAAATCAATCGAATTCCAGCAGGTTGTGACGGGCACGCCGAGTTTTTTTACAAGCTCCTTGAACTGCGCAGCTGCACCCGAGGTGCGAATCGCCGAGCCCGCAATAATTACGGGGCGTTTTGCCGTTTTGAGCCTTTCGATAATTCTGTCAATTTCACTGTCGCTTGCGGTGCGGCGTTCTGAATCGGGCGAATAATCATAAAGGTCGTCCGTTTCAATATAAGCGCCCTGAACATTAAGCGGAATATCAAGCCACGAGGGACCCGGTCTGCCCTCTTTTGCAAGGAACAGCGCTTTTTGCAGGTGATATTTTATACTGTTCGGCTCGGTTACCATTGTGCAGTATTTTGTCATACAGTCAACCGCCTTGCAGATGTCAAACTCCTGGTCGCCCATTGCCCTTATCGGCAGTCCTGTGCTGCGTGCCGTTGTGTCAAAGCGCACCTGTCCGCTGATGACAAGCATAGGAATGGAGTCAAGCCACGCGCCGACAACGCCGGTGATTGCATTTGTGCCGCCCGGACCTGTTGTGACGCAGCAGAGCGCAAGCTTTCCGTGAAGTCTGTAATACGCCTCTGCAGCAATCGCAGACGCCTGCTCGTGATGATTGTATGTGCATCTTATTCCGCCGTGGTGACCGAAGGAATCATTAAGATGCATTGCGCCGCCTCCGACCACGGTAAAGCAGTCTGTTATTGAATTTTTGTACAGAAAATCTGCAATATAGTCGGAAACCTTGATTTTCATTACTTTAAAGCCTCTTTGATAGTTTTTGCCATATAGTCGAGTTTGGCGTCGGTCATACCGGGGTAAACGCCGAGCCAGAACGAGTTTGCCATAACTCTGTCGGTGACTGCAAGATCGCCGACAACGCGGTACTTGTCGGTGCCGCGGATGTCGTCAAACACGGGCTGGCGCACTATGTTGCCCGAGAACAGCATTCTTGTCTGCACGCCGTGCTCCTCGCAGTACTGAACGACTTTGTTTTTTGACACGCCCTCCCTGCAGGTGACGATGTATCCGAACCACGAGGGATTGCTGTTTTCGCACGCCCTGGGGAGAATCAGCTTGTCGCTGACATCCGCAAGGCTCGCGGTGAGTCTGTCAAAATTATATCTGCGACGTGCGGCAAACGACGGGAATTTGTCGAGCTGTGCGCAGCCGATTGCCGCCTGCATTTCCGTCGCCTTCAGATTAAATCCGAAATGACTGTAAACATACTTGTGGTCGTAGCCCTGCGGCAGCTCGCCGTACTGTCCGTCAAAGCGGTGGCCGCAGAGATTGTCCACTCCTGACGGGCAGGCGCAATCCCTGCCCCAGTCACGCATAGAGCGTGCAATTTTGTGAAGAAGCGGATTGTTTGTATACACAGCGCCGCCCTCGCCCATAGTCATATGGTGCGGCGGATAAAAGCTTGACGTGCCTATGTCGCCGAAAGTGCCTGTAAGTCCCGTTTTGCCATCAAGGGTGTATTCACTGCCGAGCGCGTCGCAGTTATCTTCAATCAGCCACAGATTGTGACGGTCACAAAACTCCCTGACCGCTTTTATATCAAAGGTGTTGCCGAGCGTGTGAGCAAGCATAACAGCCTTTGTTTTGCTGCTGTAAGCCGCCTCGAGCTGCGTGACGTCAATGTTGTATTCGGGAATTGTTATGTCGACAAAAACAGGCACCGCGCCGTACTGAATAATAGGCGCAACCGTAGTGGGAAAGCCTGCTGCAACAGTGATAACCTCGTCGCCGCGATTGATTCTGCGTTCCTTAAGCAGCGGTGAAGTAAGCATTGCAAAGGCAAGCAGATTTGCCGAAGAGCCGGAGTTCACGAGCGACACATATTTTACGCCGAGGTAATCCGCGAGCTTTTGCTCAAACAGATTGCAATATCTGCCCGAGGTGAGCCAGAAATCGAGCGCGGTGTCAACAAGACCCACAACCTCTCTGTCGTCAAACACGCGCGACGCGTAAGGGATTCTGTCGCCCTCCTTGTAGGGCTTTTCGGTCATAAAGGTTTTATAGTATTCTCTGATTTCGTCAAAGATTTTTTCTCTTGCTTCGTTTTGTGATAAGTTTTCAAACATATTTTATCTCGCTAAAAATTCATTAATCTGCTTTTCGCAAACGGCGTCAACATCGCCGCCTGCGGCGTAAACCTTTGTCCATTCGGCAACCTTTTGCAGAGCAGTTCTGATATTCCAGACGGGCTGCCAGGAAAAAGTGCTTTTGACCTTTGAGGTATCAAGCCTCAAAAAGCCTGCCTCGTGCACGGCATTTTGCTCGCTGACATTTTTCCACTCGGCGCCGTCGCCGTAAAGTGCGCAGAAAATATCGCAAAGCTCGCCGGCAGAAATGCAGTCCGTTTCGTCGGGACCGACATTGTAGCACCCTGCAAAGCCGGCGTTTTCGTACTGTTTCATCGCGATTAAAAGATAGACGTAAAGCGGCTCGAGCACATGCTGAAACGGACGCGTTGAATAAGGATTGCGAACAATAATCGGCTCGCCCTTCATAATTGCGCGAACGCTGTCGGGAACTATTCTGTCGTTTGCAAAGTCGCCGCCGCCGATAACATTGCCTGCCCTTGCGGTAGACACGGCAACGCCCTTTGCAAAAAGAAAGGATTTTTGATAAGAATGTGTGACAAGCTCCGAGCACGACTTACTGTTGGAGTACGGGTCGTAGCCGTCGAGCTTCATATCCTCGGTGAAGGCGATGTTCAAATCCTCGTTTTCGTACACCTTGTCGGTGGTAACATTGAGGAAGGATTTTACGCTGTCGGAAAGCCTTATGCACTCGCAGACATTGACAGTACCCATCACGTTCGTGTCGTAAGTATAGCGCGGCATTTTGTAACTGTCGCGGACAATCGGCTGCGCCGCGAGGTGAAATACAAGCTCGGGCTTGCTCGAGTCGAAAGTCGCCTTGAGCTTGTCAAAATCACGGATGTCGCCGATGACGGAATTGATATTCAGATTAAGCATATCAAACAGGTTTGGGTCTGTCGGCGGCTCGAGAGCATAGCCCGTGACCTTTGCGCCAAGCATAGTGAGCATTTTGCAAAGCCACGCGCCCTTGAAGCCCGTGTGCCCCGTTACGAGCACGCGTCGGTTTTTATAAAATGAAAAGTCCATTAGTCCTCCCATGTTTTCCACGGTGCATTGCCCGTCTCCCAAAGTTTTTCAAGCGTGTCCATTTCACGCTTGGTGTCCATACACTGCCAGAAGCCCTTGTAAATGTAACTCATAAGCTCGTTGTCCTCGGCGAGCTTTTCCATAGGCTCACGCTCAAAGATGGTGGAATCGCCGTCGATATAATCGAATATCTCGGGGTTAAGCACCATATAGCCGGCGTTAATCGGCGCGCCGTCGGAAATATTCTTTTCGCGGAAGGATTTTACAGCGTTGTCGCCGCCGATGTTGAGCACGCCCTTGCTCTGCTCGAGCATAGTGGCAGTGAGCGTTGCGATTTTGCCGTGACTCTTGTGAAACTTGACGAGCTCCGAAATATCAACGTCGCACACTGCGTCGCCGTAAGTCATCATAAACGTGTTGTTGCCGATAAAGGGCTGAATGCGCTTGATTCGTCCGCCCGTCATAGTTGTCATACCTGTGTCTACAACGGTAACACGCCACGGCTCGCAGTGCTGATTGTGAATTATCATATCGTTTTTGCCCGACGTGAAATCAAAGGTGATGTCGCTGTTGTGCAAAAAATAATTTGCAAACCATTCCTTGATAATATGCTGCTTGTAGCCGGCGCAGATTATAAAATCGTTATAGCCGTAGTGCGAATATTCCTTCATAATATGCCACAAAATCGGCTTGCCGCCGATTTCAATCATCGGCTTTGGCTTGTATTCGCTTTCCTCGCTGATTCGCGTGCCGAAGCCGCCTGCAAGAATTACAACCTTCATCTTTTTTCACCCCGAACGGACACAATAGTCCATAATATAAATATATATAATATATTAAATCACAAATATTTTTCTATGTCAATGAAATTGAGCGTTCAATCGCGACGCGCAGTTAAAACTTTTTTAATAAATATTGTGCATTTTAGACAATTTTAAAAATCACCAAATCACAATATTTACACATTGTATAGATAATTTGCACAAAATATTGACTTTAAATTATTTTTGTTTATCATATAAATTGTAGTTTAACTACACAAATCAGCAATTAAACAACAATATACATTTTTAACGAAAGGAAAAATCATTATGGCAACAAAAAAGACTGATGCAGCTAAAGAGACTGCAAAGAAGGCTACAAAGGCTGTAAAGGAAACTGCAAAGAAGGCAGAAACCGCTGCTAAAGAAACAGCAAAGAA
>CAMPBI010000055.1 GCA_946637545.1 uncultured Clostridia bacterium | reverse complement strand
CTGATTAAAGACCCAAAGGGCGTATTCAAGAAAAAGCTATTAAAGAAATAAAAAACGGACGTCAGTCCGTTTTTTTTATGCCTGTATGCCTTAAAATATGCGTGTTTGTGCTTCAAAATATGCGTTGCTCCCGCTTGTGCGGTAGGTATTTACATCAAATGCAGCCTTCAGCTTTGCTCTGAATTCGTCCGAGTGCTTTGCGCAGGCAACAAAAACTCCGCCGGGCTTCAGCACCCTTTTTACGTCACCGAGCGCTGCCTCGGTGTGTTTTGTTTTCAGGCAGAGCGCAAGGTCGGCGCTGTCGTCATCAATATACTTTAAATCGTCGACGCTCGTTACCGCAAGCGTTTTTGCGCTTTTAAAGCGACCCTTTGCTTTGCCGCCGAGGTCAACAATTACGCCCTCAAAATTCTCGGGAATAAGCAAAAGCGCCTTTTCTCTGATTTCCTTTTCCATAAAATCACCAAAAATATTATATCATAAATATTTATTTTGTAAATGTTAATGTGGACTTTTGCCGCTGAATATATTATAATAAAATGAATAAAATCACAGGAGACAGTTTTTATGGATATAGTTGTACTTGCAGGCGGAGTCAGCACCGAGCGCGATGTATCGCTCATCACGGGCAAAAATGTTACAAAGGCGCTTCGCAGATGCGGTCACAGGGCTACTCTGCTTGATGTGTTTATGGGATACAGCGGCAACACGGCTGCATTTTTTGAGAGCGACGGAATCGACGAAACGCTCAAAATCAGCGAAACCGACCCCGATATAAAAGCGCTTCTTGCCTCGCGCAAGGGTGACGCAAAGGGACTTTTCGGCGAAAATGTAATTTCACTTTGCAAGGCTGCGGATATTGTTTTTATTGCTCTTCACGGCGAGGACGGCGAGGACGGCAAGGTGCAGGCTGCATTTGACCTTATGGGAATCAAGTACACGGGCTCGGGCAGCTTTGGCTCGGCGCTCGCGATGAACAAGTATTTTTCAAAGCAGCTTATGGATACCCACGGAATTAAAAACGCAAAGTATGTTGTGACAAAGGGCGGCGAGGCTGCACCCGATTTTCCGCTTCCGTGTGTTATCAAGCCGTTTTCGGGCGGCTCGAGCGTGGGGGTTTCCATTGTAACTGACAGAGGCGATTTTGAAAACGCGATTGCGCAGGCTGCAAAGTACGAAAGCGATATTATTATTGAAGAATATGTAAAGGGCAGGGAATTTTCGCTCGGCATTGTCGGCGGCGAGGCGCTGCCGCCAATCGAAATTATCCCCAAGGAAGGCTTTTACGATTACAAAAACAAGTATCAGGAGGGTATGACAATCGAAATATGCCCTGCCGAGCTTGACGACGCTCTCACAAAGAAAATGCAGGAAAACGCCAAGCGTGTGTTTGAGGCGCTCGACCTTGAGGTTTACGGCAGAATCGACTTTATTCTCAAAGAGGGCACGGATGATTTTTACTGTCTTGAGGCGAATTCGCTGCCGGGTATGACGTCGATGAGCCTGCTTCCGCAGGAGGCGGCTGCAGTCGGAATTGAGTACGACGCGCTCTGTCAGAAAATCGTTGACCTGTCACTTGAAAAATATAAGGACTGATTATGAACAAGCTTACACTTTCTGAAATTGTTAAAAACATTGACGCGACCTGCGATTTTTGCGGCGAGGTCGACATACTTGACGTAAACACAGATACCCGAACGACAAAACCGGGCGACCTGTTTGTTGCGCTTGTCGGCGAAAAATTTGACGGTCACGATTATGTTGACAAGGCAGTTGAAAGCGGCGCGGTTGCGGTTGTCTGCTCCAAACCTGTTGACACCGCCGTGCCTGTGATTCTCGTGCCCGACACGCTTAAAGCCCTGCAGCAGATTGCGGCTTATTATCTTTCAACGCTGGGTATCAAAGTTGTTGCCGTAACGGGCAGCAACGGCAAAACCACCACACGCAATATGATTACACGCGTGCTGCAGACAAAGTACAGCGTCTATTCCACAAAAAAGAATTTCAACAACGAAATCGGACTTCCCAAAAGCGTGCTGGAACTCGACAGCTCATACGAGATTGCCGTGCTTGAAATGGGAATGAACCATCCGGGTGAAATCAGCACGCTTACAAATATTGCAAAGCCCGATGTAGCAGTTATCACAAACATCGGCAAGGCGCATATCGGCAACCTCGGCTCGCAGGAAAACATCTGCAAGGCTAAATTTGAAATTCTCGAGGGACTTAAGAAGGGCGGCACCGTTGTGCTCAACGCCGACGACCCGTATCTTTTTGCCGCTGACAAAAGGGGCTTTGCCACCGCATATATCGGCTTTGATTCATCAAAGGGAACGGTTCTCACCGCCGAAAATATCGAATCAAGCGGCGAGGGAACAAGCTTTACAGTTGATTACAAGGGCGAAAAAACGCGGGGCTACATTCCTCTGCCCGGAAAATACAATGTCGCAAATCTGCTTGAGGCTGTGTATGTCGGCGTTCATTTCGGCGTTGAAATCGACAAAGCGCTCGAATCGGTAAGGGACTATGCGCCCGAGGCAATGCGCACCGATGTGATTGAGGTTAAGGGCGTTTCGGTTATCCGCGACTATTATAATTCAAGTCCGGACTCTGCAAGAGTAGGACTTGAAACGCTTGCAACATATAATTCAGGCGGCAAAAAATTTGCACTCCTCGGCGAGATGCTCGAGCTTGGCGAATACAGTGCCGCAGAGCACAAAAAACTCGGCGAGCTCTGCGCAAAGCACAACCTTGACGGCGTGTTTTTTATCGGCTCTGACTTTGTGAGCTTCGGCGAGGGTATGCCCGACAAATCAATCTGCTGCGACAAAAATGAGCGCGACTATTATCTTGAAAAGGTGAAGGAGCTTGCACAAAGCAAAATTCTCACCGCAGGTGACGTTGTCCTTGTCAAAGGCTCGCGCGGAATGAAAATGGAAGAGGCGTACGAAGCCCTTATCAATAATTTATAAAACTAAAAACGGCTCTGCAACTATCGGTTGCGGAGCTTTTTGCAAACTAAAAGCGGTGGCAAACGGTGTGCCTTTTTGATATTTTGGTATTAAAGGGAGGTACGCTTTATGAAAATATTTTTGCAAAAGCTAAACGATTTTTTAATAGAGATTTCTACAAAGGAGAATGAAAATGAACATAATAACAGCGAACAGACTTCTTGAACTGCGCAAAATGAACGGCTATTCGCAGGATGTGCTTGCAGAAAAAATCGGAGTTTCGCGTCAGGCTGTGTCAAAGTGGGAACGTGCAGAGTCGTCGCCCGACACCGACAATCTTATTGCACTTTCCGAGCTTTACGGAATCACGCTCGACGATTTGCTCAACACATCAAAGGACATTGTTGAAATCACACCCGAGCCTTCAAAAAAGAAGGATTTTAAGGGCAAGGCAAAGTCGCTTATTTCAAAGGTTAACGATTTCGGAATCTTTCCCGAAACCGCCAAGGCGATGGCAAAGTTCCCGTTTGCAATCATAGTTGTGATACTATATGTCGGTTTGTCGTATGCGTTTAAAATCTGGCATCCGTTCTGGATTGTATTTCTGACAATACCGATTTACTATCGCATAGCCACTGCCTGCAAGGCAAACAGCAAGAAGGCGTTTTTGGCGCTTCTTCCCGTGCCCGAAACAGTAGTAACGTTGTATCTGATACTGTCATTCCTCACACACGCGTGGAACACTACCTGGATATTGTTCCTCATTATCCCCATATATTACTGGATTGTATCGCTTTCAAAAAAATGAGATAAAAAAGCGGTTTGGCATTTGCCAAACCGCTTTTTGTTATCTCATAAACGCAACTATGCCCACGCCGAGTCCGCTTACTGCCATAAGCGCCGCAAGCACGATTGCAACTATTCGTGTCCACCTGTTGTACATCTGCCGCTCCTTATTTCATAAACTCGTTTGCAGCGAGCACAAGCTTGTCAGCCACAGCGGCAGCCTCTGCCTTGCTGTTTCCGATAGCGGTGATGTAAGCCTTAATTTTCGGCTCGGTGCCGCTCGGGCGAACGATTACCTTGTTGCCGCCGTCAAGCGCAAACGCAAGCACGTTTGATTTAGGAAGGTCGATTGCCTCTGTCTTACCGTCGGCAAAGGTTGTTTTGCTCGTCTTGTAGTCCGATACTGCCACAACCTTGTAGCCTGCGATTTCTGCAGGGGAGTTTGCACGGAGAGTGTCCATAATACCTGCCATCTTCTCCATACCTGCTGCGCCCTCAAAGGTGTAGGATTCAACAGTGTTGTTGTAGTAACCGAACTCGTCGTAAAGCGAATTCATAACATCAACAAGATTCATACCCTTCATCTTGTAGTAAGCAGCCATTTCGCAGATGAGCATTGACGCAACAACGGCGTCCTTATCCCTTGCGTGCGTGCCTGCAAGGTAGCCGTAACTCTCCTCAAATCCCATAACAAAGTCTGACGCTCTGCCTTCCTCCTCAAGATTTGTGATGAGCTCGCCTATATACTTAAATCCGGTGAGCAGATTTTTGAAGGTGCAGTTATATTTTTTCGCAATAACCTCAGCAAGGTCAGTCGAAACAAAGCTTTTAACAGCGATTGCCGAATCAGGCAGGTTGCCCTTTGCCTTGCGTTCGGACAGAATGTAGTTGAGCAGCATCGCGCCAACCTCATTGCCGCTCATCAGCACGAGCTCGCCCGAACTGTCGGGAACTGCAATACCCACGCGGTCACAGTCGGGGTCGGTTGCAAGCAGAATATCCGCGCCGATTTTTTTGTTCATTTCAAGTCCGATTTCAAACACCTGCTTGATTTCGGGATTCGGGAACGGGCAGGTCGGGAAATTGCCGTCGGGATTTTCCTGCTCGGGAACAACATACACCTTGTCGATACCGATTCTGTCAAGAATCTGGCGAACGGGCTTGTTACCCGTACCGTTAAGGGGTGTGTAAATTACCTTGAGTCCGGCAGCCTTAACAATGTCGGGATTAATGCACTGCTTTTGTACCTCGTCAAGAAATGCGTCAATAACCTCCTGACCGATGTACTCAATTCTGCCGTCGGCAACAGCCTCGTCAAAATCAACCTTTTTGATGCCGGTGAAGTAGTCGACCTTCTGAATAAAGTCGTAAGTTTCGGCAGCCTCCTCGTCGGTCATCTGATAGCCCTTCGGATTGTAGCATTTGTAGCCGTTGTACTTTGCCGGGTTGTGCGACGCGGTCAGAATAATACCGCTTGAGGTGTGAAAATAGCGGATTGCAAACGACAGGCACGGTGTTGGCTCAAGCTCCTCGTAAATGTAAACCTTAATTCCGTTTGCCGCAAGCACCGATGCAGCCTCTTTGCTGAAATAATCGCTCTTGATTCGCGAATCGTAACCGATTGCTATTGACGGATTTTCATAGTTTTTGTTGAGAAAATCGGACAGTCCCTGCGTTGCTCTGCCAACGGTGTATATGTTCATACGGTTTGTGCCCGCGCCGATAACTCCGCGCAGACCCGCAGTGCCGAATTCCAGACTGCGGTAAAAACGGTCAAGAATTTCGTCGTCCTTGCCCTTGATGCTCTCAAGCTCTGCTGTAAGGTCGGGGTCGCCCGTCGCTTTTTCGAGCCACTCGTTATATAAAGCGTTAATGTCCATAAATATTTCTCCTTTGTAAATTAATTCACTTTCTATTTTAATATTATTATTAGGTGTTGTCAATATTTCAATTTTCCTGTATAATAAAAACAGTAATTATTCAGGTGATGCTATGTTTGCAAAAGTAAAAAGCGAAGGAATTTACGGTATTAACACATTTGATGTCACGGTTGAAGCAGATGTCAGCTCGGGGCTTCCGCGGTTTGACATTGTCGGACTGCCCGACGCAGCGGTAAAGGAAAGCCGTGAACGCGTGCGTGCGTCCATAAAAAATTGCGGACTTACGTTTCCGATGTCGCGCATTACGGTTAATATTGCGCCTGCCGATGTCAAAAAGGAGGGTTCGTTTTATGACCTGCCCATTTTTGTGTCGCTCCTCAAGGCAAGCAGGCAGATTACTGCAAGGCTCGACGATTTTGCTTTTATCGGCGAGCTGTCGCTCGGCGGCGAGATAAAGTCGGTTAACGGCGTTTTGCCTATGGTGCTTCAGGCAAAGGAAAGCGGCGCAGGCGCAGTGTTTATTCCTTTTGACAACGCCGACGAGGGCTCGGTTGTCAGCGGAATTGATGTTTTGCCTGCAAAAACCGTTACAGACGTTATGGCGCACCTTTCGGGTGAAAGGCTGATTGAGCCTGCGTTTCGCGAGCTTGACGCCGAAAGCATACTCACCGAAACGCTCGACTTTTTTGATGTTAAGGGTCAGGCAAAGGTCAAGCGTGCGCTTGAGGTTGCAGCGGCAGGCGGTCACAACTGCATTATGGTAGGCACGCCCGGCACGGGTAAGTCTATGATGGCAAAGCGCCTTGGCTCCATTATGCCGCAAATGACCTTTGACGAGCAGATAGAAACGACCAAAATTTATTCGGTTGCAGGTGAACTGCCCGGCGAGGCAAGGCTTATTGCAAAACGCCCGTTTCGTTCGCCGCACCACACCGTCAGCGCGCAGGGACTTACGGGCGGCGGAAGCAATCCCAAGCCGGGCGAAATCAGCCTCGCGCATAATGGCGTGCTGTTTATGGATGAATTTCCCGAATTTGACCGACGTGCAAAAGAATCGCTTCGTCAGCCGCTTGAGGACGGCGTCGTTACTATCACACGCGCGTCGGGCACGATTACATACCCAAGCGAAATTATGCTTGTTGCTGCAATGAATCCCTGCCCGTGCGGCTATGCGGGGCACCCGACTATTGAATGCTCCTGCTCCGAAGCGGCGCGAAAAAGGTATAATGACAAAATTTCGGGTCCGATTCTTGACAGAATCGACATTCACATCGAGGTGGGCGTTGTTAACTACGAGCTCCTTCGAGGCGACAGAAAAGAGGAAACAAGCGCCGAAATCCGCGAGCGCGTCAACCGTGCGCGTGAAATACAGACGGAGCGCTTTAAGGGTACTGATGTCAAGTGCAACGCCAAAATGACTCCAAGAATGACGCGTCAGTTTTGCGTTTTGTCTGACGAGGCAGACGAGCTGTTAAGCGCAAGCTATGACGCAATCGGTATGTCGCCCAGAGCGCACGACAAAATACTGCGCATTTCACGCACGATAGCTGACCTTGACGGCAGCGAAGCCATTGAACTGCAGCACGTTGCCGAGGCTATTCAGTATCGCAGCCTTGACAGAAAGCTTTGGAAATAATCTGTTTTTTGAAAGGAAGAAAGAGTGATGAACAAAAAATTTATAACGCTTGTCAGCATTTTAGTGCTTGCTTCAATGCTGCTGACAACGGCGTCGGCATTTGCCGAAAACAGCGGCGCGCAGCCGCCTGCCGAGCAGGTTGAAGGCAGCTCGGAGGTCACAACAGAACCGTACACGGGCTGGGTAACGCTCGAGAACGGCACAAAAAGATATTACATTGACGGCAAGCTTGTTAAGAATAAGTGCATAAAAATCGGCAAGGAAAGATACTGCTTTAACAAAAAGGGGAATCTGGTAAAAAAACGCACCTTTAAAATCGGAAAGTCAGTTTACTATTTGGCAAAAAGCGGCAAGGTGCGCGCCTGGCACAAGGGCAAGGTGTACTACAGAAAGAACGGAAAAAAGATGAACAAGGCGCAGACAGAGGACTGGAAAACTCGTATGACAGCCGAAACTATTGCCGCAAAAATCACTACCGAGGATATGACCAAAAAGGAAAAGCTGAAGGTTTGCTTTGACTGGGTTATGAACAAGCCCTATGTAGTTTACAGAAAATTCAGCCCGACTGCTTACTGGCCGGCAACTTACGCAAACGACCATTTCAAGCGCAGCGGCGGCGACTGCCACGCTGACGGTTCGGCGCTCGCGTATCTTGCAGTTGCAATCGGCTACAAGAATGTGTATGTCTGCAACGATTCAAACGGCAAATCGGCGCAGGGACATTGCTGGTGCGAAATTGGCGGCAAGGTTTACGACCCTCTCTTTGCACAGGCAAAGAGCTACAGCAAGTACTACGGCGCGTCTTATAAAAGCTACAAGCTTTATCCCGTGCTTCACATAAAAATGGACTACAATAAAAACAGACCAAAGAGGTAGCAATATGGAAAAATATATCGAAACCACAATGAAAAATCTTGAAAAAAACAATTTCAAGCCATACTACTGCGAAACTAAAGAGGAGGTTGCCGACATCGTAAAATCGCTCATCAAAAAGGGCGAAAGCATCTCCAACGGCGGCAGCGAATCGCTCAAGGAGTGCGGAGTTTTTGACATAATCAAAAACGGCGACTATGACTTTATTGACCGCACGGGGCTTGAGGGCGAGGCGGTGCGCGAGGCATATATAAAAGCCTTCGGCTGCGACACTTATTTTTGCTCGTCAAATGCTGTTACCGAGCGCGGCGAGCTTTACAATGTTGACGGTAATTCAAACCGCGTTGCCTGCATAGTTTACGGTCCGCGCCAGGTTATTATGATTGTCGGCAAAAACAAAATTGTTCCTGATATCAACGCCGCTATCAAAAGGGTAAAGGAAAAAGCGGCTCCGCCGAACTGTGACAGACTGGGTATTCCGAATCCCTGCACTAAACTCGGCTCGTGCGTTTCACTCAAGCTCGACGACCCGTTTATGTGCGACGGCTGTGCGCTTGACAGCCGCATTTGCTGCAACTATGTTGTGTCGGCAAAGCAGCGCCACAAGGACAGAATAAAGGTTATCATTGTAAACGAGGATTTGGGATATTAAAAAAACGGGCGGATCTCCGCCCATTTTAATTAATTACATCATAATATCTTTTCGATTTTGCTCTGTGTTATGCGTATTTTACAAAATAACCTAGTAAATCGCTAGGTTAATAGGTAAAAAGTAACAAAAGCCCCAAAAACCTATTGACATACTAGGTTATAGGCGCTATAATGAGCTCAACAAATCGAGGAGATGATTGTATGAAATTTAAAATAATCTCTGCAGCTCTTTATGAAATGCGAATGTGCGGCACACGATGTTGATGCTGAAAAACAAAACCACATTTAATTTCAAAGGAGAACATTATGAGTAATTATAAATTTGAAACACTGCAGCTTCATGTAGGACAGGAACAGGCAGACCCTGCCACTGATTCGCGTGCAGTACCGATATATCAGACCACATCTTATGTATTTCATAACAGCCGGCACGCGGCAGACCGTTTCGGTCTTGCGGATGCGGGCAACATTTACGGCAGACTTACGAACTCCACACAGGACGTTCTTGAAAAAAGAATTGCCGCTCTTGAGGGCGGCAGCGCGGCGCTTGCACTTGCGTCGGGAGCAGCGGCAATAACCTACACAATTCAGGCGCTGGCTGCAAACGGCGGACACATCGTCGCACAAAAAACAATTTACGGCGGCAGTTACAATCTGCTTGCGCACACTCTCCCGCAGTACGGAATCAGCACAACCTTTGTTGACGCCCACAATCTGCAGGAGGTTGAAAGCGCCATTACGGGCGACACCCGTGCGATTTATCTTGAAACGCTCGGCAACCCGAACAGCGACATTCCGGACATCGACGCGATTTCCGAAATTGCTCACCGCCACGGACTGCCGGTAGTTGTTGACAACACCTTCGGCACACCGTATTTCATTCGTCCGATTGAGCACGGCGCAGATATTGTTGTACATTCGGCAACAAAATTTATCGGCGGACACGGAACAACCCTCGGCGGCATAATCGTTGAGTCGGGCAAGTTTGACTGGAGCGCAAGCGGAAAGTATCCGAATATCGCAGCGCCAAACCCGAGTTATCACGGCGTATCGTTTTATGACGCAGTCGGTCCTGCAGCGTTTGTAACATTTATAAGAGCAATTCTGCTGCGCGACACGGGCTCAACAATTTCACCGTTCAATGCGTTTCTGCTTTTGCAGGGCGTGGAAACTCTTTCACTCCGCCTTGACAGACACGCTGAAAACACCAAAAAGGTTGTTGATTTTCTTTCAAATCATCCGCTTGTTGAAAAGGTAAACCACCCGTCGCTTGAAGGTCATCCCGACCACGAGCTGTATAACAGATATTTTCCAAACGGCGGCGCGTCGATTTTCACATTCGAAATCAAGGGCGGCAAGGACGAGGCTTGGAAATTCATTGACAATCTTAAAATCTTTTCACTGCTTGCAAATGTGGCAGATGTCAAGAGTCTTGTAATTCACCCTGCCACAACAACTCACTCGCAGCTTTCCGCAGAGGAACTCGAGGAGCAGGGAATCTATCAGAACACAATCCGCCTTTCAATCGGAACGGAGCATATCGACGACATTATAGCAGATTTAGAAAACGGATTTGCAGCAATTTAACAGGAGGACAACACTATGTCAAAGATTTACAAAGGATTAAACGAACTTATCGGCAACACACCGCTTGCCGAGGTGACTAATATTGAAAAGGCACTGCAGCTCGAGGCAACAGTGCTTGTAAAACTCGAATATTTCAACCCGGCAGGAAGCGTCAAGGACAGAATCGCCAAGGCGATGATTGATGACGCCGAAAGCAAGGGACTGCTCAAGGAAGGCTCTGTAATCATCGAGCCGACCTCGGGCAACACAGGTATCGGTCTTGCTGCAATTGCGGCGGCAAAGGGCTACAGAATTATCCTCACAATGCCCGATACGATGAGCGTTGAACGCAGGAATATTCTCAAGGCTTACGGCGCAGAGCTTGTGCTCACACCCGGTGCAAACGGTATGAAGGGCGCAATCGCAAAGGCTGACGAGCTTGCGGCTCAAACGCCGAACAGCTTTATCCCCGGTCAGTTTGTGAACCCCGCAAACCCTGCAATTCACAAGGCTACCACAGGTCCCGAAATCTGGAGCGATACTGACGGAAAGGTTGATATTTTTGTTGCAGGCGTAGGCACAGGCGGCACGGTTACAGGCGTGGGAGAATACCTCAAAGAACAGAATTCTGCAGTGCAGGTTGTTGCGGTTGAGCCCGAAAGCTCACCCGTTCTTTCCGAGGGCAAGGCAGGCGCTCATAAAATTCAGGGCATCGGTGCAGGCTTTGTTCCCGATGTGCTCAACACAGCCGTTTACGATTCGGTAATCAAGGTTGCAAACGACGACGCTTTTGAAACCTCAAAGCTCCTTGCGAAAACGGAGGGTATCTCTGTCGGTATTTCCTCGGGTGCAGCGCTTTACAGCGCAATCGAGCTTGCAAAGAAGCCTGAAAATAAGGGCAAAACAATCGTTGCTCTTCTTCCCGACAGCGGCGACAGATATTATTCAACTCCTCTCTTCACAGAATAAATAAGTGCAAAAAATCGGAAGGCAGATGCCTTCCGATTTTATTTGTTTTTATAAAGCTTTTACAGAAGTCCGTCCCAGGTGTCAACCTCTTTAGCCTTCATCTCTT
>CAMPBI010000054.1 GCA_946637545.1 uncultured Clostridia bacterium | reverse complement strand
AGAAGGTCGCCTGCTGCTGTAACTGCTGCGGCTGCGTCTGCGATAGCCTGGTCTGCTGCAGTTGATGCGTAAACTGCTTTACGCTGTGCATCTGTATACCAGAAATATTCAACATTCTGAAGAGCAGCTTTACAAGCAGCGATTGATGCTGTTGTGAACTGGCCATCTGTTACCTTTGTGCGAAGGGCTGCGACTGCGTTATCAAGAGGAGTGAAATCAGCGTTTGACTGAAGTGCATCCTTGAGCTCAACAATTCTTGCTGCGCGCGCTTCGATATCAAGCTGTGCAGCAGATTTTTGTGAGCCTGTTGAGTCGTAGTACTGATAATCGCGAACGCCTGTTGCTGAATAGATTCCGTTAAGAGCTGCAACAACATTATTCTGATAATAGTCAGCAAATGCGCTCCAGCTTTCATCAGACCAAGGTCCGCCCTGCTGACCTGCGTCATATACGTCCTTAACTGCGTCACGTGCTTCAATAAGTGCAGTTCTGTCAGCTGCCTTTACAAGGCCTTCCTTCGCTGCCCAGAGGTCGTCATATCTGCCCTGGCACTGTTCAAGTACCCATTCTGCAGTCTTGTCGCTGTAATCCATATCACCCTTTGCTGCTGCAAGTGCAGATGTGTAAGCGTTCCATGATGCAGTTGTGTACTCGTTTGCAACGTAACCCGCATTTTCGCACTGGTCAATAAGTCTGAACAGGTCTGTAATATCAACAACCTTTACGGTTCTGCTGTATGTGTTGAAATCGTGGCGGAAGCCGTGATATGTGTAGCCGAAGGTATTGATGTTCATATACTTCCACCAAAGCAATGCGCCGAATCTCTTATTTGTGAAAGAATACTCATCAATTGAAAGCTTTGTTGTTGATTTAAGCTGATTGTCTGTTTTCTTAACAACCTGCAGCGAAGTAGAAGCTTTCATCTGGGTTGTATATTTGTTACTTACCCATACAGCACCGAGTGCGCCGAGATCTGCATTGCTTGGATGATTATCAATGTTATCAAACGTGCCGACAACATTTGTAAGGTCAAAGGTGTAGTGATTGTCGTCGCTTACACTTTCAGCCGTGTTATGGGTTGTTCCGTCAGCTTCAGATGCATAAACATTGCCGCTGATTGCACCCACACGGGAAGCGTTGACAAAGATACCCGAATTAGCTCTGCCGCTAACATTACCAAGTACGAGTTTAGCCGGATAGGTGTTGAAACCGTCGTTATCTGCAACAAGACTTCCTGAAAAGTTCTCTGAACTGATTACATCATTGCCAACAGCTCTGTTATCGCCGTTACCACCGGAGGTAATCTGACCGTTGCCGTTGCTGTTTGAATACTCTGACGGGTCGTCAATGTTGATAGAGTCAAGACCCATCGGATAACCGCTCTGCGTCCAGATGCTTACATATGAATCAGGAAGCGGAAGATAACCTGCTGCGTGGCTTGTTCTGAAGATTACGGAATTGTTATAGCCCCAGAAGCTTGTTTTGAAATCCTTACCTGCTCCGGTTGAGTCAGGTGAACCGATAGCCTCGGTGGTATCAGCAAGTTCGCCCTGCGCAATAAGCTGACCGTTTTCCATCTTTGAGAAAGCGTCCTTAAGGTTCCTGAGCGCAGTAAGAACGTTGCGGATAACAAGCTGATATGCTCTGATTTTGTCTGCTGCGCAGTTGTCTGAATAGTTACCCATTGCAGCGTCAAAAACAGTTGCTGCATTTACAGCGTTTTCAACAGTTGACCAGTTAGCGTAGTCAGCAGGCACAAAGTTCGTTGTATCTGTAGCATATGCAACTACAGAATTTGCAGAATAGTTACCTGCACTTGCAACTGCAAAGTCCTTGTTAATAACAAGCTTTGTAAGCGCAGTGCTTACATTTGCAAGCTGTGCTGCCACATCCGCGTCGGTAGCATCCATTTTAGCCATAAGGCTCTTATACTTTTCAGTAGATGTCCAGATAGCAACCTTTGCAGTATCAATTACATTCTGCAGGTCTGCATGAGCATAAGAATCTGCAGTCCAGTATGCACTGTTTGCGATTGCATACTCTGCGTCATCAATTGCTGTTTCAAGCGCGGTGGTATCAGCCACGTCAACATTGCTCAAAAGGTTGTTGTAAGCAGTGGTAAGTCTGTCTGCAAGAGTCTGTGCTGCGTCGTTTGTGCTGTAACCGTTTGACGGAAGATTTGTCATATTTGCGGTTGCATCCTCATAAGCTGACTTGAACGGTGCCCAGTATGAGCCGTAAGCAGCATAGTAACCGTCGTTATAAACAGCGGTTGCTGCGCTGATTGCAGTGCGGAGGTTTGCATAGCCTGCGCCGTCCTCGGTAGCAGTTGCGCTGTCTGCAAGTGCTACTGCTGCTTTGATGTCTGCAGCACAAGTCTGAACTGTGCCTTCAACATTTGATGAGAAGTCATAGTTCTTCGGATTTGATGAAATAATACCGTCGATTGCAGCAATCATATTGCGAAGACCGCCGAGCTTGTAATTCTCAACGGGAATAGTATTATCGCTGTCAACAAGTGCCGCAAACTTGCTCTTGAGAGAAGTAGCGTCAGTCGATGTCATATGATTGTAAGCAGGCTGATAGTTGATAACATACTGGGTGTTATCCGAATAGATGTCGCCCTCTTTGTTACCGCTACTACCCCAGTTATCCTGATAGCCAACCATATGGAAGGTCTGACGATATGTTTTTGTGTAATAGTTAGTTGTATCAGGTGTACCCTTAAAATACAGCTTGTTCCAGTAGAAACGGCTTGAAGAAATATTTGATGTTACATTTTCCTGATATGTAGCCTGTGAATAACCGAAATAGCTGTCGTTAGCCCCGGGACCTTTAGCGTCGCCGGGCCACATCTGATAACTCTGGTTGTTGCTGTCATAGTAGCCGTACCAGTAATCGCGGAATTCCCAGTTGCTGTCGTTTGCGCCAACCCATTTGGTGTTGGTGTTATGTCTGCCGTCACGGGTATGTTCAAACAGAGCAGGACCGTAAATATCGTGAACGCCGTCGTATGCAAATACGATATTAGTCGGCATAGCGATTTTAACATTCTGCGAGCCGATAGATGTGTAAGAGTTATTGTAGCCGTTTGAACCGCTCCAGTTTGTTGTGGTGGAACAGTAAACAACATTTGAGTAAGCGTTGTGCGCTACATTGCCCTCGTGATATGCCGTTGCGTCAAAAACGAGTTCAGTGCTCGGATTCCAGACCTGCATATTTGAAATTGCAGTCTGAAGGGCAGTTGTGGCGCTTGTGAGCTGTGCGGTTGTGCCGTTACCGTAAAGATAAGCGTCATAAGCCTCGTTAGCGTCGATGTAAGCGTCATAAGCGGCAAGCATATTTGTGTAATATGTGCCGTCCATTTCTGCCTCATAAGCGTCCATCTGAACTTTGAGTGCAGCAGCCTCGGTGTCCGTAGCTGCCTTGGCGAAAACGGTAAGTGGCATAGTTGTGACAACCATAAGTGCCGAAAGCACGATAGCCATTACCTTTTTCAATGAATTTTTCATAGTAATTACCTCCCTACAAATTGCGATTCCTTTGTTCATTGCTGCTGTTACTGACTATTAAGCGCGCAAATACTTAAAGAGCTCGCAAAACGGTATAATATCCCTATTTAATTTATACATTCACATAATAACACACGCGTATATAAAATGCAATAGGTTATTCAAAAAAATTTTACAAATTTGTTTACAATTTGTTAACAAAGCACTTTTTACACAATTGCGTTTCCGTAAAGATTTAATTTCAAGAACCAAAATTTAAAGCTGAAAATGAAACAAAAATTGCGTTTTGGAATATTTATGCAGTATTATGCATATATATTCGTCAATATGCACATAGAATTTACGCTATTATTTGTTTTCAAGCGTATATTGCACAAATATATGCAAAAACTATTGCATTTTTATTCACCTTTGATATAATAGGCTCATCAAGCAAAACAGCGCAAAGGAGACATTATAATGGATAAAAAAGATATTAAAAAAGTAGTTCTTGCTTATTCAGGAGGACTTGACACATCAATCATCATTCCGTGGCTCAAGGAAAATTACAACAACTGCGAGGTTATCGCAGTCAGCGGTGACGTCGGTCAGGGCACAGAGCTTGACGGACTTGAAGAAAAGGCAATCAAAACAGGCGCATCAAAGCTCTACGTGCTTGACCTAAAAGATGATTATGTAGAAAACTATATTTTCCCCTGCCTCAAGGCAGGCGCAGATTACGAGACATATCTGCTCGGCACATCACACGCCCGTCCCTGCATTGCAAAGG
Organism: uncultured Clostridia bacterium; assembly: GCA_946637545.1. GTDB lineage: Bacteria > Bacillota > Clostridia > Oscillospirales > Acutalibacteraceae > Eubacterium_R. The sequence goes on along the minus strand of CAMPBI010000054.1, from coordinate 7,287 downwards.
GGCTTGCAGAAATTGCAATCAAGGAAGGCGCAGACGCAATCTGCCACGGCTGCACAGGCAAGGGCAACGACCAGGTTCGTTTTGAACTGACGCTCAAGGCATTTGCACCGCAGATGCAGATTATCGCTCCGTGGCGTGAGTGGGACATCAAATCGCGTGAAGAGGAAATTGAGTACGCCGAGGCGCACAACATTCCGCTTAAAATCAACCGCGAAACAAATTATTCTAAAGATAAGAACGTTTGGCATCTGTCGCACGAGGGACTCGACCTTGAGGACCCGGCAAACGAGCCGCAATATCTCAAAGAGGGCTTTCTTGAGCTCGGCGTTGCTCCCGAGCAGGCGCCCGACAAGCCGACTTATGTTACAATCCACTTTGAAAAGGGCGTTCCGACAGCAATTGACGGCAAGGAGATGAAACCGCTTGCACTCGTTGAAAAGCTTAACGAGCTCGGCGGCGCAAACGGAATCGGACTGCTCGACATAGTTGAAAACCGTCTTGTAGGTATGAAGAGTCGCGGCGTTTACGAAACTCCGGGCGGCGCAATTCTTTACAAGGCTCACGAGCTTCTCGAAATGCTCACTCTCGACAAAAACACACAGCACTACAAGGCTCTCGTTGCACAAAAATTCGGCGAGCTTGTATACGACGGACTCTGGTTCACACCGCTTCGCGAGGCACTTTCGGCGTTTGTTGACAAAACGCAGGAAACCTGCACGGGCGATGTAAAGCTCAAGCTTTACAAGGGCAACATCATCCCGGCAGGCACAACCTCACCGTACAGCCTTTATGACGAAAACATTGCCTCCTTCGGCGAGGACGGCGGCGCTTACAACCAGGCTGACTCGGCAGGCTTCATCAACCTTTTCGGTCTTTCGATTAAAGTGAAGGCAATGCTTGACGCACAGCGTTCAAACAACGATAAATAATCAGGTGACATTATGGCACAACTCTGGAAAGGCAGGTTCAAAAAAGAGCTTGCAAAAGAAACTAACGATTTTAACTCCTCAATTTCGTTCGACTGCAGGATGTTTGAGGAGGACATAAAAGGCTCGATTGCACACGCTGCAATGCTTGGCGCAACGGGCATTATAGACAAGGCTGAGAGCGAAAAAATATGCAGTGAGCTTGCGGTCATTCTCGATGACATCAAATGCGGCAAGTTAACTATTGATATGGAAGCGGAGGACATCCACACCTTCATCGAGGGTGAACTCACTGCCCGCCTCGGTCAGACGGGAAAGCGTTTGCACACTGCCAGGTCGCGAAACGACCAGGTGGCGCTCGACATACGTATGACTCTGAAAAAAGAGATTGACTCAATCAGCGAAAAAATCAAGTCGTTGGTTCTTGTGCTCTGCGACAAGGCAGACGAAAACAAAAACGCGATTATGCCCGGCTACACGCATCTTCAAAGAGCGCAGCCGATAACCTTCGGGCATCATCTGATGGCATACGCATCAATGCTGCTGCGTGACCTTGACAGGCTTTCCGACTGCAAAAAGCGTATGAATGTGCTGCCGCTTGGCAGCGGTGCGCTCGCAGGCACAACATATCCGCTTGACAGGAATATGGTTGCCGACCTGCTCGGCTTTGACAGCGTCAGTGCAAACTCGCTTGACGGCGTTTCGGACCGCGATTTCTGTATTGAACTTGCAAGCGCTCTTTCGCTTGTTATGGTGCACCTTTCGCGTTTTTCGGAAGAGATTATTATGTGGTGCTCGTGGGAGTTCAAATTTGTTGAGCTCGACGACGCGTTTTCGACAGGCTCATCGATTATGCCGCAAAAGAAAAATCCCGACATTGCGGAGCTTGTTCGAGGCAAAAGCGGACGCGTTTTCGGCGACCTCACTGCTCTGTTGACTGTTATGAAGGGTATTGCCCTTGCATACAACAAGGATATGCAGGAGGATAAAGAGGCTATTTTTGACGCGGTTGACACGGTTAAGATGTGCCTGAATGCATTTACCCCGATGATTGAAACAATGACGGTGCTCACAGATAATATGCGCACTGCCGCTGCAAAGGGCTTCATCAATGCAACCGACTGCGCCGACTATCTTGTCGGCAAGGGTCTCCCCTTCCGTGACGCATACAAAGCAACGGGCGAGCTTGTGGCGCTGTGCATAGACAAAGGACTGACGCTCGAAACGCTGCCGCTTGACGAATACAAGGCAGTGTGCGACCTGTTTGACGACGAGGTTTACACGGCAATCAATCTTGAAAAGTGTGTTGCCGACAGGCTTGTCGAAGGCGGACCGAGCGTTCAAAGTGTTGAAAAACAAATCGAAACAGCAAAAAACAAGGTGTCTGCATGACACCTTGTTTTATTATAAATATTTTATTTTGAATAAGACACGATTATTCCGCCGTTTGAGGCATAAGTGGAGTTGAGTCCGCTTGCCTTAACAATTTCAACATCGCCGAACGGTGCGGCTGCAGTAATCTTTTCGGCTACAAATTCAGCCTTTTCCCTGCAGCAGACATGAGTGACAATCAGTCTTTTGTCCGAAAGGTCAATATCTTTTACATTTTCGCCGATGATATTTGCCATCTTCACAATCGCCCTGTTCATTGCAATATCCTGCGCTGCAAGCTTGATGTTGCCTTCTTTTGTGCGCTCAAACACCATCTTGAGTTTGAGCTTTTTCAGGATGGACGCAGCAAGCGCAAAAAGTCTGCCGTTCTTTTTGAGAACGTCAAGCGACTCAAGGCAGAAATAAAGAGCGGTGCGGTTGACAATGTAATCATCAATCGTGCTGACCATAGTTTCAAAATCAGTGCCGGCGTCGCCGAGCGCTTTTATTTTTTCGGCAGTGAGGCTTTCAATTCCCGAAGTTGCAAGCGAGTTGAAAACATAAATATTCTTTTTGCTGTCGGGATGCTCCTCTTTGTAGAGCTCTACACCCTGAAGCGCACTGTTATAGGTGCCCGAAAGCTTGTCCGTGATTGTGATAAGATAAAGGTCGTCCTCTTCGCAATCGAGTGCGCTTGCCCACGCATCCGGCGACGGGCAGGCAGTTTTGGCAACATCGTTGTACTCAAGAGTACGTCGGATATAGTCGTCCTGGTCAAAATTTTCATCGTCCATAATGCGATAGTCGCCGATTTCAAGCGTTAACGGAACGAAGGTGATGTTTGTCCAGTCCTTCATCTGTGCTGTTCTGTCACAGCACGAATCAGCAATAATTCTGTAACTCATAATTACTCCTCAACCTCTGCTGTCGGATACTCAAGATCCTCTTTTGTCCAGTCCTTGATTACCTCAAGAAATTCCTTTGACTCCTCTTTTGCCTGGGGAAGATTATGCTCAAGGCAGTTTCCGCACTCCTTGTGCGACGCGTTTGGAATTTTGCCCCAAAAATCAGTAATATGCTGAAATCCGTCCCTGATAAGCTGAATTGAATAGTTGTCGGTAAGGCTTCTTGTAAGAAGATAAAAGCCCGTGCGACTGCTCATAGGACCGAAATATATAATATTATCACCGAACTCGGAATTTTTCAGATAATCTTTGAAAATATGCTCAATCGTGTGGAGCGCCGAATTTGTGAGATAATCGCCTCTGTTCGGCTCTTTCATTCTGATGTCATATGTGGTAATATCGTCGTCAATTCGGCTGATATAAATACCCTTTTTCAGAATGTCAAAATTAATTTCTGCACTTGGTGTAAGTTTCATCAGTCAGTTACCTCTAATCCTGTCAAAAATGATATGTTGCCCGTGACCTCGTACGCACTTTTCTGCCCGCCGCAAAGCGCCTCAAAGCCGTCAATAAGCTCAAGTGCGTCAGCTTTTGCCCTGTCAAACAGCTCGTCAAAGCTGTCCGTTCTTTCGACCTTGTCGTAAGGAGAAATCCACGGTCTGTTATTTATATTAGCACAATTTTTCGCCAAATCCAAGTCTTTTGGTTTAATTGATGCAGAAAGTTTGAAATATTTTATCAGCGGAGCGACGGGGCGCTCAATCATATGGGCAACGCGCGAGGTCATACCGTTAGTGTCGCGCAGCAAGTCCTGCAAATCCGCAGTGTCGGTAATTGCGCGGACAATTTCGGACTGCGAAATATTCCTGCCGCACGCCTTGTTAATTGTATAATTCATAATCCTTGCAATCTCATTATACGCAAGCTCGCTGTCGGAAAACGTCGACTTTGAGTCAAAATCCGACGGCGGATAAATACCCTTTCTGGTATAGAGCAGATATGTGTCAACCGCGTGTTCAACAGTATTATGCGCCGCAAGCGGATGGATGTGCTTGTTTTCGGCAGTGATTTCGTCCTGACGGGCGTAAACATACGGATGACAGTTGCAATCAAGCGCATAGTGCAGAATAAAGCCGTAGATGTACGACTTTGCAATATCTCTGTTTTCAGTCAGCTCAAGACAGTCGCAAAACGCGTCAAAAATTTTTTCGCTCTTTCCCCTGTGCAACGCAGATGAAACGCTGCTGAGCGATTTGTAAATTTTAAAAGGCGGCCACAGTCTGTGAAACAGAAAAATATCGGGACCCTGGCAGCCGATTCCTGCAACTTTAAAGTCAAAATTGAAATCGGCTCGTTTTTCAAGCTCGTCCTTGAGTTCTTCTAAAAAAATGTAGTGCGTTGCAAATGCAGGCATAGAATTTCTCCTATTTCATAATGCGTTTAATATCTTGAGGATATTCACAGAAAATGTGCATACTTTCATTCGTCACGGGATGAGTGAAATAAATGTCCTTGCAGTGCAGTGCCTGGCGGTCAAGCACAGTGCAATCGCCGCCGTAAAGCGAATCGCCTACAAGCGGATGACCGATATGCGACATATGCACTCTTATCTGATGTGTTCTGCCGGTTTCAAGGCGGCATTTAATGAGCGTGCATCCGTCATGGACTGACAGGACCTCATAGTGAGTAACAGCGCGTTCGCCGTTTTCGCTTACACATCTTTTGATAATACTTTCGCCGCAGCGCGCAATCGGAAGGTCAACTGTTCCGTTTTCGGTGATTATTCCGCCGACAAGAGCATAATAATCCTTGTCTATTCTGCCCGCAAGCTTTGACGCGGCAAGCGCGTGCTTTGCAACAAGCACAAGTCCGCTTGTGTCGCGGTCAAGGCGGTACACGGCACGAAACGCGGTGTCCTCGTCAAGATGAAAAGCCACAAAGTTTGACAGCGTGTCGCCGATGTGATTTCTGCTCTCGTGAACAGGCATAAGCGGCGGCTTGTTGAGAACTATAATATCTTCATCCTCGTAACAAATTTCAACCTCCATAGCCTTTGGCTCGGGCATATGTCCCCTGTTTTCAATCTTAATACGCAGGGTATCGCCGGCTTTAATTTTATCAATAGTCCGTGCAAAAGCACCGTTTACGGTGATTCCGTTTTCGGTCTGTCGCAGTTTTGTCAGCAGTGCGCTCGAAACTCCGAACGCCTTAAGATAGTCGCGGATAACTGCGCCGTCGTCTTTTTCACTGACGGTAAAATCAATTTCCCTCATAAATTCCATATTAATAAAAATACACATAAATGTCAATATTTGAATTTGCCTGCAAACAGTGCTATAATGTACAAAAGGAAGTGAAGTTTATGGAAAGAAGATGGTTCAAGGGGGACACTCACCTGCACACCACAAATTCCGACGGCTCACTGCATCAGTACGAACTGATTGACTACTGCAAAAAAGCGGGGCTTGAATGGATAATCATAACCGACCACAACTACAACACGGTTGAAAAAACATATTCAAGCGACGGACTTACCGTAATTCAGGGTCAGGAGTTAACGGGCGAAAACGGACACGTAAATGTATGGGGTACAAAGGTTCCGTTTGAACCCCCGTACGATTTGAGCGACATTGAGGCGTACAAAAAAATTACCGAAAAAAGCCGCAAAGACGGCGCGACGGTCAGCGTTAATCATCCGTTTTGCTCAAACTGTCCGTTTCGTATGGACATTGACGCATTCCCTATGGACTGCGTTGAGGTGTGGAACACTGTTCAGCATTCCGACAACAACAAGGCGCTCGCCTGGTGGGTTAAAAAACTCGGTGAGGGCATAAAGCTCGGCGCTGTTGGCGGCTCGGACTTTCACCGCGATTACGGACCTGCAAAAATTCTTGCAAGCCCGACCACAATAACTCACGCAAAAAGCAGCAGCGCCGATGATATTCTTGAGGCACTGCGCGAGGGCAGAAGCGTTGTTACAAACAGCCCGAACAGTTCTATGATTTATCTGACGGTTGAGGGCGCAGAGCTTGGCGACAGTATTGCACTTGCAGACGGACTGACAGGACAAATCACTGCAACAAAACTGCACGCAGGATTTACGCTGCGTGTGTACAATAACGACAAGCTTATTTATCAGCACAAGGCGGCGAGGTATGAAAAGCAGCACACGGCGCACTTTGGAATACGCGAAAAAGGCTTTGTGCGCGCAGAGATTGACTACAAGCTCACACCGCCTCTGAAAAAGCTGCTCGGCTTTGCCGAAAAGAACTTTCTCACCTCACGCGGCGTTACTCCTCCGGAAACTGCAGATGAGCTTTTCTGGGCGTTTACAAATCCGATATGGATAGTATAACTATGGATAAAATACAAGAATTTTTGTTTAATAATCAGGACGTACCGTACCGTGATTTTCAGTCTAAACTTATACCGACAGTGGCTGACGGGAACTTCATAGGTGTGCGAACTCCTGTTCTGCGAGCCTATGCAAAAGAGCTTGCAAAAAGCGAGGATAAAAGCTCATTTCTCGCGAAACTGCCGCACAGGTATTTTGACGAAAATCAACTTCACGCATTTGTGATTTCGCTTACAAAGGACTACGACGAATGCATCGGTCAGGTTGAACGCTTTTTGCCGTTTGTTGACAACTGGGCGACCTGCGACCAGCTTTCGCCGAAGGTGTTTAAAAAACACAAAGAGGAATTGCTGCCGCACATTGAGCTGTGGTTGAAAAGCGACAGAGAATACACCGTCCGTTTTGGGATAAAAATGCTGATGGACCATTTTCTTGACAGCGATTTTGACGAGAAACATATGAAAAAAGTCGCCAAAATAAGAAGCGACAAATACTACATTAATATGATGATTTCGTGGTACTTTGCAACAGCGCTGGCAAAGCAGTACGACACGGCAGTCAAGTACATAGAAACCGGTGCGCTTGACAAATGGACAGCGAACAAGGCAATTCAAAAGGCACGCGAAAGCTACCGTGTGACAGACGAGCACAAGGAATACCTGAAATCACTAAAAAAACAGACCTCGGGTTAGGAAACCGAGGTCTGTTTTTATATCTCGTGTCTGTTTTT
>CAMPBI010000053.1 GCA_946637545.1 uncultured Clostridia bacterium | reverse complement strand
GATGCGGCTATAGGCATAATCGGAACACCTGTTATCAGCATCAAAGCTGACAGTAAAATTGATAAAGTTCTTCTGAAAAATGTCTGTTTCATAATATCACCTTGAAAGAAAATAGTATAATATTTCTCAATATAATATTAATATATTAACTTAATATTGTCAATTCGACATAATTAACAAAAATTGAGAGTTATTTTTTTACAAGGAAAAGGGACTGCAGGGTACCCTGCAGTCCTCAATCACTTTTGACGATAATTAATCTTCGTATCCGATAAAGTTTTCAAAAAGAGGCAGATATTTTGAATTTGTCGTTTTCATATACGCAAGATCTCTGCCGTTTACAAAACCGTCACTGTTTATATCACACATCATAACAATAATATCGGGGTCGTTATCAGGTGAAAAGCTGTAATTAAAGCTCTTATCCCCTATTTCAATAACCGCAGCTGTGTTATCTTCGGTCACGGTTCTGGTAAATGTGCCGTCCGTCTGAGTGCCGTCAATAACAGTTTCGTCAATCACAATACTACTTGCGGCGCCGCTTGGGTCATTCATAGCAAGAACAGAGCCGCTGACAGTATATTCAACAGGCTCAATGTAAACCGTAAAGGTACCCTTAAGCGACGAATTCATAATCCTTGCGCCAAAGTAATAAGTTTTGCCTTTTTCGAGTGATACAGAGCTAATACTGAAGTTTGTTGAGCTTCCATAGTCGTCGTTATAAGCAATCTGCTTGTAATCACTGTCGTAGACATATCCGCGCGTGTCGTGCGTTCCGGTGGAATAGAACTTAAAAGTTCCGTCATATTTGGGAGTATACGGATAATACGCAAACATACCTCCGGACTGCGAAATACGCACGCTGTACTGACCGCAGGTCACACGCTCTGTTTCAAAGTTAATTTTGTTGTCTGATGAACGATTATTCTTAATAATGTAATGCAGCGCATACGAGCCGGCAGGAGCCTTCAAAGTGAAGTCCTTCAGCGTTACGCCATTGTATGCAAAAGAATAATCAGCAATATTTACAACATATTTTGAAAGCTCAAGCTCAGCAAGAAGCGGACAGGACGCAAACGAGTATTCGCCGATTTTTGTTACTGAATCAGCAAGAGTCACATTCTTAAGCTTTTCAGCACCTGACAGCGCATAATTACCAACGGAGGTTACGCCGTCTTCAACAACAAGGTTTTCAACCTGGAGGATGTACTGATTCCAAGGCGCAGAATAAGAGTTTTCGTAATCGTCCATAGCGCCTGTGCCGCTGATATATAAAGTTTTTGATGCGCTGTCATACGACCAGGTTACATCGTCTGCATACGCAATCAGCGTAAAAAGCATCGAAATAATCAAGAGAACTGATACAATGACAGCAGGAATAAATTTCCTTTTCATATATATCACCAAAATAATTATAGCATAATGTTCACAATTTTGCAACAAATTTAGTAACTATTCAATTGTCTGTTATCTTACATAATGACGCCGTTTTTAAAAATTGAAATTTCACGGTAGCCGTTTTGCTCATTTTTTGTCCGATTGCCGTTTGCAATATCAACAATCAAATTAAATAGGCTGTCAGCTAAAGAATCAAGGTCAGCGCCGTCAACAACCTCACCTGCGTTAAAATCAATCCACCCTTTTTTGTGATTGAAAAGGTCTGTATTAGAAGAAATTTTAAGTGTCGGAACAGGCGCGCCGAGGGGTGTTCCCCTGCCCGTTGTGAAAAGAATAATATGCGCACCTGCCGCAGTAAGATTTGTTGTTGAAACAATATCGTTTCCGGGACCGGAAAGCAGGTTAAGACCTTTTGTTCTGCAGCGCTCGCCATAGCCGAGAACGTCTGTAACAACAGAGGTTCCGCCCTTTTGAACACAGCCGAGCGACTTTTCCTCGAGTGTAGTTATTCCGCCTGCGTGATTACCCGGAGACGGATTTTCATAGCAAACAACTCCGTTATCTGAAAAATACTTTTTAAAGCTGTTAATCAAATTGACAGTTTTATCAAAAGCCGTCCTGTTTTCAGCCCTTGCCATAAGCAAATGCTCGGCACCGAACATCTCGGGTACTTCTGTCAGGACAGTTGTTGCGCCGAAAGTTGTCAATTTATCATTCACCTTGCCGCAAAGGGCGTTTGCAGTGATACCGCTGAAAGCGTCTGAACCGCCGCACTTATAACCGACAACAAGATTATCAATTCCGACAGGCTCTCGTCTGTCGTTTTTAATACAGTTATATATCTGCTTTAAAAGCTCTGTACCCTTTGCAATTTCATCAGCAGCTTCCTGAAGGCACAAAAATTTAACTCTGTCGCTGTTGTAATCGCCTAAAACAGGCTTAAATACGCTTAAATTATTGTTTTCGCATCCGAGCGAAACGACAAGCACACCGCCGGCATTAGGGTGTTTAACAAGCGCGGAAAGTATTTTTTGAGTGTTTTCAAAATCCTCTTCAAGCTGCGAACAGCCGTATGGATGAGTATAGGCAAACACTCCGTCGCATCCGTCTGAAATGATATTATTTCCTATTGCTGCAAGCTGTTCGCAAGCTTTATTTGCACAGCCTACAGTTGGAATTATCCAGATTTCGTTACGAATTCCGACCTTGCCGTCCTCTCGCTTATAGGCGTTAATCATTACATCTGACTTCTGCGGAATATAAGCATTATCACCGCTAAAGGAGTAGTCAAAAGAATCAGTCAGATTTGTTTTGAGATTATGCTCGTGTATGTAACTACCTTTTTTGAGGTCGCAGGTAACATGGCCGATGGGGTAACCGTATTTGATAACGTTTTCCCCTGCCTTGATGTCAGAAAGCAGTATTTTATGCGCTTTAGGAATATCCTCCAGTGCTGTAACTCCGTTTTCGGTATAGCCTTTTTGCAGGTCGTCAAGCGCAACAGCAACATTATCTTTGCTGTTAATCTTAATCAGCTTTGACATAGACTGCCTCCTCAACTGCCCGGCGGATTCCGAGCGACTGAATGTTGCTGAAATGCATCTGCGTTTTGTCAAGAATGAGCTTGTTATCAATGCCGTAATATGAGCATATATCATTAATCACGGTTTCGCTTGAGGTTGATTCAAAGAAGCTGATAACATCTGCACTGTCATTTGCTTTGCCGCTTTTAAGGTAAAACTCGCAAAGAGCCGCAAGTCCAAAACAAAGGATATTCGGCGCCTCGCCCGTTATGCTCACATAATCAAGCATTGAATCAAGGCATCTTGCCTTGAATTTTGACACTGAATTAAGCGCAATATCAAGTAATCTGTGGTCAATAAAAGGATTATTGAATCTGTCGAGCACGCTGTTTGCGTAACTGTCAAGCTCGGATTTGTCGAGATTAAGAGTTGTTTTAACCTCTTCAAGCCCTGCAAGAATATACTTTCCAAACAGTTCGTCCTGCATCATATCGCGTACAATTTCAAATCCGCAAAGGTGAGCAGCAAGCACTGACATTGTATGAGCACCGTTTAAAATACGCACTTTCCTTGTGCGGTAAGGCATAATATCGTCGGCAAAAACAACGCCTTCAAGTGAGGTGATGTCAAAAATTCTACGGCAGTAATCATCAGCCTGAATAATCCAGCTGCAGTAAGGCTCGCAGTTTACGGAGCATTTGTCTGTGTCGCCATCAGTGTGTCCGCTTACAATTCGGTCAACAAGTGTGTTGCAAAACGAACAGGAATTAACATAATTTGAAAATTCTTCGCCGAGATTCCATAGCATTGCGTATGACAAAATACACTTTTTAAGTTCATCTGCATTATTTTCAATGAGTTCAACGGGAAGAAACAAAACAGGCGCGCTGTTATGATTATATCTATTATATAGCAGAGCCGTAATTTTTGCCGGGAAAGAAACATTCGGAGCATTATCAAGTTTGTCATCAGCGTCAAAAACAATACCTGCCTCGGTAGTGTTTGAGATTACGACGTCTGTATTTACAAACGCTTCTTTAAGCATCTCATACTCGAGGACAGTGTCAATACATTTTTTTACGCAGTTGATTCTGACGGTTTCATCAACTACTTTACCGTTCAATCTGCCGCGTTTGTACACATTGTAAATACAATCCTGATTCTTTAACGCATTAATTACGCGTGTATTAGTTCTTGGCTGACAGATTGTAACCTCTGCATCAAGTAAACCGATATTATTCGCTGTGTTGATATAATCCTCTGCAAATGCGCGAAGAAAATTACCTTCGCCAAACTGTAAAATATTAAGCATAATACAACCCAAACGGACTGCCTTTCGGCAGTCCTATTAATTAATCATTTGATTCTTCAGTTTCTTCGTTTTCAACGAAGTCAGTTTCAACGGTTTCTGTATCTTCTGATTCAACTGCTTCGGCAACAGGAAGAGCACCGTTTTCCATAAGCGAAATAAACTCGTCGCCGTTGATTTTTTCTCTGTCAATAAGAGTTGTAGCAACAAGTTCAAGCTTGTCAAAATGCTCCTTGAGAATGCTTTCCGTCCTGGAATAAGCCTCGCGCATAATACGCTCAATTTCAGCGTCAATTTTTGAAGATGTTTCTTCGCTGTAATTGTTTACTCTGCCGTAATCTCTGCCAAGGAACACCTCGCCGCTCTGATTGTCGTAAACAACCGGACCGATTGAATCACTCATACCGTATTTTGCGACCATATCGCGTACAAGTTCGGTAGCGCGCTGAAGGTCGTTTGACGCACCTGTTGAAATATCACCAAGCGCGATAGCCTCGGCAACTCTGCCGCCAAACATAGATACAAGATTGTCAAGCATCATTTTCTTCGAGCCGTAGCTGCGCTCCTCCTCGGGAGTGTACCAGGTATAACCGCCGGCACCAAGTCCGCGAGGGATTATAGAAATCTCTTTAACCTTGTCGTGCTCGCCGACATAATATGCCGAAACAGCGTGACCGGCCTCATGAAAAGCAGTAAGCTTTTTAGTTTTATCGGTGTATTTGTGCGATTTCTTTTCAGTACCCATTTCAACACGCGAGGTAGCGTCTGCAATTTCTTCCATTGTAATTGCAAACTTTCCGCGACGTACTGCGAGAAGAGCAGCCTCGTTCATAAGGTTTTCAAGGTCAGCGCCTGAAAAACCGATTGTATCCTTTGCAATTTCGTTCAAATCGACATCGGGAGCAAGAGGTTTGCCCTTTGAATGAACCTTGAGGATATCCTCTCTGCCCTTTGCGTCCGGTCTGTTAACGGTAATTTGTCTGTCAAATCTGCCGGGACGGAGAAGCGCAGGGTCAAGGACATCGGGTCTGTTAGTAGCAGCAATAACAATAACTCCGGAATTCGTTCCAAAGCCGTCCATTTCAACCAGAAGCTGATTAAGCGTCTGCTCACGCTCGTCGTTGCCTCCACCTGTGCCTGCGCCGCGCTGTCTGCCGACTGCGTCAATTTCATCAATAAAAACAATTGCCGGGCTCTTTTTCTTTGCCTGTGAGAAAAGGTCGCGTACACGGGATGCGCCGACGCCGACATACATTTCAACAAAATCCGAACCTGATATTGAAAGAAACGGAGCGCCAGCCTCGCCTGCAACAGCCTTTGCAAGAAGGGTTTTACCGGTACCGGGAGGGCCTACAAGCAGAACGCCCTTCGGAATTCTTGCACCGAGCTTTGTATATCTGTCGGGCTGTTTGAGATAGTCAACAAGTTCTGCGAGTTCTTCTTTCTCCTCGTCGCAGCCTGCAACATCGTCAAAGGTTTTGTCGCTGTCCTCATTGCCGTTTTTCGGCTTGAGTTTGCCGAATCCGAGCGAACGGTTAGTTTCGTTAGCAATGCTGTCGTTCATCCGCCTGAAAGACCAAATCAGAAACGCAGTAAGTCCTACTGTTATAATAATCATAGGCAGCATGCTTGTAAGCCATGAACGGTTTGCCGCTTTGATGTAGTTATAAACTATCGGCTTGTCAGTATGCGCCGCATTGTATGCGGTTACAGAATCGCTGATGTCATCAAGGAAATACGGAACAGACGGAACTGAATACTTTTTTGGCGCATCATCTTTTTTGTCGCTGAAAAGTTTGTAAGTCATTTCGCCTGTGCCGAGGTCAATTTCAAACTCCGACACCTTGTTTGCGGTAAAAAGACCGACGATTTCGGAATACTTTGCGTCGTCCGCTTTTTTACCCGATGTCATCATCAGAACAATACCCACAAGAATTACGGGAATCAAAATATAGACAATGACATTTTTAAAATTTTGAGACAAATCTTTTCTCATTAAAATTAGTCCTCCGTAGATATATTAAAGAGCATAATCCGCTTTGTGCAGCTGTCGGGTTTTACTCTTTCGTCAACTGCATAGCCTGCAACGGCGATTACCCCGTTGTCGTCAGAAATAATATGCAGCGAATCTCTTTGTTCGGCAGGGATGTGAAGTTCGTTAAAAAGCTTCTTAAGCGTCTTGGTGCATCCCCTGCCCATCGGCGATATTGAATCGCCTGCCTCGCGTTTTTTTGTGCAAGGCTTGCCGGCTATTTTGTCGGCGTCACAAAACATATTTTTATAATTTTGTTCCCCTGCTCTGAACATTTCATCATATTCAATAATTTCAAATTCAAGTTTTGATTTTTTACACTCGCCGGCATTATATATGCGCAGTGTGTCGCCGCTTGATGCAAGGAAAACATTGTCTTTTAGCTGAAGTTTTTTGCTTGATTTCAGCAGTTCAAGCGCTTGATTGAGGTGAATAGCATCGGGAGTTACGCCGTAATTTGCAGCCATTTGCGAAATAACGCGCTTTTGCACGGCAACGTCACACTGCTTGAGCATATTAACAGAAACGCTTTCAGCGCAACCGTTCAGGCAATTTTCGGCGCATTTTTCAATATAGTAATCATCCTCGGCAGCACTTTGAATCAGCCTTGAAGCCGCTTCCTCAAAAGAGGGGTTAAGTTTTTTAAACTCAGGTACAATCACATTACGAACAAAATTACGCGAATACGTGTTTTCGCTGTTTGTTTCGTCAATAACATAGTCGATTTTGAGTTCATTACAGGCTCTTCTTATTTCTTCTGATGTGCAGTTAATCAGCGGTCTTATAATATTATCGCGAACAGGCGGAATGCCTGCAAGTCCTTTTATTGAAGTGCCGCGCGCAAGTCGAAAAAGTAACGTTTCAATACTGTCGCTTAAATTATGTGCAACTGCGATTTTATCTGCTCCAAAAGAACGGAAAAAGTCATATCTGACCTTGCGCGAGTACTCCTCAACACCCATTTTATGTTCTGCAGCCTCTTTGACAGCGTCAAAAGAATACATTTCAAAACGAATTTTATTCTTGCTGCAAAAGTCCTTTACAAAGCTGCTGTCCGCTTTTGACGCTTCGCCGCGGATTCCGTGTTCAACATTAGCAACAATCAAATTACAATTGCATTTGTTTACAAGATAGTAAAGCAAAAGCATTGAATCCGCTCCGCCCGAAACGCCTGCAACAACGGTTTCACCGTCAACAAGCATATTTAATGACTTGACTGTTCTGTCAATTTTAATTAAAGTCTCTGACATTGTCGATTGACCTGAATCTTGTAAATTCTTTATCAAATGAAAGTTCAATAGTACCTGTTTGACCGTGTCGGTTTTTAGCAACAATCAGTTCGGTGAGCGAATCATCAATTTCGTCCTGCTTGTCAGCGTCAACCTCGCTTCTGTAATAATCCTCACGATAAAGGAACATTACAATATCTGCGTCCTGCTCGATTGAGCCCGATTCACGAAGGTCTGAAAGCTGCGGTCTGTGCGACTTTCCGCGTCCCTCTGTTCCACGCGAAAGCTGTGCGCAGCAGATAACCGGAATATTGAGGTCCTTTGCCATCATTTTGAGGTTACGGGTAATCTCGCTGACCTCCTGAACACGGTTTTCCTTGCGCGATGCAGAACTGATAAGTCCGAGATAGTCAATCATAACGCAGTCAACATTTTTCATTCTGCGGATTCTTGACTTGATTTCAGGAACGGTAATTGCCGAGGTGTCGTCAAGGTAAAGCTCGACATTTTCAAGCTCACCGGCAACGTTACCGATTCTTATCCATTCGTCGTCGCTCATTTCGCCGGTTCTGAATTTTTGTGACGAAACACCCGACATTGAAGCAAGCAATCTTTCGGCGAGCTGTTCCTTTGTCATTTCAAGAGAAAAGAAAACAACCTTTTTTCTTGCGCCGATTGCAACGTTTTGTGCAAGGTTGAGCGCAAAGCTTGTCTTACCCATAGCAGGACGTGCGCCGATAAGAATAAAGTCAGAACGGTTGAGTCCTGTTATGTACTTGTCAAGCAGACCGAAACCGGTAGGAATACCCTTGTACTGATCCTTATTTTCGCCCGTAAGTTCCTTGAACTTGCGGTATACGCTGTCAATTACAACAGATAATTTTTCAGGTCCGATTGTTGTCTTGCCCTGACGGATGTCATATATTTTCTGTTCTGCGTCATCAAGAAGCGTTGAAGCGTCGGCAGAGCCGCTGCTTGCGCCGTCAATAATCTCTTGAGAGATATTTATTAACTTTCGTAAATAATACTGTTCTTTAACAATTTGAGCGTATTTTTCAACATTAGCGGCTGAAGGCACAATCTGTGACAGCTCAAACAAATAAGTTTTTGCTTCAGACAAATTACTGCTTCCGCTTTTTGCGAGCGAATCCGCAATTGTTACAGGGTCAATGGCACCGTTATTTGAAATGAACATTGACTCCATAGATGCGAATATTTCGCGGTGCATCGGGATGTAAAACGCGTCTGCGTGAATGTGAATCAGAACATCGTCAATGCACTTTGGATTTAGCAGAATGCTGCCCAGTACGCTCTGCTCCGCCTCCATATTGTAAGGCAGGGAAATATTAATATTATCCGGCATTATATGCTCCTCTTATTCCTCTGACACCTGCACAAAAATGCTTGCGGTAATTCCCTGGTAAATTTTTACCTCTGCCTGCACTGTGCCAAAGGCTTTAATATCCTGCATTGTAATTTTTCTTTTATCGATTTCTTCGCCAAGGTCTGATTTGATTTTAGCAGCAACATCCTTTGATGTTACAGAGCCGAAAAGCTTACCGTTAGCGCCTGCTTTTGCAGTGAGTTTGACCGTTTTGCCGTCAAGTCGCTCTTTAACCGCATTAGCAGCCTTGATTTCCTCTGCCTTGTGGAACTGCTTTGCCTTCTCCTTATTTTTAAAATCATTCATTGCAGTTGCGTTTGCCTCAACAGCAAGTCCCTTCGGGAAAAGGAAATTACGGGCGTAACCGTCGCTTGCATTAACAAGGTCGCCCTTCTTGCCAAGAGATTTTACATCTGCCTGCAAAATAACCTTCATTTATTACACCTCCATTAAAATGGGTAAAATCATTGGTGAGCGCTTTGTTTTTTCATACATAAGGTGCGAAATTTCGTCGCGCATCTTTGTTTTAACTGTATTCCAGTCGCGATAGTGCTTGTCGTAAGAGGATTCAAACACACGAAGTGCAACCTCCCTTGCGCTTTCCATAAGCTCCTCGTTTTCCTTGACAAATACAAATCCGCGAGAAACAATGTCGGGACCCGAAACAATATAGCCGCTTTCACTGTCGATTGACGCAACAATGATAATAATACCATCGCGTGAAAGATGTTTTCTGTCGTTAAGAACTATATTTCCAACGTCGCCAACTCCGTAACCGTCAACATAAACCTCACCTGACGGCACGTTGTCAACCTTGGTAATCGAATCTTCAGTCAGCTCGATTGAATTACCTATATCGCCGATAAAGATATTATCAGGTGAAATTCCCATTGACTGCGCAAGCGAGGCGTGCTTTACAAGATGCTTTTGCTCGCCATGTACAGGAATAAAGAACTTTGGTTTAACAAGTCCTATCATAAGCTTGAGGTCCTGCTGACAGGCGTGTCCGGAAACATGAACATCGTACATATTCTCGTAAATAACCTCAACGCCGCGTTTCATTAGTGCATTAACAACGTTTCCGACCATCTTTTCGTTACCGGGAATCGGTGTTGCCGAAATAATTACATAATCGTTAGGCGTTATATTCACCTTACGGTGCTCGCCAAACGCAATTTTAGTCAGTGCTGACATAGGCTCACCCTGCGAACCCGTTGTGATAATAACAAGCTTGTCGTCGGGATAATTTTTGATTCGCTCAATCGGAATCAAAATATTCTCGGGAACATTGAGGTAGCCGAGTTCAGAGCCGACTGAAACAAGATTTTCAAGGCTTCTTCCGATTACGGCAACCTTACGTCCACGCGTTTCTGCAACATCCATAATCTGCTGAATACGATGGATGTTTGAAGCAAAAGTAGCAACGATGATTCGTCTTTTCTTCGCCTTGCGGAAAAGAAGCTCAAAGCTTTCGCCGACCATACTTTCGCTCATTGTTGTGCCGGGACGCTCGGCGTTAGTGGAATCCGAAAGGAGCGCAAGCACGCCCTTTTTGCCGTATTCCGCAAAACGCGGAAGATCAATCATTTCTCCGTCAACAGGCGTTGTGTCAATTTTAAAGTCGCCCGTCTGAATTATCGTACCTGCGGGACATCTGATTGAGAGTCCTACCGAGTCGGGAATCGAGTGATTTACATGAATAAGCTCAATATTGAAATGACCGAGTGTGATATTGTCGCGCGGTTTGATTTCAACAAGCTTTGCTTTGCCGAGAAGTCCGTGCTCCTCGAGTTTGCCCTTAATAAGACCGATTGTAAGCTTTGTGGCGTAAACAGGGATATTAAGCTTTTTAAGCAAATATGCCAGTCCGCCGATATGGTCCTCGTGACCGTGGGTAATTATTATACCCCTTATCTTTTCTTGATTGTTTACAACATGTGTAAAATCAGGTATTACCAGGTCAACGCCCGGCAAATCGGAATTAGGAAATGCAAGTCCGCAGTCCACTATGAACATATCGTTCTGATACTCATAGAGCGTCATATTCTTTCCGATTTCGTTCATACCTCCAAGAAAAGAAATCTTAATTTTTTCCTTCGGCTTTGAAGGAACAACATTAGATTTCTTTGATGCCTTTCTGTAGGTATAATAGCGTCTGTTGGAATTCCGTTTTCCTCCATTCGCCTTGCTTGGCATCTTATTCTCTTTTGACATTAAAATAAAAACCTCCTGTAAAAAAATTATATTTAAAATAAATTTTTCAAAATTTTGTCTTATATATAATAAAATATATCAATGTCAATGTCAAGTAAATTTAAAGTCCTTATTGATTATTACCAAATTTAATGGTAAAATATTCAAAATGGATGTGATAATTTGAAATATGTAGAAATTTTTACTGACGGTGCTTGCAGCGGAAATCCCGGCAAAGGCGGCTGGGGCGCCGTTTTAATTTACAACTCTGTAAAAAAAGAAATGTCGGGCGGCGAACGTGAAACCACTAATAACAGAATGGAACTGACTGCGGTTATCAAGGCGCTTGAGGCTCTCAAAGAGCCCTGCAAGGTAACGCTCACCACCGATTCAAAATACGTTTGCGACGCTATAAATCAAGGATGGCTGAAATCCTGGGTGAAAAACAACTGGCGCAAGTCAGACAAAAAGCCCGTCCTGAACATTGACTTGTGGCAAGAGCTACTCCCCCTGTTAAACACGCATCATATTGAGTTTGTTTGGGTTAAGGGGCATAACGGTCACAAATACAACGAACGCTGCGACGAGCTTGCAGTAAATGAATACTTGAAAATGGATTAAATAAGAGGCTGTCGACTAAAGTCGACAGCCTCTTGAATTATTCATTCGTTACTTTGTAGTTCAAAGTCAGACAAGCTGAATTGCTGACCG
>CAMPBI010000052.1 GCA_946637545.1 uncultured Clostridia bacterium | reverse complement strand
ATCTCGGCGAAAGCGTTGAGGGCAAGGATATTATCATTGTTGACGATATGATTTCTTCAGGCGAAAGTATGCTCGAGGTTGCCAGAAAGCTTAAGGAGCTCAAGGCAAACAGAATCTTTGTTTGCTGCTCGTTCGGTCTTTTCTGCAACGGACTCGAGGTATTTGACAAGGCGCATGAGGAAGGCATTTTTGAAAAGCTTTACACCACAAACGGAATTTATCAGACACCCGAACTCCTTTCAAGAGACTGGTACGAAAGCGTTGAGCTTTCAAAGTACCTGGCATATTTCCTTGACACAATCAACCACGATTTATCTGTGTCATCACTGCTTGATTCGTCGAGCAAAATTCATCAGCTCCTTGTTAAAAAGGGTCTGAAATAAGTCAAAGGATGTAGTTAATAATGAAAATAAAGAGTCTTTCAAAAAAGCAGCTTATAGTTTTCCTTATCATCGCTGTTATTCTGATTGTTACCGTGCCGACGGGTATTTACTGCGGAGTTAAGCACGAAACGCCTTCGCAGATGCTTACGCAGATGTTTACCGACCAGGACAAGCTCATCAATAAGTGGCAGGGTGAAAAGGCTGCTTCGGCGTATGAATTCAAAGAGGACGGCACCTACGAAAGCTATATCAGCACTTTCAGCTTTACCGGAAACTACAAGGTTGAGGGAAAAAAGCTGACGCTTTCTAACCCTGCGACGAACGGCAGTGTAGTTTACAGGTACGACATCAGCAAAAAGGACGGAATTGAAACTCTGTCCCTTACCCTGCTTGAAGAAAACGGCAAAGAGGCGGAGGACGAGCAGACTGTTGAGTACAAAAAGGTTGACCACATCAACACAAAATCAATCACTGACCTTCTCAGCGACTTTGCAAAAGACAGTTCCGAAAGCGATGACAGCGACAGCAACGACTAAACAAATATTAAAAGCGTCCGAATAATCGGGCGCTTTTTTTCATACAATTAGCGAAGGAGTTAATTGTATGAAAAAAAATGATGTAGACAAGCGATGTGTTGAACTCGGCAGGTATATCGCGCAAAGCGGTGCGACGGTGCGTCAGGCTGCGGAGGTTTTCGGGATTTCAAAATCAACTGTACATATTGACGTAACAAAGCGGCTTTTTGAAATATCACCCGCTCTCGCAAGCGAGGTTGAAAAGGTTTTGCAGGTGAATAAGGCGGAGCGCCATATTCGCGGAGGCATGGCAACACGGCAAAAATATAAAAACAAATAAAATAAATATATTGATATTCTCGCTTTAATGTGCTAAAATATAACAAAGGATGGTAAATTATGAAACTTGGATTTATCGGCTGCGGAAATATGGCTTCTGCTATAATCGGCGGCATAGTTGAAAAAGAAATTGCAAAGGGCGAGGATATTAACGTTTTTGACGTTCTGCCCGAATCGTGCGACAAAATCAAAGGTGCTTACGGCGCAAATGTGCTTGGCAGCGAGATTGAGGTTGTAAAAAGCTCTGATGTTGTCGTTCTTGCAGTTAAGCCGAATGTGCTTGGCGGCGTGCTTTCAAAAATCAATATTGCGCTTGATGAAAGCGACACGCTGCTCATTTCTATTGCTGCCGGCAAGGACCTTGCGTTTATGCGTTCTGCTCTGTCGCACGACAACAGAATTATTCGCGTTATGCCAAACATCAATGCAAAGGTTGGCGCGGCAGTTTCGGCATTTACTGCAAACGAGGCTGCTACTGACGGGGACAAGGCGCTTTGCGAAAAAATATTTTCGGGTATCGGCAGCGTTATGGAGCTTGACGAAAAGCATTTTCCGCTGTTCGGAGTTATTGCAGGCTGCTCCCCTGCTTTTACCTATATGTACATTGACGCGCTCGCAAGAGCCGGAGTGCAGTACGGTATGAAAAAGGACGAGGCGCTAAAAATTGCTGCGCAGGCAGTGCTCGGCAGCGCGGAGATGATACTTAAAAGCGACGCTCATCCCTATGAGCTTGTTGATATGGTCTGCTCCCCCGGCGGCACAACTATTGAAGGAGTGCAGTCGCTTAAGGCGGACGGTTTTGAAAAAGCAGTAAATAACGCAGTTAAAAAAGCTGTTCAGAAGGACAGTAAATTATAAAGGAGAATAATTATGAAATACGACATTCAGGGTGGAAACTTTCCGGTAGTAATCTGTTCACTCGAAGCCAACGAAACAATGATTACCGAAGGCGGCGGAATGAGCTGGATGAGTCCTAATCTCAAGATGGAAACATCGGGCGGCGGACTTGGCAAAATGCTTGGCAGAATGATGACAAGAGAAAGCATTTTCCAGAACAAGTACACTGCTATGGGCGGTCCCGGTCAGATTGCTTTTGCAAGCAGCCTGCCAGGCGAAATTATGGCTCTTGAAATTACTCCGGGCAAAGATTACATCGCACAGAAATCATCGTTCCTTGCTTGCACAACAGGCGTTGAGCTTTCTACTTTCTTCCAGAAGAAATTCGGCGCAGGTCTTTTTGGCGGCGAAGGCTTCATTATGCAGAAGCTCAGCGGTAACGGCATTGCTTTTGTAGAGATTGACGGTTCTGCAATCAGATACAACCTTGCTGCAGGCGAGCAGCTTATCGTTGACACAGGCCACGTTGTTCTTATGAGCTCAACCTGCAGGATTGATGTTCAGACGGTTAAGGGCGTTAAGAACGTTCTCCTCGGCGGCGAAGGACTGTTCAACACGGTTGTTTCGGGTCCCGGCGAAGTTGTTATTCAGACAATGCCTGTACCGAAGCTTGCAGGCGCAATTCAGCCTTACATCACAACAAGCAGCAACTAACAAAATAATTTAAAGGGGTGACCGTTAGGTCACCCTTTTTCTTATTTAAAAAGTTGTATTAATCTTTCGGCTGCAAGAGCGGTGTCGGCGGGATTGCCAAAGGTGGTAAAGCGAAAATAGCCGTCGCCGTTTTCGCCAAAGCCTACGCCGGGCGTGCCGACAATCTGTGCCTTTTCAAGCAGAAGGTCAAACATATCCCAGCTTTTCATACCGTCGGGGCATTTCATCCAGATATACGGAGCATTTTTTCCGCCGCAATACCACACTCCTACTGAATCCAGCGCTGCTGTAAGAACGGCAGCGTTCTTTTTGTAAACCTGTATATTTTCTTTTATCTGACGCTGCCCCTCGTCAGTAAAGACAGCCGCAGCGCCCTTTTGAATAATATATGACACGCCGTTTGTTTTGGTGGTGCGATTTCGCACCCACATTGAATTGAGGCTCATATTGCAACGCGTAAGCTCCTTTGGGATAACTGTATAGCCAAGGCGTGTGCCTGTGAAGCCTGCAGTTTTTGACAGCGAGCAAATTTCAATAGCACAGGTGCGTGCGCCGTCAATTTCAAAAATACTGTGAGGTATTTCGTCATCCTCGATGAACGCCTCATACGCCGCGTCAAACAAAATGATGCTGCCGTTTTTATTTGCAAAGTCAACCCAGGCTTTGAGCTTTTCTCTTGAATAAACAGCTCCCGTAGGATTGTTTGGCGAGCAGATATAAATAATATCGGCTTTATAGTTATCGTCGGGATACGGTGCAAAGCGGTCACTTTCGCTTGCGTGAAGGTGTACTATTTTTCTGCCTGCGATAATATTTGCATCAACATATGCAGGGTATGCAGGCTCGATTACCAGAGCGCTGCTGCTTTTGTCAAACAAATCGAGAATATCTCCAAGCTCGTCGCTTGCGCCGCTTGAAATAAACACCTCGTCTGTGCCAAGGTTTATGCCGCGTTTTTTGTAATGCGCCGCAATCGCCTCACGAAGAAACGGCTCGCCGCGCTCGTCAACATAACCCATAAAGGTTTCCTTTTGCGACTGGTCGTCAACCGAACTGTGCAGCGCAGATATAACCGCACTGCACAGGGGTAGAGAAACATCGCCTATACCGAGCCGCAATAGCCGCTGTGAGGAGTGGATTTCCAGATAGGCGTCTGTTTTTCTTGCAATATTAAAGAACAAATATGAATCCTTAAGATTTGCGTAATTCATATTAGGGGTAAGCATTTTAGTCCTCCTTTATTGAGGCATTTATAAAACCTTTGAAAAGCGGATGCGGTCTGTTTGGTCTGCTTTTGAATTCGGGGTGGAACTGAACGCCGACATAAAAGGGTCTGTCTGTCAGTTCAACCGTTTCGACAAGTCTGCCATCGGGAGAAAGACCGCCGAGCGTCAGTCCCTTTTCGGTGAGTATTTCGCGGTAGTCGTTGTTGAATTCGTAGCGATGGCGGTGACGCTCGTTGACGGAGTTGGCGCCATAAAGTGAACGAATAACTGTGCCCTCCTGCAAATTACACGGATATGCACCGAGTCGGAGAGTGCCGCCCTTGTCAATATCCTCGTACTGACCGGGCATAAAGTCGATTACTTTATTATCGCAAAGCTCATCAAACTCACCTGAATTTGCGTCAGCGAGCCCTGCTGCATTACGTGCATATTCAATAACTGCTATCTGCATACCGAGGCATATTCCAAAAAACGGCAGGTTGTTTTCACGCGCGTATTTTGCTGCCAAAATCATGCCCTCAATTCCCCTGCTGCCAAAGCCGCCCGGTACAATTATGCCGTCAATACCGTCAAAAATTTGCGGTGCGTTCTCCTCGGTCACAGTTTCGGAATCAATCCATTTGATTCTGACCTTTGCATCATAGAAGTAACCTGCGTGGCGCAGCGCCTCTGCAACTGATAGATAAGCGTCGTGCAGCTCTACATACTTGCCGACAAGGCCGATGTTAACCTCTTTGCGTTCTGCTTTGATTTTTTCAACAAGCGCCGTCCACTCGGTGAGGTCAGGCGCTTTTGCCTTTATATTCAATTCACGGCAGACAATTTCTGAAAAGCCTGATTTTTCAAGCATCAGCGGTGCTTCATAAAGATTCGGAAGAGTGATATTTTCAATAACGCAGTCGGGATTGACATTGCAGAAAAGCGAAATTTTGTCAAATATTGACTTTTCAAGCGGTTTGTCGCATCGAAGAACAATGATATTAGGATTAACGCCCATTCCCTGCAGCTCCTTGACGGAGTGCTGTGTGGGCTTTGTTTTATGCTCGTCAGAGCCGCTTAAAAACGGAACGAGCGTGACATGGATAAAAAGGCTGTTCTCCCTGCCGACCTCAAGTGAAATCTGGCGCACAGCCTCAATAAACGGCTGCGACTCGATGTCGCCGATTGTGCCGCCGATTTCGGTTATAACAACATCGGCATCAGTTTTTTTGCCGACGGAATATACAAATTCTTTGATTTCGTTTGTGATGTGTGGAATGACCTGCACCGTCGAGCCAAGATACTCGCCGCGGCGTTCCTTGTTGAGTACATTCCAGTAGACCTTGCCCGTGGTAAGATTAGAATATTTGTTTAAGTTTTCATCGATAAAGCGTTCATAGTGTCCGAGGTCAAGATCAGTTTCCGCACCGTCCTCGGTAACATAAACCTCGCCGTGCTGAAACGGGCTCATCGTGCCGGGGTCAACATTTATGTACGGGTCCAGCTTCTGCGCCGCAACCTTTAGTCCCCTTGATTTTAAAAGCCTGCCGAGCGATGCGGCAGTTATTCCCTTTCCCAGTCCGGAAACTACGCCGCCAGTTACAAAAATATATTTAGTCATATCAATCCCACGCAGTCGTATTCTGACAGTATTCATTTTCACTGTCAAGCTTGTTGTTGTAGTACGAATTGTTATCCATCTTATTTTGCAGACGGTTTTTGCCGTCCTGAACAATAATGATTCTTGCTATAAAAGGAATATTCTTTTCAAAAACTGTATTCATATTAGCTCCAAAAAAAGTGACAAAGGCGCCTCGGATAAATCCAAGACACCTTTGCCTTATATAAAAGTTTGTTATAGGTTGTGTTTTGAAAGATAAATTAAACTACACCCTGTGCAATCATAGCATCTGCAACCTTTTCAAAGCCCGCAATGTTTGCACCTGCTACATAATCGCCCTCAAGGTCGTATTTCTTTGCTGCGTCGTCGATATTGTGATAGATATTAACCATAATATCGTTAAGCTTGCGGTCAACCTTTTCAAAAGACCAGTAAACTCTTTCGGAGTTCTGGCTCATCTCGAGTGCAGAGGTTGCTACGCCGCCTGCATTTGCTGCCTTACCCGGGAGGAAGAGCACGCCGTTTTCCTGAAGATAAGTGGTAGCGTCGCGTGTTGTGGGCATATTTGCGCCCTCTGCAACAGCGATTACGCCGTTTGCAACAAGCTGCTTTGCATCTTCAAGATGGAGCTCGTTCTGTGTTGCACAAGGAAGAGCGATGTCGCACTTGATGCTCCATACTCCTCTGCCCTCGTGATATTCTGCGGACGGTCTTGCTGCTGCATACTCTGTGAGTCTTGCGCGGCGAACCTCTTTGACGTCTTTAAGAAGCTCAACATCAATTCCCTCGGGGTCATAAATCCAGCCTGTTGAATCCGACACTGTAACAACCTTTGCGCCGAGCTGCTGTGCCTTTTCAACTGCGTAGATTGCAACGTTACCCGAACCGGAAACAACAACTGTTTTGCCTGCAATGTCGATGTTATGGCACTTGAGCATTTCCTCTGTGATGTAAAGCAGACCGTAGCCCGTTGCCTCTGTTCTTGTAAGCGAGCCGCCGAACGAAAGTCCTTTACCTGTAAGAACGCCCTCGTATCTTTTCTGAATTCTTTTGTACTGACCGAACATATAGCCGATTTCTCTTGCGCCTGTTCCGATGTCGCCCGCAGGTACGTCAGTGTTTTCACCGATTACCTTACAAAGCTCTGTCATAAAGCTCTGGCAGAACATCATAATTTCGCGGTCACTCTTGCCCTTGGGGTTAAAGTCAGAGCCGCCCTTACCGCCGCCGATTGGCAGACCTGTGAGAGAGTTTTTGAAAATCTGCTCAAAGCCGAGGAACTTGATAACCGAAAGTGTTACGCTCGGGTGAAGGCGAAGTCCACCCTTGTAAGGACCGATAGCCGAGTTAAACTGAACGCGGTACGCTCTGTTAACGTGCACCTGTCCGTTGTCGTCAATCCACGGAACGCGGAAACGGAAAATACGCTCCGGCTCAACAAGTCTTTCAAGAAGTGCAAGCTTGCGGTAGCGCTCCTCGTTTGCTTCAATTACCGGGCGAAGCGAATCAAATACCTCGCTTACCGCCTGAAGAAACTCGGGCTCGTTGCCGTCACGCTTCTTTAAAAATTCCATTACCTCATCAACATATGCCATAACAAAATCCTCCTAAAATCAAAAAATAAAGGCACCTGTGGTATCAAACCACAGACGCCCTTGCCTGTTATACACATATTTATTTTTAAAGATAAAGGGTCTTTGAGTGTAACCCAAAGACCCCATTGCCTTTACAAGTTAGTATCATACACCGATATTATATGTTTGTCAAGTGCTTTTTTGAAAAAGTTTAGCCGCATTCCTGTGCGTCGGAAAGACAGGTATTGCAAAACATATTAACTGACACAAGCCAAACTACAATTGCGATGACAACAATTGCAAGCATAATCATATCTGCCAAAAACACCTTATTTGCTTTTTGATTATGCGGAAATTTGATTTTGCAGACGATTGCAAGAACGTGCTGAAGAATGCCGACAAGAACAATGAAAAGAATTATAAAATAGCTGTCAATTCCGATAAAATCCACAAGTGCATAGAACACAGAAATGACTGCAAGCGGATTTAAATTTGCTGCAAAGATTGATATAAGCGCCGTCAAAACAGGCAGTACAAATGCAACGACGACGCAAATGACCCACGCGGCAAAATATCTGTTTACCTTTTTGTTTTCATCAGGCGGCAAATCAGAATTGCTGTTTTCAAGGTTATAGTTTTGATTATAGTTACTCATCTTTTTCTCCTTTAACCGCAGTCGCCGCACATCCAGTCGCATAGCATACTGAGTGAAACAACTACAATGAGAATCGCTGCAGTAATTCCGAGGATTACCATATCGATTGCAAAAATATCGTCCATTTTGTGATTGTGCGGATACTTGATTTTGCCGACAATTGCAATTACATGATACGAAACAACTAAAGCCTCTGTAACAAACTCGATACAAGCTCCTGCAATTTCGGAATACTCTCCTACAATCAAAGCGACGAAGAATAAAATGAAAGTGCTCGCAAGGCTGACAGCCCAGCAGATTAGCAGGGCTTTGACGGTTTTTTCCTCTTTTTCGTCGGGCGGAAGGTTGAAAGGCTGCTGATTTGGATTTTCAAAATTATAATTTTGCTCAAATTCGCTCACGGGGCTTCACCCTTTCTTTTGAAATAATATAAACGTAAACTGACATACTGATTATAAACAACGCAATACAGATAATCTGATGAGAGCCAAAGGGATTGCCGACTGATTCATTTCGCAGGTAATACAGCGCGCCCTTTATAACTGAAAGCACAGCAACATAGATGCAAATATGCTTTGGGGTGAACTCGTGCGTTCTGTAAAAAAGGTAGAACAATATAAACATAATCATAAACGCCACTGACTCTGCAAGCTGCACCGGAAAAAGTTCAGTGCCGTGCGGTGCGGCTTTTGAGTTTTCGTAAACCACGCTCAAAAATCCGTCATAATTAATTCCGTAGCAGCACCCTGCGGAAAAGCAGCCGAGCTTGCCTATTGAATAAGTAAGCGCCATGGGTATAATCGCAATACACATAAGCTGCGAAAACGGAGTTTTGAGCAGTTTGCAGTAAAGCGCAAGCATAAGGATTGCGCCGATTAATGCGCCGTATGATGAAAATCCTGCTGTTATTATATTGTAGTTCCCTGTCTGAAAGCACGCAAGGAGCTTTGCGCCGACAATCATTCCGATGCCCTCAAAGGCTATAACGCCGATGCTCTGATACGATGTCATTTTATAGCGACGCGTCTGCCTGTACACAAACAGAAGATTGAGCGCTATTCCTGCAATAAAGCACCACGCGTATATATTTGAACTAATATGAATCAATACAATATCTCCTATTTTTTCTGCTTTTATCATAGCAGAAAAGGTTAAAAAAATAAACAGTTGTTTAGAATTGTTTAGAAATAATTTCGAAAGTTTATTATTTTTTTATAAATCAAAAATGCTAAATTTTTCTTGACAGTACAGTGGCTCTATTGTATATTATTAATATAGAATATTGAGCAAAGGCGTTCATTAATTTCGGGGTTATCCCGCTTTTAATGGGCGCATTTTTTGAAAGAGGGTAATTTTATGAATTACACAAAAGACGAGGTTATACAGTTTTGCACCGAGGAGGACGTAAAGTTTATCCGCCTTGCGTTCTGTGATGTTTACGGACGGCAAAAAAATATTTCTATTATGTCGGACGAGCTTGAAAGAGCCTTTGATTTCGGAATCGCACTTGACGGCTCTGCGATAGCGGGATTCGGCGTAGAGGTGCATTCCGATTTGCTGCTGCACCCTGACGCTGACACTATCACAATTCTTCCGTGGCGTCCCGAGCAGGGCAAGGTTGTCAGAATGTTCTGCTCCATCACCTACCCTGATGGCAGACCGTTTGAGTGCGACACACGCGCGCTGCTCAAAAAGGCTGTAAGCGACGCTGAAAAGGCAGGCTATCAGTTTTATTTCGGCGCGGAGCAGGAATTTTATCTGTTCAAGCTTGACGGCGACGGTGAGCCTACAAAAGTGCCTTACGACAAGGCTGGTTATATGGACCTTGCGCCTTTTGACAAGGGCGAGAACATTCGCCGCGAAATTTGTCTTACTCTCGAGCAGATGGGAATTAATCCCGAAAGCTCGCATCACGAGGAGGGTCCCGGACAGAATGAAATTGATTTCAGATACTCCGACCCGCTGACTGCAGCGGACAATGTGATGACGCTTCAGACCATAGTAAACACCGTTGCAAACAGGAACGGTCTTTGCGCCGACTTTACGCCAAAGCCTCTGCCTGACGCGCCGGGTAACGGATTTCACATCAATTTTTCTGTAAGAGCTGACGGCGGCGCAGACAACATTATGCCGTATATGATTGCCGGCGTACTTGAAAATGTTGAGGATATGACTGCATTTCTGAATCCGACAAAGGCGTCGTATGACAGACTGGGTAACAACAAGGCGCCCCGTTATATTTCGTGGTCGAGTGAAAACCGTTCGCAGCTAATCCGTATTCCTGCAGCTATCGGCGAGTACAAAAGAGCAGAGCTGCGAAGTGCCGACCCGTCTGTAAATCCGTACATTGCCTTTGCGCTGATGATATGGGCAGGACTTGACGGAATACAGAACAGGATTGATTTACCGTATGTTGCTGACTTTAACCTTTACACTGCCGACGAGCAGACGCTTTCGCAGTTTAAAAAGCTGCCGATGAATCTTGAGGATGCAAAAATCATTGCTAAAGACAGCGAATTCATCAAAAAGCACATACCCGAAAAAATTCTGAAAATATACTGCTGATTGTTTAAAGTAATCTGAAAGGAGGGAGCATATGAGTCTTAAAAGACAGGTATTTAGCGTACTTGTTGTTTCTGCGGTTGAAAATTTTAATACTGCTATGTCATCTATGCTCCGCGAATCAGATTACAAGCCTGTAAAATACGCATCAAGCATAGGCGAGGCGCAAAGAGCGATTGCAGACAGGCATTTTGATTTTGTAATAATCAACGCACCGCTGAAGGACGACCTGGGAGTGCGCTTTGCAATTGACTGCAGTACATCGCACAGTGCTGTTGTGCTGCTGCTCATACAAAATGAAATTCATGCAGAGGTGTACGGCAAGGTGACAGAGCACGGTGTTTTCACACTGCCAAAGCCGATGTCAAAGCAGACTATGACAGTTGCGCTTATGTGGATGAGAACTGCTGCTGCAAAAGTAAAAAAATATGAAAAAAAGACTACCTCTATTGAGGACAAGATGCAGGAAATCAGGCTGATTAACAAGGCAAAATGGAAACTGATTGACGAAAAAAATATGACAGAGCCCGAGGCGCACC
Source organism: uncultured Clostridia bacterium (assembly GCA_946637545.1). Classification (GTDB taxonomy): domain Bacteria; phylum Bacillota; class Clostridia; order Oscillospirales; family Acutalibacteraceae; genus Eubacterium_R. The sequence goes on along the minus strand of CAMPBI010000052.1, from coordinate 1,175 downwards.
GCTACATTGAAAAAACGGCAATGGACCGATGTATGACCAAAGCCGAGCTCGCAAAAGAAATACTTAAATAAAACGAAATTATATGGATAAAAAAGAATCTGTAAATCAGACAAGGCTGCTGATAGGAATTGCATTTATAATAGCGGGGATAATTATGATAATTATTGCATTTCATACCCCGAAGGTTTCAACGGGCACTGTGACAGTGTCGTTGAGTGTGACTGAAACTACTGAAAAAGAAACTACTACCCTACCCGATTATCCGCTTGATATAAACAAGGCGACTGCCGAAGAGCTTATGACAATCGGAGGTCTCGGCGAGCACAAGTCAAAGCTTATTGTTGCATACCGTGAAAAAATCGGCGGATACACGTCATTGAATCAGTTAACTGAAATAAACGGTATTAACGATAATGTGCTCAAAAGAATCGCACCGTATCTGACCGTATGAAAGAGCTGTTAAGAAGCACGGCAAAAAGGTGCCTACGGTTTGTGATTCCGCCAAGGTGCGACCTTTGCGGTGACGTTGTTTTCCCGGATGAATGCCGATGTGAAAAGTGTGAAGCTGCTTTACGCCCGACGGGAAAACTTTGCAAAAAATGCGGGCTGCCAACCGAGGACTGTAAGTGCGACGAGCATAAATTCCGAAATGAGTACGCAGAATTCGTGGCGCCGCTTTACTTTCACGACAGCATTGCAAAAGGGCTAATCAGATTTAAAAGCTATGGATATACGGAGCTTGCCGACGGCTATGCAAAGGAGATTGCAAAATGTGTGCGCGAAAGATATGACGGTGTAGCTTTTGACTGCGTAACATATGTTCCGATGCGAAAGCTCCGTCAGTGGCGCAGAGGGTACAATCAGGCAAAGCTGCTTGCAGATGCAGTTTCGGCTGAAACAGGCGTTCCCTGCGAGGATTTACTGATTAAAACCCGAAATACGAAGTCACAAAGATTCAGCACTGCGAAGGAGCGGCGAGTTAATTTGCACGGTGCCTTTGACCTTCCGCTTGACAAGGAGGTTGCAGACAAAACGGTGCTGCTGATTGACGACGTCAAAACCACAGGAAGCACGCTCAATGAATGTGCGCTGACGCTGCGAGCCTACGGCGCAAAGGCAGTATACGCCGCCGCTGCTGCAGTGGTAAACGAGAATATCAGAAACAATAATTAAAG
>CAMPBI010000051.1 GCA_946637545.1 uncultured Clostridia bacterium | reverse complement strand
ATCGTTGAAGCAAACGAGGGCAGAGGTTTCAGACAGGTAACAGCCTGCGTTTACCCTGTATCAGAGGGTATGGAGGTTCTTACCAATACAGATAAGATTCAAAAGGCAAGAAAAACTACTCTTGAACTTATCCTTTCAACTCACGAAAAGAAGTGTCTTTCATGCTCACGCTCAACAAACTGCGAGCTTCAGAAGCTTTGCAACGAGTACGGCGTAGAGGAGTCAAGCTTTGAGGGCGCCAAGCCTCACTATGACCTTGACACAAGCACTGCGCACCTTGTTCGTGACAACAACAAATGTATTCTTTGCCGTCGCTGCGTTGCCGCTTGTAAGCAGCAGTATGTAAGCGTAATCGGTCCTAACGACCGTGGCTTTGACACCCAGATTGGACAGCCGTTCGGTCTTTCACTCAACGACACACCTTGTATTTCGTGCGGTCAGTGTACAGCAGTCTGCCCGACAGGCGCTCTCACTGAAAAGGACGATACCGACAAGGTTTGGGCAGCTCTTGCAGACCCTGACAAGTATGTTGTTGTTCAGACTGCACCTTCAATCCGTGCAACAATCGGCGAGTGCTTTGATATGCCTATCGGCACAAACGTAGAGGGCAAGATGGTTGCTGCTCTTCGCCGCCTTGGCTTTGACAAGGTGTTTGACACCGACTTCGGTGCTGACCTCACAATTGTTGAGGAGGCTAACGAGCTCGTTGAAAGAATCAAGAACGGCGGAACACTTCCGATGATTACATCTTGTTCACCCGGATGGGTTAAGTTCTGCGAATTCTATTATCCGGACCTTCTTGCACATCTTTCAAGCTGCAAATCACCGCAGCAGATGGCAGGCGCAGTAATTAAAACCTACTACGCAGAAAAGATGGGCATTGACCCCAAGAAGATTGTAGTTGTTTCAGTAATGCCTTGTACTGCAAAGAAGTTCGAGATTACCCGTCCCGACCAGAACGCAGCAGGCGTACCGGATGTTGACATCGCTCTTACAACCCGTGAGGCTGCAAGAATGATGAAGCGTCTTGGCATCAATTTCAACACTCTTCCGGACGAAGAGTTCGACTCACCTCTTGCAGAGGATACCGGCGCAGCCGTAATTTTCGGCGCTACAGGCGGTGTTATGGAAGCTGCTGTAAGAACTGCAAACGCTTGGCTCAACGGCGCAACAGAGGCTATTGACCTTCAGGCAGTTCGCGGCACAGATAGCATCAAGGAAGCAACTGTAGAGGTTGGCGGCACTCCGCTCAAGCTCTGTGTAGCATCGGGCGCTGCAGCAGCAAAAGAGGTTATGGACAAACTCAAGGCAGGCAACCCCGAGGGTTGGGGCTTTATCGAAATTATGGGATGCCCGGGCGGCTGTGTAAACGGCGGCGGACAGCCGATTCAGCCACAGTATGTTCGTGATACTGTTGACCTCAAGGCAGTTCGTGCAAAGGCACTCTATGACCAGGATAAGGAAATGCCTCTGCGTATGTCACACGAGTCACCTGTAATCAAAACTCTTTACAGCGAGTGGTACGACGGTTTCGGTTGCCACAAGGCACACGAGGCTCTTCACACCTCATATGTAGTTCGCAAAAGATTCTAATCTTTGAACAGTCAAAACGCTATTCCCCGGAATAGCGTTTTTTCTTTTATAATATTTAATTTAATATTGTACATAATATAAAAAAGTGCTATAATAAGTACTTGTAAGAGTTTATCATATTGTGTTGCGGAGTGACAGTATGAAAAGAAAAGCGTTAATAAAGCTCATAGCGGTATTGTCCGTTTTCTGCCTTGTTTCAGGCGCAAACGTGCCGATGGGATATGTTTCGGCGTCGGGCACAAGTCTTGAACAGCGCCGCGAGGAGCTTGATAAAAAGCTTAAGGACGCAGAGCAAAAGCTTGCAGAGCTTGGCAGGCAGAGCGAGGAAACCGAGGCGTATATTGAAACGCTCGGCGACAAAATTGCCTATCTTACAGAGCAGTTCCAGCTTTCAAAAAAAGAGGCTGACAAGATTGAATCCGAAGTCACTGCGCTTGAAAAGAATATTGCTGTCAATGAAAATGAAATTCTATCTATGAGCGACGAAATTAAAACGCTTGAACAGAATGTCAGGATTCTTGACAAGGAATTTCAGCAGACATACCTTGAATACAGTCAACGTATCCGCGCAATATACATCAGCGGGCAGCAGGGCAGCGTGCTCACGTTTTTGATTACAAGCCACGGGCTTGAGGATTTTCTCACCCGTATGCAGATGGTAAACGCGATTTCAAAGCGCGACGGCGAGCTGCTGCAGACGGTTCGTACGCAGACAGATGAAATCACCAAAGCAAAAGAGACTCTGTCCGACAGGACAAAAACTCTTAAAGAAACACAGAAAACTCTGAAAAACAACAAACAGCAGTTAAAAACGCGCCGCGTAACGCTTCTCAAAAATCAGGAGGAGCTTCAGGCGCAGCAGGCGGTAATTGAGGCGCAGCAGGAAACGCAGAACGGACTTTTGCAAAAGCTGCACAACAAAACAAAAAAATACGGCGAATTTCGCGACCTTACAAAAGAGGAGCTTGACGAAATTGACGCCGATATTGCAGCGGCAGATGCAAAATACCGTGATGCCACAACCACAACTACTACCAAACGGACGACTGCCACAACAAAGCCGTCTACCACAAAAAGCGGCTCTCCTACCCAAAAGGAAACAACCACACAAAAAACTACAACTACAACGACTACTGCCACCGGCAGTTATATCAAGCTGACTTACCCCTGCCCGAGTTACACCACCATTACTTGCGGCTACGGCGCATATCCTGGTCACACGGGCTGTGATTTTTCCACCTGGGGCAATGTCAACTGCAAAATTGTTGCAGCCGAGGCGGGCACGGTAATTATTTCCGCAGACCTTACAAATCCTGACGGAACTTACCGCAGTTACGGCAGATATATAGTTATCCGCCACGACAAAACCACCTCAAGCGGCAAGAGCGTCTACACGCTTTATGCCCACAACAATTCAAGGCTTGTGTCCGCAGGTCAGCATGTTAAAAAGGGACAGCAGATTGCATATAGCGGTTCAACAGGCAATTCAACAGGTCCGCACTGTCATTTTGAGGTGCGTATCGGCGGACCCGACCAGTACTGTGCACAAAATCCGGCAAACTATTTGCCGTAAACTATATTCGAAGAAGGAATCATTTTGAAAAATTCATTAACCAAAAAATTAATATGCATCATTTTGTCAGTTATATTCGCAGTGTCCTCCTGCTGTCTGACGGCATGGGCGGAGCCAAATGAAAGCGAGTCTGTCTCGCAGTCCGAATCCGCTGCAAAGGACGAAAAGGACGACAAAAAACAGAGCGACAAAAAGAAAAAAGAGCTTGAAAAGACTCTCAAGCAGCAGAAAAAGGAACTCAACGAAAAGCTGAAAAAGAGCCAGAAAAAGCTCAACGAATATGATGAAAACGCCAAGACCACCGAGGAGTATATTGACCTGCTCGATGAAAAAATCGGAATACTCGACAAGGAGCTCCAGGTGCTTACCGAAGAGGTAGAGGAGGCGCGCGCCAAGGTTGATGAACTCAAGGAGCAGATTAAGCCGCTCAAAAAGCAGCTTAAGGTACTGCAAAAAAGGTACGACGAGGCACAGGAGGAGTTTGACAAGCTGCACGACGATTTTACCGAAACATATAATATGTACTGTCTTCGTCTGCGCGCAATGTACATAAGCGGAAACGAAAGTCTGCTCGCAGCACTTCTTTGCAGCAAGGATTTGTCACAGTTTCTTTCACGCTACGAAATGATTAAGGCTGTTGCAAAAAGCGATACCGAACTGCTCAAAGAGGTCAACGCCAAGATGGAAAAAATCATCACCAAGCAGGGCGGACTTAATGAGCGCAAGGCGGTGCTTAAGGCAGCAAAGGCGGAGCTCGACGCCAAACTGGACGAGCGCAAAAAGCAGCAGCAAACTGTTGAAAATGACCAGGAGCTTATAGCAAAGAAAAAGATTATCCTTGACGACGACAGAGCGGAAAGTGACCGGCTGTTTGCCGTTTACACAAAAAATGCAAAAATGTACACCGAGTTCAGAAACGAGGACGAGGAAATCGCCAAAAAGGTAAATGACGAAATCAACGCTCTCCTCAACGGGCTCAAATCCCCCGACGAAATCACCACTGCCGTAACAAAGGACCGTTCACAGCAGGAAAAGGAGATGGAGGACGAGGAAAAGTCGCTTTATGACGGCTCCGATGCGTGCCTCAGCCTCGGCTTCCCCGTGCCCGGACACTATTCCGTTTCGTGCGCTTACGGCTATTACAGCAACGGCAAGCCGCATACGGGAATAGATTTTCCGTGTCCGACAGGCAGCCGCGTGTGCGCCGCACAAAAGGGCGTTGTCATTAAGGTACGCCGACTCAATTATTCGTACGGCTACTATGTAATGGTTTATCACGGCACCGATTCAAAGGGCAGAAAGATTGTCACGCTTTACGCTCACAACTCCTCGATTCTTGTCAGCGTCGGACAAAACGTGGCAAAGGGGCAGCAGCTCGCGCGCTCCGGCTCAACGGGTAACTCAACGGGACCGCACTGTCACTTTGAGGTTATCGTTGACGGCGCCAAAAAGAATCCTGCAAATTATTTAGGTAAATAAATGAACAAGGTTAATTTTCAAAAGGAAACTGACCGTATCATTGAAAAAATCACTGAACAGGGAACACTGCCAAGGCTGCTTTTGCACAGCTGCTGTGCACCCTGTTCAAGCTATACATTGGAATATCTCAGCGATTATTTCGACATAACGGTCTATTACTTCAATCCGAATATTTCGCCAAAGAGCGAATTTGAAAAACGCTTTGCAGAGCAAAAACGTCTTATTGAGGCGCTTCCTGCAAAGAACAAAATTCATCTTATCAGGGGCGATTACGATTACAACGAGTTTCTCAAAATTGCCAAAGGGCTCGAAACGGTCAGAGAGGGCGGTGAGCGCTGCTTTAAGTGCTACCGTCTGCGCCTTGAAAAAACTGCTGCGCTTGCAAAAGAAAACGGCTTTGACTATTTTTGTACCACGCTGTCAATCAGCCCGCTGAAGAATTCGCTCAAGATTAATGAAATCGGTTTTGACATTGCCGAAAAATACGGTGTTAAATGGCTGCCGTCCGATTTCAAAAAACGCGAAGGCTACAAGCGTTCAATTGAACTCAGCCGCGAGTATGAGCTTTACCGCCAGAATTTTTGCGGCTGCGTGTTCAGCAAGCAATCACAACAAACAGAGGAGTAGAGTATGAACACACCTCTTGCGGACAGAATACGTCCAAAAGAACTTGCCGACGTCGTTGGACAAAAGCATTTGCTTACTCCCGGCAAGGCACTTTACAATATGATAGAAAACGGCGACATACCCAACCTTATTTTTTACGGTCCTTCGGGTGTCGGCAAAACGACTGTTGCCTCGATTATCGCAAACAAAACCAACCGTTCCCTGCGCAAGCTCAACGGCACAAATGCGTCCACACAGGACATCAAAAACATTGTTGCCGAAATTGACACCTTCACCGCTCCGAACGGTATTCTGCTTTATCTTGACGAGATTCAGTATTTCAACAAGCGTCAGCAGCAGAGCCTGCTTGAGTACATAGAAAACGGCAAAATTACGCTAATCGCGTCAACAACCGAAAATCCGTATTTTTACGTTTATTCGGCAATCCTGTCGCGTTCAACGGTGTTCGAGTTTAAAAGCATTGAAACCGAGGACATTATTCCTGCCGTAAAGCGCGGCTTTGAGTTTTTAAGCAAGGAAAACGATGTTGAAATTATTTGCGGCGACGATGTTGCCGCAAAGATTGCCACAGGCTGCGGCGGCGACGTCCGCAAGGCGCTTAACACGGTTGAAAACTGCTATTTTGCCACACCGTACACTGACGGTAAAAAGATTATCACGCTTGAAACTGCAAACGAGCTTGTTCAAAAGTCCTCAATGAGATATGACAGGGACGGCGACGAGCACTACGATATAGTTTCTGCTTATCAAAAAAGTATGCGCGGCTCCGACCCCGATGCAGCGCTGCATTACCTTGCACGGCTGCTCGAGGCAGGCGACCTCCCGAGCGCCTGCCGTCGCCTTATGGTGTGCGCGTGCGAGGATGTCGGACTTGCTTATCCGCAGATTATTCCCATTGTCAAAGCGGCAGTCGACGCGGCTCTTATGGTGGGTCTGCCCGAGGCACGCATTCCGCTTGCCGACGCGGTAATTCTTGTTGCCACCTCACCCAAAAGCAACAGCGGCGCAGGTGCAATTGACGCAGCAATGGCAGACGTAAGAAAAGGCAAAATCGGGCCCATTCCGCGACAGCTCCAAAACAAACATTTTGACGGCGAGGACGCAGAGGTCAAGGGTCAGAATTATCTATACCCCCACAGCTTCCCGAATCATTATGTAAAGCAGCAATACCTGCCCGACGCTATTAAAAACGCCCGCTATTATGAGTTTGGCGACAACAAAAACGAGCAGGCATTCAAATCATACTGGGATAAAATCAAATGACACGAAAAGAGAGAACACTTAACGCGATAGAAATACTAAAAAAAGAATATCCCGAGGCAATCTGTTCGCTTGAATCGACTAATCCGTTTGAGCTGCTTGTGGCAACACGCCTTTCGGCACAGTGCACAGACGCGCGCGTAAATCTTGTAACTCCCGCGCTCTTTGCGCGCTACAAAACGCTTGACGATTATGCAAACGCCGAGCAGAGCGAGGTTGAAGAAATTATAAAATCCTGCGGCTTTTACCGTGACAAAGCAAAGTCAATTATCGGTATGGCGCAAAAAATCCGCGATGATTTCGGCGGAACAGTTCCCGACAATATTGAGGATTTAATCACTCTTCCGGGCGTCGGCAGAAAGACGGCGAATCTGATTGTCGGTGATGTTTACGGCAAAGAGAGCATTGTCGTAGACACTCACTGTATTCGCATCACAAACAGAATCGGGCTTGTTGACGTCAAAGAGCCTGTTAAGATTGAGATGGCGCTCAAAAAAGTAGTGCCCAAGGATGAAGGCGCAGATTTCTGCCACAGAATTGTGCTTTTCGGCAGGGACACCTGTACTGCGCGCAAGCCGAAATGTGACGGCTGCCCGATGTACAACAACTGTAAACGCGTTGGTGTAAAATAAAGGAAAGTTTATATGAAAAAAACAGTCAGCATCCTCATTTCTTTAATACTTTTGATTTCATCTGTGCCTGTCACGGATTTTTCTGCTGCTGCCGATGAGCCCGTTTCAACCGGCGTTATGCAAAACCCGTTTTACGCAGGAAGGGAAGTACCGTCGGCAACGCTTGAGGAATACACCGTCACCAATTCCGAAAGCAGAACTTACGGCGGAAAAACATATTACACCAGGGGCAAACAGCTTTACAGGATAATTGCGTCAGCACTTGAAAAAAGAACGGCTGAATTTAAGGTCTACTATCTTTCAACTGCACCGATTATCAGCAGAGCGGCGCTTGAAAGGCTCAGTGATTCACTCTTTGTTGAGGCGACGGACGATTCGATGTCCGAATCCTGCACCGACGGCGATTATATCCGCTGGGCGATAAACAGCTGGGGCTGCGGTATTTCACTCGACGAGCGAAGCGGTTATTATTACTACACTCTTGATTTTGTATATTCATACAACGACACCGCAAACCAGGAAAAGCAGGTAGATTCAGTAGTCAACAGCTTTGTTGAAAAGCTTGACACCGATTCGATGTCTGACTATGAGATTATAAAAACCGTTCATGACTTTGTGTGTGAAAGTACCACTTATGATTATGACGCTATGGATGACACGGAGTCGCACAAATATGCTTTCAGTGCCTACGGCGCGCTTGTTAAGGGCAAATGTGTGTGTCAGGGATACTCCCTTGCGTTTTACAGAATTTGCAGAGAGCTCGGTTACAGCGCACGCATAATCACCTCTGTGCCTCACGCATGGAACCTTGTCGGACTTAACGACAAGTATTATTATGTCGATGCCACGTGGGACGACACTGACGACGAGTCTGATTACACTTATTTTCTTGTCAACGCCTCAAATCTTCAGAAATATGACGGCTACAATGAGCACAAGCCCGAAGAGGAATACTACGACGGCGAGTACTACAACGAAACCTACGGCGAAAAAATTGACAGTCAGAATTACAACAGCAAAAACAGATTCCTGCTCTCAAACTGCAAGGTAGCACTTTCGCAGCACAGCTATACTTACAGCGGCGAAGCAAATGTTCCGTCAGTCACCGTAACAGATTCAAATGGCAACGTCCTTTCAGACGGCGATTATACTTTAAGCTGCAAAAATAATGTTGCTTCAGGCAGCGGCAGAGTAAATCTTGACGGCGGTGAAAATTATTCAGGCAGCACCCACAGACTGTTTACCATTCTGCCTGCCAAAATGACTGCGCTGTCACTCGCGTCAGGCGGCAGGGGAGTTTCTGCAATAACTCTTAAATGGACTGCTATGCAGGGCGTCAGCGGATATAAAATCGAGCGATACAGCGGCGGCAGGTGGACAGTTGCTTCAACCGTTTCGGGTGCGTCAAAAACAAGTGCAAAAATCACCTCACTTGCAGCGGCAAGTCAGCATAAATTCAGAATAAGAGCGTACAAAACAGTTTCAAAACGCACGCTTTTTGGCGCATACAGCAAGGTGTACACCACCTGTACAAAACCAAAAAAGCCTGCAATTACTCTTAAAACCGCAAAAAAATCGATTACTGTATCGTGGAAAAGGGTGGCATGCACAGGCTACGAAATTCAGTACAGCCAAAACAAAAAGTTCACTTCTTCCGTGAAAAAATATACTGCCAAAAGCACTGCGACATCAAAAAAAGTTGCCAAACTCAAAACAGGCACGCGCTACTATGTGCGTGTCAGAGCATACAAAACCTTCAACGGTAAAAAGCTTTATTCGCCCTGGAGTTCGGCAAAATCGCTGAAATGCAAATAAAAGGCTTGCCTTTGCTGCCTTTTAATGATATTATAGTAAAAATATTTTTTGGAGGTACAGGATATGAACGGATACGGCGACAAATTTGTGAAGGAAGGCCTCACCTTTGACGATGTGCTTCTGATTCCTGCGGAATCTGATGTAACACCCGACGGAGTTGACCTTCACACAAAACTGACAAATAACATCACACTGAACATTCCATTAATGACTGCGGCTATGGATACAGTTACCGAATCACAGATGGCTATTGCCATTGCGCGTGAGGGCGGTATCGGTGTTATTCACAAAAATATGACTATCGAAGACCAGGCAACCGAGGTTGACAAGGTTAAAAGATCTGAAAACGGCGTTATCGCAAACCCGTTTTTCCTCTCTCCACAGAACACGGTGCGCGACGCGGATGCTCTTATGGGCAAGTACCACATCAGCGGTGTTCCGATTTGTGACGAAAACGGCGTTCTCGTCGGTATCCTCACAAACCGCGACCTTCGCTTTCTCACCGATTTTGACATCAGAATCGCTGATGTTATGACTCCTAAAGAGCAGCTTGTAACAGGTAAGGCAGGCACAACTCTTGAAGAGGCAAAATCAATACTTATGAAATCCAAGGTTGAAAAGCTTCCGCTTATTGACGGAGCCGGCAAGCTTACAGGACTTGTAACAATCAAGGATATTGAAAAGGCGGTTAAGTATCCCAATACCGCCCGTGACAAGAATGACAGACTTCTTTGCGCGGCTGCTCTCGGCGTAACTGCCGACGTGCTCGACAGAGCCCGGGCACTTGTTGACGCAGGAGTTGACGCATTTGTGCTCGATTCAGCTCACGGTCATTCCAAAAATATTATTGAAAATGTTGCAAAGGTTAAAAATGCGTTCCCGCAGATTGACCTTATCGCAGGTAATGTCGCAACAGCCGACGCTACCGAAGCGCTTATCAAAGCAGGCGCAGACGCCGTTAAAATCGGTATCGGTCCCGGCTCAATCTGTACAACACGAGTTGTTGCAGGTATCGGCGTTCCGCAGATTACGGCAATTTACGATTCTGCTGAAAGAGCCGACAAGTTCGGTATTCCGATTATCGCAGACGGCGGTATCAAATATTCGGGCGAAATTGTAAAGGCTATCGCAGCGGGCGGCAGCGTTGTTATGGTGGGCTCGCTTGTTGCAGGCTGTGAGGAATCACCCGGCGAAACAGAAATCTGGCAGGGCAGACAGTTCAAGGTTTATCGCGGTATGGGCTCGCTCGGCGCAATGAATCACGGCTCGGCAGACAGATATTTCCAGAAGGGCTCAAAGAAATTTGTGCCCGAAGGCGTAGAGGGTCGTGTGCCATACAAGGGAGCACTGTCCGACACGGTTTATCAGATGATGGGCGGACTTCGTTCAGGTATGGGTTATGTTGGATGCCATACTATTGACGAGCTGCGCACAAACGCAAAATTCATCAAGATTACAGGTGCAGGCCTTATTGAAAGCCATCCGCACGATGTTTACATCACCAAGGAAGCACCGAACTATTCAGGCAATAAATAAGGTGATTTAATGGCTGAACAGCTGACACGCTGGCAAAAATTCAAAAGGTTTTTAAAGCGTAATATGACACCTACCTGGGCGATGCATTTTTCGTACCAGGTTTTGGCGTTTATTATTTCAGTTGCAATGGTTTTGGGCGTGGCGACATATGCTTTTACAAAGTCGTATGACGAGCGCAAGCTCACATTTGTTGACGGTTTTACCGTCACTGTTCATACGGGTGCGCTGGATATGCCGAGCAACTCGATGGAATTTGTCAATAAGGCGCTTGAATACGGCGCCGATTCAATTGAAATTGATGTCCGTCAGCGACCTGACGGAACAGTTGTTATGGCGCGTGATATTATCACGATGAACTCAAGCGGCACCGAGCTCAAAACTGTTTTTGAAACGGTTAAGGACAGTAAAATGCTTATGAATCTTGACATCAAGGAAATTCGCCTTTTGCCTGCTTTGCATGACTTAATTTTTGAGTACGGTATGGAGGAGCGCGTGTTCCTTACAGGAATCGAAGAGTGGAACGCCAAGGATGTCAACGAAAAATGTCCGGGAGTGGAGTTTTACATCAATTATATTCCAAGCCGAATCAAGATTTTTTCAGCCGACTATCAGCAAAAATTGATTGATATGCTTGTCAAAACAGGCGCCTGCGGAATCAACTGTAATCACGCAAACGCAAGCCGCACGCTGTCGGATGTTCTGCACGAAAACGGTTATAAACTGTCAGTGTGGACGGTTGATAAGTATTATCATATGAAACGCGCACTTGTTAATAAGCCTGACAATATCACAACAAACAACCCCGAGCAACTCAAAAATGTAATTGCAACCTGGGGCAAAAGTTAAAAAATATCGGGACTGCATTGCAGTCCCGATTATTTATTGCATTAACTCTTTTCCCGAATAATTATCTTTGAACGCGTTGTAATACGAATTGTACCACATGATTCCGTCAACGCTTTCGTATTCCTTTACGCACGCTTTAATCGTTACAATTTGCGGGTCGTTGGTTACGTAAAAAACAACATTTTCAAAGCTTTCCTCGGGTGCAATATACTTTTTGTCACCTCCGGCAGTCGACAAATCGTAACTGACCGTACGCACATATGCGCCATTTCCGCCCTCGCCGGGCTGCTTAATCCTAATCGGTTTGCCGTTTTCATCAAACGCGCAAAATGCAATTACAAAGCGCTTTATCTGCACATCCGAGTTGTTGTAAACAGTCGCCCCCATCGCGTCGTGCTGAAGCTGACTTGACGACGATGCGTAATAGTATTTTACACCGTCAACAAACATCGGCTGCTGATTCAGCACATTCTCAAGCTCGTCACCCGAAACAGTTTCTTCGCTTACACTTTGCTGCGTCTGCGCCTCTGTCGTGTTTGCCTGCCTTTCGGGTATTGTCGTCACAACAAGTATTCCGCTCGCCACAGCAATCAGCACAACGAGAACGATAATTATAACTAATGAAGTCCGATTTTCTTTTCCCATAATGATACCTCAATATCAGTTTAGTGCAATACGCAACTTAAGTCAAGAAAAAAAGTTGCCCATTTCACAAAATTTTACTTGACGATTGCCTCCATTTGTGCAATAATAGTAGGGCAATAAAAAACGAGGTGTGGCTCAGTTTGGTAGAGCACCACGTTCGGGACGTGGGGGTCGCAGGTTCAAATCCTGTCACCTCGACCAT
>CAMPBI010000050.1 GCA_946637545.1 uncultured Clostridia bacterium | reverse complement strand
CACCTCTGCGCCGTTTTTAACAAATGCGATAAATTCGTCAATTTCGGCAGAAATTTCGCAAAAGCCTTTTGTGTACACCTTTTTATCTTTAGTCAACACCCACTCGCCGTCGGGGAGGTAGACCGTCTTTTTCGTCTGTCCTCTGTTTACAATCGGTGCAAAGATTATGTCGTCGCCGAACATATACTGCTCTGAGAGCGAGTAACAGTTTTCGTCATCGGGGTAGTCAAAAAACATCGGGCGCATAACGGGATAGCCCTTTTCTGACGCAATTTTCATATGATGCTCTATGTACGGGCGAAGTCTTTCGCGAAGGAACACAAGGTCCTTGAGAATTTCAAAATTACGCTCGCCGAAAGCCCAGATTTCGTTTGGGTCACCCGTGGGCTCCTTGACATCGCGTTTCTTTTCGCCGTGGCGGTTACGGTTGCCGTGAATTCGCATTACAGGCGAGAACACTCCGTACTGGAACCAGCGCACAATCAGTTCGCGAAATTCGTCGCTCGTTGTGTCTGCGCCGTAAAATCCGCCGATATCAGTGTTCCACCAGGGGATGCCGCACATCGACATATTAAGTCCTGCTTTTACCTGCTGTGACAGGCTTTCAAAGGTTGACGGTATATCGCCCGACCACACGAGCGCGCCGAATTTTTGCGAGCCGAGATATGCACAGCGAGTCAGGGTGACAGGCTCGTCGTCACTAATTGATTTGAAACCGTCGTATGCCATTTTTGAGTAATAGTACGGATAAAGCAGCGCGACCTCGTCCCCTCTGCCGATGTGAAAGAGCAGATTTTCAAACTGCTCGGGATGCACCTCGGGCTCCGCCTCATCAAACCAAAGAGCGTCAACGCCATTGTCAAGATAGTTTTCCTTTAACTTGCCGAAAACGAACTCGCGTGTTTTCGGGTTAGTGACGTCAATTTCAGCCTGCGGACCGTAAAAATTGAATACCTTATTCATTCCGTGCGCAGTGCGAATCAGCATATTGTTGCTGTCCATATATCTGTAATTTTCGCTGTTTTCATTGATGGTGGGCCACATCGAAACGACAAGCTTTACACCCATTCGGTGCAGTTCGTCGGTCATTGCCCTGACGTCGTGCCAGTACTGCGGATCAAATTTGTAATCACCCTGCTCTGTCCAGTGAAAATAGTCGCACACTATTGCAGACAGCGGAATACCCTCGCGCTTGTATCGGCGTGCAACCTCGAGCAAATCGTCCTGCGTTTCGTAGCGCAGGCGGCTCTGCCAGAATCCTGTTGCCCAGTGCGGCATAACGGGCGCATGCCCTGTAAGGTCCGCAAGAGCTTCGGTTACCTCTTTTGGATTTCCGCCGATTACGACATAGTCAAGCTTTTTTGTCGCGCCGACACTCCAGCGCGTGCGGTTTGCAGACAGCTCAACTGTTCCGACTGCAGGATTATTCCATATAAATCCGTAGCCGAGCGACGAATACACATACGGAATTGTGCATTTTGCATTGACGTGACGAAGGTCAAACGAGCAGCCTTTGAGGTCAAAGCAGCCGCTTGCCTCGTGACCCAGACCGTAAAAATGCTCGCCCTCTCTGCTTTCAAACGTAACGCGTGCCGACCAGCGCTCGCCTGAATTATTCTCGTAGTGACGAAAACCGTCGTTAAAAGTCAGCTCCGGCTTTTCTTCAAGAATCACTTTGCCATCCTTATAAAAAGTTACCTTACCGTTACTTTCAAGCTTGAGCAGCAGAGTGCCGACAGTCATTGTAACAAAATTCTCGTTTTCTGCAATTACACAGTCGGCGTCGCGCGGCACAAGGGTATAGTTTTCATCGAACTCGCGGCAGTTTGGAAACGCCTCAAAGCGAATGGCGTTTTTGTGACACGGTGTTATGCGCACAAGCTCGCAGCCGCGGGTAAAAAGTACGGTTTTATTATTAACAGCTACATTCATTTTATCACTTCCCTGCTTACATTATATAAAAGCGGGAGTATAATATCAAGAAAAATACTTTGTAAAATTTACGGATTCGTTTGACCGCACCAAATCAAAGTGATATAATACCATATATTATACAGCAAAACGGAGGAACATTATGATTAATACAGAGAAGCTATCACTCGTTTCAGAATGGGACAAAACCTTTGAAAAAAGTGACAAGGTTGAACACACAAAGGTGACCTTTGCAAACAGATACGGAATCACTCTTGCCGCAGATATGTATGTACCGAAAAACGCAGATGGCAAACTGCCCGCAATTGCAGTTTGCGGTCCGTTTGGAGCAGTCAAGGAGCAGTGCTCCGGTCTTTACGCACAGACAATGGCAGAGCGCGGATTTTTGACAGTTGCATTTGACCCGTCGTTTACGGGGGAAAGCGGCGGCTCGCCAAGATATATGGCGTCGCCTGACATAAACACTGAAGATTTTATGGCTGCAATTGATTTTTTATCGCTCAATGAAAAGGTTGACGCTGACAGAATCGGTATTATCGGCATTTGCGGATGGGGCGGAATGGCAGTTAACGCTGCAGCGCTCGACACCAGAATCAAGGCGACAGTTGCTTCGACTATGTACGATATGACTCGTGTTAACGCAAAGGGTTACTTTGACAGTGCAGACAGTGAAGAACAGCGCTACGAGGCTAAAAAGGCTATGTGCGCGCAAAGGCTTGAGGATTACAAAAATGGTGAATACAAGCTTGGCGGAGGTGTTGTTGACCCGCTTCCCGAGGACGCGCCGTTTTTTGTAAAGGATTACTACGACTACTACAAGACGGAGCGCGGCTACCACAAGCGCTCGCTCAACTCGAACGGCGGATGGAACGTTGTCGGTTGCGAGTCGTTCATAAATCAGCCGATTTTGCAGTACAGCAACGAAATCCGTTCGGCAGTGATGATTATGCACGGCGACAAGGCGCACTCCTTCTACTTTGGCAAGGACGCATTTGATAATATGATTAGCGGCAACAAATACGCCGACAACAAGGAATTCCTCGTGATTGAAGGTGCAGTTCACACTGACCTTTACGACGGCGGCGACAAAGACTACATCCCGTTTGACAAGCTTGAAAGCTTTTTCAATAAGAATATGTAGATCAAAAAATGCTGAAGGATAAAAATCCTTCAGCATTTTTCTTTTAGTGATTAATCATATATCTGTCAACTTCCCACTTGCTGACCTGCTTGCTGTATTCTGCCCATTCGCGTTTTTTGCCTGCGATATAGTTTGTGTAAACATGCTCGCCGAGAGTTTCACGGATGAACGGGTCTGCTTCAGCCTCGTTGATTGCCTCTTCAAGAGATGCAGGAAGGTGGTCGATACCTGCCGCCCTGATTTCGTCCTCGGTCATATCAAACACGTTGCTGTCGTGTGCAGGTGGCGGAGTCATATTATTTTTGATTCCGTCAAGACCTGCTGCAAGGCAAAGCGCCATTTCAAGATAAGGGTTGCAAGTCGGGTCGGGTGAACGGAGTTCAACTCGTGTGCCTGCGCCGCGCGAAGCGGGAATGCGGACAAGAACAGACCTGTTTGACGTTGACCATGTGAGATAAGACGGTGCTTCGTAGCCCGGAACAAGTCGCTTGTAAGAGTTAACTGTCGGGTTGGAAACAACTGCCATACCCTTGACATGTTCAAGAATACCGGCGATGAATGCGTGAGCCTCTTTTGAAAGACCGAACTCGCCGTCAGGGTCATCAAAAACGTTTTTGCCGGTCTTAAGGTCGTAAAGGCTCATATTTGTGTGCATACCGCTGCCTGCGATACCGTAAATCGGTTTTGGCATAAAGGTTGCGTGCAGACCGTGCTTTGTGGCATAAGTCTTTACAACGTGCTTGAAGGTCATAACTCTGTCGGCGGTGAGCATAACCTCGCCGAACTGAAAGTCTATTTCGTGCTGACCGTGTGCAACCTCGTGGTGTGACGCCTCGATTGTGTAGCCCATTTCTTCAAGAGCAAGGCAAATATCGCGACGGCAGTTTTCGCCGTGGTCAATCGGGTTAAGGTCGAAGTAGCCTGCCTTATCGCCCGTTTCAAGTGTTGGCTTGCCGTCCTCGTCAAGCTTGAAGAGGAAAAACTCACACTCCGGACCTACATTAAAGCCGTAGCCCATTTTTGCAGCCTCGTCAATAACGCGCTGTAAAACGTTTCTGGGGTCGCCTTCAAACGGGGTTTTGTTGTCTGCGGTGTAAACAGAGCATATCAGTCGCGCAGTCTGCGCATTAAGGTGCTTACGCCACGGGAACACTGCCCAGGTGTTGTAATCGGGATGAAGGTACATATCACTTTCATCAATTCTGACAAAGCCGTCGATTGACGAGCCGTCAAACATACATTTATTATCAAGTGCCTTTTCGAGCTGCGAGACTGTGATAGCGACATTTTTCATTTTGCCGAACAGGTCTGTGAACTGCAGGCGTACAAACTCAACGCCGTTTTCTTTAGCCTCTTTAAGTATTTCCTCTTTTGTGTAAGTGCTCATAAGGAACTCTCCTTTCAAAAATAGGCGTTCCGAATAAACGGAACGCCTTTGTTCTTTAATGCTATTATATTCTGACAAATACAATTAGTCAACAAATATATGTATTTTTGTTGAATATAAATTGCAGGCGCAATTATTGCAAAATCGTTTTTGTGCAAAATAACATAGTAATTGTTCGAGCCCAGCGGGCAACTGCATAGCGCGACGCCCTCGACGCGCTGCAAATCGAATGAAGAATTATGAATTGAGGGTGCAGCGCACAGCATTATTTAATGGGAAAGTCCCTTCCTCCGTCTTCTTCACAGCCAAATCACTTTGTTTTTACTGCTCTTGCTGCCGACCAGGACGAATAGTATTTTTTGCCGCCGACAGTCTTGTATGTTCTGACGCGGACATAGTATGTCTTTTTGGATTTAAGTTTTGTAATCTTTTTTGACACCGCAGTGTTTTTTGTTACAAGAACAGCCTTTGCGCCCGAAAACTTTTTGTTCGTGCTGTACTGAATCTGATAGCCTGTTGTCTGCACCGCCTGCTTTTTCCATTTGACAGTGAACGCCTTTTTTGCAGCAGAGACGCTGCTCACCGTCGTTCCCTTTGGCAGAATGGTAAACGGAGTTTTAAAACTTCCGGAATATGTATTGCGCAGATTGATGGTTGCATATGCAGTACCGGGCGTTATGTTACTGCTGTAAGTCACGGTATAGTAATACGTATCAATCGCTTTGCCCGATGAGTTTTTAAAAGCGACGGCAGGTTTTTTGGCAGTTCCGTCATAAACATAAGTCGACTTTGAAAGCTTGATTGTGCTGTTTGCGGAAGGCTTTACAAGGTTTTGCGGATGATTTATATAAAACGTCATCGCAGCCTTACCGGTACAGCCGTTGATTCCCTCGATGTAAACTGTTGCATAGCCTGCGTCGATATTATTGGCGTAGCCTGTGATTTTGTAATCCTTGCCCTGCACCAGCCGCTTGTTGAGCCAGTCGAATTTTGTGGGCTTTACCTCACTTCCTGTGTAGTAAACCTTGTTGGTCTGGTTAGTGTCGGCTGCCTTGCCGTCAAAGGAAGAAATATCGTACTTTTTCTCAACCTTAAAATCAGTTTCAATTGTTGTTCCGGCAACTACATACTGACTGTTTGTGCCTGTCATGGTAATCACGCCGCTTGAGCCGTACTCCATACTGCCCGTTGCGGATACAGTGAAATCTTTGTCGGGATAAAGCGTTACATCGCCGACCTTAAGTCCGCTTAAGACCGCTTTTTTAAAGTATGCGGCAGGCGTTGTATAGCCCTGCTCCTTGCGGTAATATTCGGGAATGTACTGAAATTGCGCTGAATTGTAGCTCAAATTACTGAGGTCGATTTTGCCCACGTTGAATTTAAGGGTATATGTGCCCGTGTAATTTCCGCAATAGTTTATATTAATATCGTAATCGCCGATGTCTTTGATGTGGCTGACAACAGTGTTATTGTAAACAAAGCTAACCGTGTAGTCCCTTCCCTGCGAAAGCTTGTTTCTGTAAGCATCGGTAATAGTTATTGTCGGAGTAATTACGTTGCCCGTGTAATTTGCGCGGTCAGGTGCAACAATTACTGCGTCCTCGCCGATATTGCCGGCAGACATATCGCGCGGTACAATTTCAAAAGGTACCACAACAGACGAGCCGTTTTTGCCGTCAATCGTGATGTAATACTCTCCGCAATTACTTACGGTTGAAAGCTGTTCGCCCGTTGCTTTGTTTGTCACATAAATCGGATTTTCGTACTCGCCTTCAACAACCTCGCCCGTGTCGGTATTGTTGCGACGGTTAACGATATACGGCAAAATTGCGCTGAAGGTTGACTGATAACCCGTGTAGGTAAAGCCCTCGGTTTCGGTGAATGTTACACCGTCCTCGTCAACCTCTATCAATTTATATCCGTTTTTGTCGCAGTAGATATATGCGCTGCGCTCCTCGCCGATATAGTCGTAATAGGTTACACGCTGAATGACATGTCCCTGCGACATACGCTCGCTGTTAAGGGTTACCTTTGAGAAAATGTAATCTTTAACAGAGGATTCGTTTTCCGGCTCATACCAGTCATAAAGCTGGTTCTTGAAGCCAAATCCTTTGTTCTCATACGCCTGCTGATGATTTTTTATTCCGAAGTAGACATTTTCAAATCCGCAGAGGAAAAAGTTATAATCGTTAACGTCAATCTGCTTT
Organism: uncultured Clostridia bacterium; assembly: GCA_946637545.1. Classification (GTDB taxonomy): domain Bacteria; phylum Bacillota; class Clostridia; order Oscillospirales; family Acutalibacteraceae; genus Eubacterium_R. The sequence goes on along the minus strand of CAMPBI010000050.1, from coordinate 5,978 downwards.
ACTGAATTTTGCGCCGCCCTTGTGCAGTCAACCTGAAACCACTTGTAGCCGTCGCCGCTTTCGTCCATAAGATAAACGTAATTCCATTCGTGAGGGTCGCTTTTCTTTTCACTTTCTGCTACATAATCACCGTCGACAATGTGACAGCGAATACCGTTGTAATTGCAGAGATACCAAAACAGCTTTGAATAGCCCTCGCAGACCGCCTTGCCGTTGTCGTAATTGACAGTGACAAGTTCGTTTGTTACAGTGGGCTTTGATTCAAAAAGACTGTCAAACTGCTGAACAATCGATGTGGTGGCATCGCTGCTGAAATCAACATTACCGCAAATCGCTCCGTACGCCGAGTGAGCAATGTTGTATCTGTCTTCGCCCACGCCTGCTCTGCCATACGTAAAAGTATCCCAGTCATAAGTGGTGTTGCGCACAACAAAATCGTAAATAGTTTTGACCTTTTCGTACTCGGTCATATTATCGTTCAGGTAATTGTTATTAAACCACCAGGCGAAATAATTTACAACGCGTTCCTGTTCGGGCGTTGTGTAGTATTTGATGTTTTCAAAAGAGAACGCAAAGGTGTAATAACGCGGATTGTCACCGACGGGCGTGTCGGGTGCAGACGAATAAAAATTAAGTCCGGTGTCGCCTATAGCGATAATACCGTTTTCGTCATCTCTGCCTATATTGACAATTGAATTGTAAAGATACTCGCCGCCGCCGACAACTGCGAGCTCGGAATTAATCTGAAAAACATCGTCGACCACATCGCTGTAAAGCTTTTCCGCAACAGCGTAAGCTTCGTTCTTTTGATATTCGTATTCATATGTGTAAGCGTAATTTTCATCCGTTGTGGCAAAATAAATCTCTATACTTTCGGAGTGCGAAATAAGCGCTGAACGAATCTGACTCACCATCTCATCATAGTCGGTGCAAAAGGCGATGTCCTTGCCATCCGACAAACGGTGATAAAACACCGTGCCGTCCTCGGTAGTTTCAATATACGGATATGAAACGGCAAATGCGCCGACAGAATATGTCAGCGAAACAAGCACAATCACAAGCGCCAAAAAAAGCGATATGAACTTTTTGCTCATTGCCATTCACCTCCGTAAACAGAATAATTCAGTATTATTATACCACAATAATTATAAAATAACAATATTAAATGAATATTAAACCCGCTGCGCTGCACAGTTTCCACTCAATTTGTAATTTACAACAAAAAATACAGCCGCTGTTTGCGGCTGTATTTTTTATACATTTTTAAGCTTTTTATTAGTTTCTTTAAGGAACTGTCCCTTTTTGTACTTGGTCTTGACTGCCTTGATGTTTGCCTTGACCTTGCCGCAAGCTATATTTGCAACAAGCTTGGTAGCGTCTGAATCAAAGTAGAAACGCATATGCTGAACGTCCTTGAGGAACCATGTGTTGTCGGGAAGCGCACAAGTCCCGGCATTGATAGCCTTGTCGCGTGACACATACTTGCCCGAAGCCTTGAGCTTTTTGCCGTAATTTGCGACAGTTGCACCTGCCGATGCATACTTGGTGTCAATCAGCGCGTCGGTCTGATTGTTAACCTTTGAAGTAATCGGAATACCCATTGTGCCGTAGCTTGCAAAAAGCGCAATCTGAACGCCCTGCTTTTTGAGCGCCTTGATGTTCTTGTTGAATCTGCCCTGAACGCCGTGGTACTTTTTAATCTTTTTGTAAAGTCCGCTCTTTTTGTCAAGGAATCCCATATTGCTCATTTCCTTGACCGCCTTATTAAAGCTGTCGTAAGGAACGCACTCCCACAGCGACGGGATATTGCCAATCCATGGTTTGAGCACCTGCATATAGAGCTTGTTTACGTTTTTCTTGTTCTTGACAAACTTGCCGAGATATGTTGCGGCATAGCCTATACGCTGGTCGCCGAGAACGGAAAGCGCTTTGAAAAGTCCTTGTGAGGAGCCGCCTGCGAAAGCAGTTTCCATACACTTGAGATATGCGAGAACGCTCTTCTTTGTGATTTTGAGGTCGAGCGCGTATGCTCTTGCAACGTCAACGCCGCCGATTGCAGGATTTGCAAACACTGCTGCCTTGAGGTCCTTCTGCTTTGCGTAAGCGTCGATATAAGCGGAAAGAACTGCGCCGCCGAGCGAGCAGCCGATGACGGAAACCTTCTTTGCCTTTGTCTGCTTTTTGATTGTTTTGATGTAAGAATTAAGCTGCTTTGCAGTCAGGCATACATCCTGACGCCAGTCATAATTAAAGCAGTAAACGTTTTTTGCACCGACTGTTTTACAAAGCTGACGGGCTATTGCGCTTTCGGCAACATCGGCGTTCTGCCAGTAGTCCTTGTGCTTTGAAAGCGGGTCGGTCCAGTAGTTGATTACGCCCTGTCCGCTTTTAATATTGCCGTTCTTTGTGCAATTGATAACGTTGTCGTCGCCGATAACGTTGTGCAGCGCCTTGATAAGCTTGTTAACATTCGGCTTGCACTCGGGGTCGAGCATTTTAACGACCTCGTTAATTATATCTTTGTTCTGAAAGATTGCTGATGCGATGTCGCCCAAACCGAGATTCTGAATTTCAGCCTGTTTTTCTGTGCCGATGTTCTGATAAACAGGGTTAGCGCCAAGACCGTGAACAAGAATTACGGGGGTGACAGGTGCTTTTGCAAACGCTGTTGTTGCAATAGAAAGCATCATAACGAGCGTAAGCATAAAGCATGTTATTTTTTTAAGTATCTTTTTCATAGCGGTATCCTTATATAAATTATGAATGATTGTTTGAAGCAAAATCCGGGTAACTGATGTGCCTCCCTTTGACAAGGGAGGCAAACAATCCGGGATTATATTGCCTTCAAAAGCTTCGGAAGTTTGGCAATTGTTGCGCCAAGTCTCCAGAAGATTGCATTAAAGCCGACGAATGTTGACTCGTCATCGTTGAGAATCTTAAGCAGTCCCCTTGCCTGTGCAGGTGAGAACGCGCCCATAGACATTGCAATAAAGTTACGAATCGGAATCTGTGTTGCCATAGCGGCGAGCATCTTGCCGTCGCCGTTTTCTGCAGAGCCCATTTTGCTCATAATCTTTTCGATAAGATTGCAGATTTTGCCGCCCCACTTGGTGTGGCGTGCGTCGTTAAGGCAGCAGTAAATGTCAATCTTTTTGCTCGGGTCAATATCAGGTGACGGGAGCTCGCCGTAAACTGCGGCAAAGTCGTCGCGTGTGATTGCAGCAACGTTGTTGTAGTAATTCGGTGCAGTTTCCCTGTAATCAGGAACCTCTGCCTCAACAGTGCCCTCAACATAAATCTGTGCGGCGATGCGGATGTCTGCAGAAGATGCGCCGACACCGATTACAAAGTCGCCCGATTCAACAAACCAGTCGTTTGTGTTTACGTTCCAGAAAGCGAACGCTCTCTTGTCGAGTGTAAAGGTGATTTCCTGCTCCTCGCCTGCCTTGAGAAATACCTTCTTAAATGCGCGGAGTTCCTTTTGAGGACGGAAAATTGTGCTCTCTTTGTCTGCGACATAAAGCTGTGCAACCTCTGCGCCGTCTCTGTCGCCTGTATTCTTGAGCTTGAATGAAACATCAACGGTGTCAGTGTCCTTAATTCTGTCAGCAGAAACCTTGATGTCGCTGTACTCAAACGTTGTATACGAAAGACCGAAGCCGAACGGGAACAAAACGTCCTTCTTTGCTGCGTCGTAATATCTGTAGCCGATGAATACGCTTTCTCTGTGCTCTGATGTAACAGGACCGCCGGGATAGTTGCCGTATGTCGGATTCTCCTCAAACGCCGCGGGATAAGTTTCGGTTGTCTTACCCGACGGATTAACCTCGCCTGTAAGGATTCTTGCAACTGCGATACCGCTTGCCTGTCCGCCAAGACCGGAATTGAGAAGTCCCTTGACCTTTGAAAGCCACGGCATAAGAACTACCGAACCGCCTGCAAGAACAACTACTGTATTTGCGTTTGCGTCTGCAACAGCCTCGATAAGTGCGTTGTGCGAGGACGGCATATCAATTGAAAGTCTGTCGTAGCCCTCGCCCTCAAACTCCTCTGTAAGACCGGCAAATACGATTGCAACATCTGCATTTTTTGCAGCCTCAACGGCAGCGGCAAAGAGCTCGTCGTTAACCTCGTCCTTGCTCTTTTCATAGCCCTGCGCATATGTAACGTCTACGCCGAGTGATTTGAGATTATCAAGCGCGTTATCAAGCTTTGTGGGATTGATAACAGATGAGCCTGCGCCCTGGAAACGCGGTGATTCAGCCATCTCGCCGATAACCGCAACCTTTGCGCCGTCCTTAAGAGGCAGAATGTTGTCGTCGTTTTTGAGGAGCTGCATTGAGCCCTCTGCAATTCTTGCAGCAATTTCGTGGTGCTCGTTGATGTCAAAGTTGTGCTCCTTTTCAAGAGCGGGCTTTGACTTGACAATAAGGTCAACAACTGTGTCAACGCGAGCGTCAAGAACAGCCTCGTCAAGCTCGCCGTTTTTAACTGCTGCAACAATCTTTTTGGTGTTAAGCGGACCCGATGTAGGCATTTCAAGGTCCGTGCCGTTTTCAAGTCCGGGGATTCTGTCAACAGATGAGCCCCAGTCTGTTACGAACAGTCCTTCAAATCCCCACTCGCCGCGTGCAATTTCCTGCTGGGTGTGACCGTTCTGCGATGCATAAACGCCGTTGATTTTGTTATAAGAATTCATAACAGTCCACGGCTGCGCTTCCTTGATGGCAATTTCAAATGCCGGAAGATATGTTTCGCGAAGGGTACGCTCGTCGATAATCTCGTCGATTACCATACGGAAAGCCTCCTGCGAGTTAGCGCAAAAATGCTTGAGCGAGGTGCCCACGCCCATTGACTGAACACCCTTGATAACCGCTGCAGAGCACTTACCTGCAAGATACGGGTCCTCGCTGAAATATTCAAAGTTACGTCCGCAAACAGGTGAACGTTTTATATTTGTGCCGGGTCCGAGGATAACTGAAACCTTTTCGTTAAGGCACTCTTTACCCATACACTCGCCTGCTTTATAAAGCAAATCGGGGTCCCACGAGCAGCTTGAGGTTGCTGCGGGCGGGAAACAGGTTGCAGGAACGGAGTTGCCCAGTCCGATACCGTTAGAGGTCTTTTTGTCGGTGTTCTGCTTACGCAGACCGTGAGGACCGTCGGTTACCATAATTTTTGGAAGTCCAAGCTCGGGCGCTTCCTCAAGGTGCCAGTAATCAAAGCCTGACACAAAAGCAGCCTTTTGCTCAAGGCTCATTTTTTCCACAATTTCGGGATGTTTCATCAAATTTTACTCCTTTCAGAATTGAAATGTTAAAATACATCAAGTAATAGTATACAATATAAAAATCAATTTGTCACTATTTTTTGTTAAAAAATTATAGAAAAGTATCTTATTATATGATAAAATAACAGCATCAATTGTTAAAGGTGTAAAAATGAAGAAAGAATTACCTCATTATAAAACAGGCTCGTCGTACGGCGGAAATCAGGAATGGTTTTCTGATTTTATGATGCGAATCGGCGGCTGTGCTGCCGAAACTGCGTGCGAATGCTGCATATATTTTGACAAATACAAGGGAACTTCCCTTTATCCTTTTGACAAAAATAATATCACCAAAAGCGACTACAGGCATTTTGGTGATATTATGAAGCCGTATCTGCGCCCAAGGATGTCCGGAATTGACAGACTGTCGATTTATATCGACGGCTTCGGCGCTTATTTAAAAGACAGAGGCAGCACAATTACGCTGTCGGGTATTGAAGGAAGCGAGAGCGCAGAATTTGCAAAAAGTGCACTAAAAAATCAGATTGACAGTGATATTCCCGTTCCTTTTTTGTGCCTTTATCACAAAAACAGACGATTCAAGGATTACGAATGGCACTGGTTTTTAATCAACGGATATGAGCAGTTTGGGGGTACGATGATGGTTAAAGCCGTTACATACAGCAGCTGGGAATGGCTCGACTTTGAC
>CAMPBI010000049.1 GCA_946637545.1 uncultured Clostridia bacterium | reverse complement strand
TCCCCCTTTAGCAAGGGGGACAAATCAGTTTCTCGCCTGACGGCTCAAACAATTTTTATGCATTAGCCTCCTCAAACGCCTTCATAAACTCTACTTTTAAGTTTTATCACTATTCTACAAAACAGTCCACCGGACTGTTTTTCCCAAATCAAAGATTTGGAGAATAGTATGTTGAAAAGCTCCGTTTGTCTGTATATTCTGTTTGTTTTAAGCGTTTTCTTCTTCAAACGCCTTCATAAACTCTACAAGCTTTTCAACACCCTCAATCGGCATTGCGTTGTAGATTGACGCGCGCATACCGCCAACAGTTCTGTGACCCTTGAGGTTAACAAAGCCTGCCTCGGTTGCAGCCTTAACGAATTTTGCGTCAAGCTCCTCGTCGCCTGTTACGAACGGAACGTTCATAAGGCTTCTGTCCTCGGGAACAACCGTGCCCTTGAAGAGCTTTGAATTGTCAAGGAAGTTATAAAGGATTGCAGCCTTCTTTTCGTTGTGAGCCTTCATAGCCTCGAGTGAGCCGAATTCCTCCTTAATCCAGTCAAGAACAAGCTTGCAGATGTAGATTGTGTAGCATGGAGGAGTGTTGTAAAGCGAATCGGCGTCTGCCTGAACCTTGTAGTTCATCATAACAGGTGTGATGTCGCGTGCGTTGCCGAGAAGGTCCTCGCGGATGATTGCAACCACAAGTCCTGCAGGCGCAACGTTCTTCTGTGCGCCAAAGTAAACAACTCCGAACTTGCTGATGTCAAGCGGCTCGGAAAGAGCGCATGATGAAACGTCGGCAATAAGCACCTTGTCGCCTACCGGAGGAAGCTCCTTGTAAACTGTGCCGTAAATTGTGTTGTTCATACAAATATAAACATAGTCAACATCGTCGCGGAAATCTTCAGCCTTGGTCTTGGGAATGTAGCTGAAGGTTTTGTCTGCCGATGAAGCAGCTGCCTTAACGTCGCCGTACTTCTGTGCCTCCTGAAAAGCCTTCTTTGCCCACTGACCCGTGATGATGTAGTCAGCCTTGCCGCTGCCGTTCATAAAGTTAAGCGGAATTGCCGAAAACTGTGCAGATGCGCCGCCCTGAAGGAAAAGCACCTTGTAGTTATCCGGAATCTGATAAAGCTCACGCATAAGCTTTTCAGCCTCTTTGATAATATCGTCGAACCACTTTGAACGATGGCTCATCTCCATAACGGACTGACCGCTGCCGTGGTAATCCATCATTTCTGCTGCCGCTGTCTGAAGCACCTTTTCGGGCAGGGTTGAAGGACCTGCGCTGAAGTTGTAAACTCTTGCCATAATATTTACCTCATTTCATAAAATACAATATACTACGCCGCAATTTTTAAAAGCGTTATTAATTATTATAGAGATATTTAACAAATTGTCAATGTATGTGCAATATCTTTGTGCACCTTAACGAGAGTTTGACAAATTATTAACAATATCGCGTTAATCACCTTGTTTTTTTGACAAAAAAGTAAAAAAGAGCGATACGGGATGCCCTGTATCACTCTTTTTAATAAGGTCAGATTTGTTCTCTGTCTGAAATATTAATCTGATTTGAATAAGCCGTGCGGAGCTTGCCGCTGCCGTCATAATAAGTTACATATCCCCTTGCCGCCCAGTTATAGCGCGAGGAAAGCTTGTTGATATTAGTAACATATATTCCGCTGATTTCATCGCCGAGAGCAAATTTTGAAGTCGATATTTTATTACTAATCGTAAGGTCAAATTCAGCGGGTGCAAAAGCACTTGCATCGGCGTAGTAAAACGCAGTGCCGACTGACTGAACGGTGACGCCGTCAGGAACGCTCACCGCCATAAGAAATGTGCCGACGTTATTAGCGGAATCAAGCGTATATGTGAGCGTGAGCGACGGTGAATCCGTACAGCCCGGAAGCGGCGGAAGGTCGCTTTGCCGTTCTGTATATGTCGGAGTAACCGACACGCTCTGTCCGCTTTGCAGTGCTGAAAGCGCGCCGTCAAAATTCCACTCGCCGTCAGAATAACCGTATCTGTACGGCACGGCAGGCGCCAGCGCGTCAAGGCTATCAAGCGCAGCCCACTGCTCTGCCGTTTTGGCAAAATATTTTACAACCTGTCCGCTTGCATTTTCAAATCGGAGTATTGCCGAGCCCGTCGGAACAAACACGGCTTTGAGGTCGGTGTTTGACGTAATTACAAAAGAATATTCGGCATTGTATGACGCGATTCGTTTTGTCTTTGTTTCGTACCAGAAGGCAAATTCAAATCCGCTGTCGGCAGTAGCGGCAAGGTTTACCGTGCTGCCAAAGAGCATCTGACCGCCGACTCTGCTTGTTGTGCCGTTTTCGGCAGTGACCGCAAGCGTAAGATACGGAACAAGGTCGGTTATTGCCGACAGAATATCCGCCGTGGCGTCGTCAATCTGCGCCTGACTGTATGACGAGTCGTAATCCGCATACGCCGAAAGCCTGCTCTGCAGATTTGCAAAGGAGTCTGATGAATAGTTGTTTTCGCTAATGCTCTGCGCCTTTGAATAAGCCTCAAAAAATGCGGTTGTATCCGAACTGAACGCCGTTTTTGCGCCCACATAGTGAAGAACGCTGTCGCCGTTCAGAGTGAATTCGTAGTCGCCGCCGCCCGAAGTGTAGGTGCTTGTGCTATCGGAATTTGTGACGGTGTTTTCCCATCCGGAAATGCTGCCGCTGCCTGTATAGACCGCCCTGACTGTGCTACCCTCTGCGACATATGATGTGTCCGCCGTTTTGGTGCCGTTTACATAAAGGTCAACATTTCCGTTCGGTGCGCCTGCTGCAAAATGCAGAACTCCGCGCCTGTCGCCAAAGCCGTAATTCCACTCGCAAAAACCGCTGTATCCGCCCGAGCTTTCCGCGCCGAAGGTGTTTTCAAGCAATGGCACGGGACTGCTTTCGCACTCGTTTCGGTAAAGAGAGGCAACCTCGCTCTGCGAAAGCGCGTGGTCAAAGCATTTTACATTGTCGAGCGAAATTGTATCGGTGCCCCAGTACGGCGTGTAAGAGCCGTAGTAAAGGCGCGTATTCTCTGACGCGAGAAAATCGAGCAGTCCGCCGGTATTTTTGTAATTATCCGTGCCGGTAACGGTGATGTCCGCAGTGAGCACGCCGTCAACATAGACTTTGAAATGATAGTCGCTGATAATGCTGACGGTTACAAATTGCCATTTTTTATTGACGAGCGAATTGTTTTGCGTGGTGTAGTCAAAATACAACCCCGCTGACGACAGGCTGCTGTCGCTGCCGCCATTGCCGTTGTTGAATCTGATATAGCCCTCTGTGCCGAGGGTGAAATACTTGTTTTCGCCTGTTTCGCCCTGCGCGAGGGTAATTGTTTCCTTATCTGTCCAGAGAGTACCGTTAACGCGCTGAAAATAACTGATTGAAAATCCCTGCGAGGTGTCGCAACCAACGAAAGGTGAAAACTCGTTATTTGTTTTGATATAATTACCGTTTCCGCCGTCGGAAAACGGGATATACGCCGTGCCCGTTCTGCCGTCGTTATAATCCTGGTACGATACCTGCGTGCCGTCGTTTGACTGACGGGTGTAGGCTGTGCCGCCGATTGAGGAATCAAAGTTTTCCTCAAAGCAGATTGAAGAATCGAGCGCGCCGATTTCGGCAGCGGAAAGCGCAGTAGAAAATAATTTTACATTATCAATATACGAATCTGCCGTACCGCCCATTGAGCCGTAAATTGTATACGACGAGCCGTAATACAGATTGATATCCTCGCTTGCAAGGTACGAGAACACGCCGTCGCTGCCGCTGACGCCGTTCGGGTAGCCGCTTGCAGCAAGACTGTTCAGATTATATTCTGCAGCAAGCACACCGTCTGTATAATACCGCAGAATGTGGCTGCCGTTTTCGTTTTTAAAAATCGTGACGGTAACATCAACCCACTCGTCTTTCGCAGTGTTGAAGCCGTCCGATGTGCGAAGGTCAAAGTAGCAGCCGTTGCTGCCGCCTGCGCCGCCGTTACCGTCGTTAAAAAATATTGCGCCGTTACCCATAAGGATAAAATATCTGTTGTCGGCAACATTGCCCGTTGAGAAATTCAGCAGCGCACTGTTCCAGTCGTCGCTCGTAGCGCAGTATTTTGAAAAGCTGATTGTAACGCCGCCCGATAGGTCGCGGTTTGCAAAAGGATTTACGCTTTCCTTGTAATTATTTCCGCTTGCAGCGTTGACGCTGTAATACTTTTTCGGCTCGGAATACGGAATTGAGTTCTCGTTTGCATAGGTCTGTGAAGGGATTCCCGAGCTTCCGTACATAATCAGATTTGAGCAGCTTCCAAAAGCGTTGTTGCCAAAGCTCTGCACGCTGTCGGAGGTGTAAAATGCCTCGAGCGCTGTGCAGCCGAGAAAAGCAGACGCGCCGATTGAAGTAACTGCCGTGCCCCGAATATCAACAGTTTTTATTGCAGTACATCTTGCAAAAGCGCCTTCGCCGATTGACTCAGCGGTGCCGGGTATGGTAACGCTCTGAAGATTGTCAAAGCCGTAAAACGCATATGCGCCGATTGAGGTAACGCCCTCCTCTATCACGATATTCCTGACAAGGTCGGTGTTGTACTGCCCTTCAAACAGGCAGTTTTTCGGCTCGTCACCCCAGGGGGCAGTTGAGCCTGCACCGTTTGCGCCGACATCGGAGGTATAAGCATAGTTGTTCATACTGCCGTTGCCGCTGATTGTGAGCGTGCCCGTTTTTCGATTGAGAGTATAATTTATGTTGCCGTCGGCACCTGTAAGCTTTGCGCAGACCGCCTCGTTGTTGAGTATAATATAACGCGCAAGGTCAGCCGTAGCGAAATCCATACAGTAGATTCCCGAGGGCTTGTTTTTGGTATAAGTGAAGGTTGCGTAATTCGGGTTGACGGTGTTTGCAAGATTCTGCGGATTCGGTATTGTTGAGTCGGACACCGTAGACGAATAGTTGATATAGTACTCGCCTCGCCAATGCCCGAGATTCAGCATATACTGGGTGGCGGTAACCTTTTGCGCGGTAGTCCATTTGTAAAAATCCTGAATATGCGCAGTGCCGATACCTGTATTGTTACTTGTAATGTTTTGATAATACGGCTCGGCGAAGGTACCTGTCATTTCGTTATACTTTATTTTTTGTCCCGACTCATTTTCATCAACAACTACGCCCTGTCCCGACTCGCTGCCGATATACTGGTCAAAACGGTTAAAAAGCACGCACTTGCCGCGCACCTCACCAAGAGTAGGCACGCTCTTTCCAAGATACCAGTAGTCATTGTAATTATAGTTTTCGCCGTAAAAGTACTTGCCCTGTCCGTAACCGTGGATGTACTCGTAAACGGCGTTTGTGAAGGACGGAACACCGTTGTCGCCGTCATCCTCCTTGATTGAAACATACACCGTTTCGCTCGGGTGAGCGTCGAGAAAATTGTATATATCCTGAAAACAGTAATCCAGATAATAGTAATCGTCGCCGTTCCAGCAGTCGGTTGAGCCGTGAACGGTCTTTACCGAATAAGTGCTTGCGTCAACCTCGCAGCGAATATCAAGAAAACGGATTCCGGCGTTGAGCTGTTCGGTAATATTCAGGCTCTGGCATTTTGAAACGTTGTTAATAGTTGCTTCGGTAAATACATTTGTTTTGAATTTACGCGCGCAGGAATCGTGAGTGCCGGGAAGTGTGATTTCGGTCAGTTTGGTGCTGTCAAGTATAACGCTCATCCAGTCGGACGCTGCGACATCGGCAAGCGAGGTTTCGCTCACATCATACGCCTGCGCCGAAAAAGGCGCACAAAAAACAGTGCCGAATATCATAGTAAGCGACATCAGCAGTGATATAAGCCTTTTATTGTATGAATTCATACCGACAACTCCCAAAAAATAATAAATGATTCCATATTTATAATATCATAAATTATTGCGGCTTGTCAAACAAAAAGCACCCGAGTTGAAGCTCGGGTGCTGTAAATTAACTTTGGATTATATAATTTTAACCTTGTCCTTGCTTCTTTGATACTTGACCTCAAGCGAAATTGAAACAGTAAGCGAAGCGACAATTACCGCAACGGCAAGCAGTGCAGTAACTGCAAAATACCTGCAAGACATCGCGTTTATGCACTCTGCAAAAACAGCAGGTGTTATGTCAAGGTGCTGAACAGGCTTGATAGCGTACAGCAAAATACACGCAAACAGCGTTGCAAGTCCGCCGCCGAGGGTTGCGGACATCAGCTCCGTAAATCCAAGATGCCGTCTTGTATACATCAGCACGGTAACAAGCCCGCTGAACACAAGCGTTACAAATGATACAAGCTGCGCAAGAGTTGCCTTGTGCTTTAACTCATTTCGTTTTTCAAGAGCACCTTCGATATTGTGAATTCCAACTGTGTCGCTGTAAATCCTCGCCGCCTTTTCGGCTGTTGCCTTAAGGTCCGCCTTTTTATACTTGAGGTTATTGCCGTTGGCATAGTCCTCACAAAGATCGTAAAAAAATTCCACAAGGCTCTGCGAATAAATGTTGACCTCTTCGGCAGTTTCGAGCCCGCCGAGCGCGTTTCTGATGCTCTTCGCTGTGGGAATATCAGTTTTAATCATCTCAAATACTCTGACAGGAAAGCCGCTTTCCTTTGACAGCATTTCGTATTTGAGTGTAAGCTGCTCGTCGCACTGCGCAGCAAGCGTGTCCGCCGGAAAACGCGAGGCAAAATAACTTGACGACGCAAAGGTCAGATTAAAAACAAAACTAAAAAGCAGCACGGTAGTGCAAAATGCGATTATGAATTTTAAAATTATTGCGAGTATTCCTCGCGAGCGTGTCATTTTCACAGCTGCACCTCCTCAAAAATCAAGGCGGTGTAAGTGCTCTTAATGCCGACCCCGGCACTGTCCTGCGCATAGACAACAACGCACTTATTTATGTCGGGCGTGTAGAGCTTGAGCGCATCTACGCTCTTAAAATGCTTTTCGCCTGTCAGAACATAGTCGTGCTTTTCAAAGCAGCCGTCCGCCGTAAAGGTTATTGCATTTTTGAGTTTTGCAAGGTTTTTGCTGTCCGTGAGAAGATACACATAGCCCGATTTTCCAAACTCGCCGCTGCCGATTTCATACGACAAAACGCTGTCGAGCTGATGATACGGCGCATCTGCAACGATTGCAAGCTCTTCGCCGGCTGATACCTTGCCGATGCAGTCGCCTGATACGACCTCGCCAAAGTCCTTGTTTACAACCTTTTCGGTGTTTGCCGTATTTTCAAATGCGGAAAGCACCGTGCCCTCATAAACGGGCGAAAAAATTTCAACATTAAGGCAAAAATATGTTGTGCACACTGTTGCAACGAGCACAGCAAAAACGAGCGGAAACACTGTGATTTTAACTAAAAAATCCTTTTTCATAAATCAACCCGAATTAATTATTGTCCCTGATTGAGTGCGTTTGTAAGTGAAAAGCTCTTGTTCTTTTTAGGCTTATATGCCGGTGGGTTTGCAAGCTTTTTGGTGTAGCCGTTTTTCTTCGCGGTGAGTTTGTTGACCTCGTGAACAGGACCTGCCATATACTCGGTCATATACTCATCGGCAACAGCCATCATAGCAGGGTCGTTTTTCATCTCGCCGAGGATTGTAACAGCGATGATGTCCTGAACCTCGTTTGTGCCGTCCTCAAACACCTCGCCAAGCATTTTGAACAGCTTTTTCTGTTCTGCCTTTGAGCCGTTTTTGATAATGTCAAACACCTTTTCGTTGCCGTGCTCCATAAAGAAGGTTTCGGGCAGAAACTCGCCGTAGGTTGCAATATTGAGCTTGATTTCGTTTTTATACTCGGGATAGAGAGCGCCGAATCTGTTTGCAAGCGAATCAGTGTCGTAGCTGAGCGTTCCCCTTTTTGCCTGTCCGCGCGAAACTGCCTTTGGCATTTTGATTTTGTCAAGGTCAACGGGCTTTCTTGACTTGAACATTCTTTCAAGCTCGTCGCGCACCTCGTTAGCAGTGCTTTTTGCGTCGCGCTCGTCAACGCTGCCGAGTTCAAAAAGGCTGCGCGAAATAGTGTTGAACTCAACCTCGCCCTCGCCTGCATATGCGCACTCAAAAGCAAGAATGCCTGTTTCGCTGTCGTGAACAAGACGGTACTTGCCCTTTTCGCCGTCAAAGGTTATTGAGGTGTCTGTCTCCTCAACCCTTTTAAAGCCGAGCTCCTCGTTGGTTTTTGCAAGATTTTTTTCAATTATTCTGAAAGCTTCATTTAACTGCATAGTAAAATTCCTTTCAATAGTCAAACTTAATCCATAGTATTATATCACTATTGAACAGCTTTGTCACTAATTATTTTTATATTTAAATAAATTTTTATGTTGATATTACATTCATTATATGCTAAAATAGTTAACTTGAAAAAGAATATACCAAGGAAATGATATATATGGACAAACGACCCATCGGCGTTTTTGATTCAGGACTGGGCGGACTCTCAACAGTAAGAGCAATGAAAAAGCTGCTCCCGTGCGAAGATATTGTATATTTTGGCGACACAGGCAGAGTTCCCTACGGCACAAGGTCAAACGAAACGGTTGAAACATATGCCGCGCAGGACATCAAATTTCTGCAGGCGTTTGAGTGCAAAATGATTGTTGCGGCGTGCGGCACGGTTTCCACCGCGGCTGCAAATGTGCTGGCAGGCACGAAAGAGCCGTCAACAGGCATTGCAAAGCCGTCGGCAAAGGCTGCTGTGAGCGCTACAAAAAACAAAATAATCGGCGTTATGGGCACAAGCGCGACTGTTAACAGCAAGGCATTTGACAACGAAATTCACGCGCTTGATAACGGCGCAAGGGTAGTTTCGGTTTCGTGCCCGCTGCTTGTTTCGCTTGTTGAAAGCAACTGGATTTCCATTGACGATGAGGTAACAAACGCCGCAGTCAAAAGATACATTGAGCCTATTCTTGACGCCGGTGCAGACACAATAATTCTTGGCTGCACGCACTTCCCGATTCTTGCTCCTATTATTCAGAAAATCGCGGGCGAAAACGTCACGCTGATTGACTCGGGGCTTGAAGAAGCGCGCTATGTCAAAGAGGTACTCGAAAGCCGCAATTTATCAAACAGTGATAATCACCGCGGCGAGCAGAAATATTTTGTTTCGGACAAAACGCAGAATTTCTGCGATGTCGCCGAAGTTCTGCTCGGCGAGGACATTTCGGAAAAATGCGAGTTTGTAGATATATTTAAGGTAATTTGAATGAGAAAAAACGCACTGATTAAAATTGTCGGACGTCAGAAATACGGTATGGACAGCGACAAAATTGAAATGACAACCGTCGGCACTTTTGAAGAAAAAGACGACTGCTTTGTGCTGCGTTACAACGAGGAGCAGGAGCCGCCTATGTCGCCCGTCAGAACAAAGCTGACAATCACCAAGGACGACAAGCGCGTTGAAATGATGCGCACCGGCGCTTACGGTTCGCTGCTTGTGATTGAGCGTTCAAAGCGCAATCTGTGCAACTACGGCACGGAGGTCGGCGATATTCTGATGGGTATTTACGGCAAAAATATTGAAAGCTGGTTCAGCGGCGAGGAGGGCTCGTTCACCTTTGGCTACGACATTGATGTGAACGGTGCGCTCACAAGCGAAAACGAAGTAAAGGTTACAGTAAAGGTAAACTGATATGTCAAAAATTGTTAAAGAAACACAGGAAATATTAAAGCAAAGAATTATCGACGCCGTAAGTTCGGCTGTTGCAAGCGGCGATTTGCCCGAGGCTGATATGCCCGAATTTATCATCGAAAAGCCGTCGGACAAAAAGAACGGCGATTTTTCGAGCAATATTGCTATGGCGGGCGCCCGTGCATACAGAAAAGCTCCGCGAATGATTGCAGAGAGCATTGTATCAAATCTCGATTTAGAGGGCACACTCTTTGAAAGGGCAGAAATTGCAGGTCCCGGTTTTATTAACTTTTTCCTGAGCGACGAATACTATGCAAAAATCCTGACCGACGTTGTTGAAAGCGGCGCAGATTACGGCAAGTCGGACTACGGACAGGGCAAGAAAATCCTTGTTGAATTCGTTTCGGCAAACCCGACAGGTCCTATGCACATCGGCAACGCGCGCGGCGGCGCTATAGGCGACTGCCTTGCGTCCGTTTTGCAATATGCGGGCTACGATGTAAAGCGTGAATTTTACATCAACGACGCAGGCAATCAGATTGAAAAATTTGCAACCTCGCTCGAGGTAAGATACCTTCAGGCGTGCGGCAAGGATATTGAAATGCCCGAGGACGCATACCACGGAGCTGACATCACCGAGCACGCAGAGAATTTCAAAGCAGAATACGGCGACAAATACGCCGACTCGCCGAGCGACGAAAGACGCAAAGCACTTGTTGACTTTGCCCTGCCGCAGAATATTGCAGGACTTGAACGCGACCTGGGCAGATACCGAATCACTTATGACAAGTGGTTCAGAGAATCGACTCTTCACGCTGACGGCTCTGTTGACAAAGTCATTTCTGCTCTTAAGGAAAAGGGCGCGACCTACGAAAGCGAAGGCGCGCTTTGGTTCAAGGCAAGCGAATACGGTAATGACAAGGACATCGTTCTTATCCGCGCAAACGGACTGCCGACATATATTGTCCCCGACATTGCATACCACTACAATAAACTCGTAACACGAGGCTTTAACAAGGCTATTGACGTTCTCGGTGCCGACCACCACGGATATGTTCCGCGAATGAAGGCGGCGCTCACTGCGCTCGGACTTGACGCAGACAGACTGGACTGTGTTATTATGCAGATGGTGCGCCTTGTTCGCGACGGCGAAACAATCAAGCTTTCAAAGCGTTCAGGCAAGGCTATTACGCTGAACACTCTGCTTGAAGAGGTTCCGATTGACGCCGCAAGATTTTTCTTCAATCTTCGTGAGCCGAACTCGCATTTTGACTTTGACCTTGAGCTTGCGGCAAAGCAGTCAAGCGACAATCCTGTTTACTACGTGCAGTATGCTCACGCACGCATCTGCTCGATTCTTAAACGGGCAAAGGCGCAGGGCGTTGAGATAACTGCGCCTGGCGATGACGAACTCAAAATGCTCTGCAGCGACGAGGAGCGCGAGCTCATAACTCATTTAAGCGCGCTCACAGATGAAATTGTATCAGCTGCAAAGAGCTACGACCCGGCAAAGATTACGCACTATGTAATTGAGCTTGCCACACTTTTCCACAAGTTTTATAACGCGCACCGCGTCGTTGTTGACGACAAGGCACTGATGAACGCAAGGCTTTATCTTTGCACCGCGGTTAAATCAACAATTTACAACATTCTGACGATGCTCAAAATCGAGGCGCCCGAATCAATGTAGCAAATAAAAGAGAGGTACTGTAAATGGCTAATGTCAGCCCCGCTTTACTTCACAAAATCGGCGAAAAGCTGATGAAATATGTTTACAAGAATCCCAAGCGAAATATGCTCAGGCTTGTTAAGGTCGGCAAATTTGCTGCGGGCAGTATTTATCCGAAAAGCACTTTTGAAAAGCCGATTGAAATAATCACTGACGAAAGCAACATCTGGCACAAGTATCTGTTTGACGGTATTGAAAGAATTGACCGCGACCTTTTTACAAGAGTTGCGCTGACATTTGCAATCGACGCAGGATATGTCGGAACATCGACTCTTCGAAAAAAACGCGAGGAGCTCGGCTGCAACATTCCGTGGGTAATTCTGATGGACCCCACCTCCGCCTGCAATCTCAATTGCAAGGGCTGCTGGGCGGCTGAATACGGTCACAAGTCAAACCTCACTCTTGATGAGATGCGCAAGGTTGTGCGTGAGGCAAAAGAACTCGGCACGCATTTCTTTATGTTCACGGGCGGCGAGCCGCTTGTCAGAAAAAAAGACCTGCTCACGCTTGTAAGTGAAAACAGGGACTGCATATTCCTTGCATTCACCAACGGAACGCTTGTTGACGATGAATTTTGCGAGGATATGAAAAAATCCGGAAATATTGCTCTCGCACTATCGGTTGAGGGCACGGAGAAAACAACCGACGCACGACGCGGCGAAGGCGTTTATTCGCAGGTTATAAAGGCAATGCAAACGCTCAAAAAGCACAAATGCCTTTTCGGCACATCGGTGTGCTACACAAGTCAGAACTACGAGGCTGTTACAAGCGACGAGTTTTACGATATGGAAATTGAAAACGGCGCTGTTTTTGCGTGGTATTTTCACTATATGCCCGTCGGAAGCGACGCAGACACCGACCTGCTTTTGACTCCCGAGCAGCGCGAGCACGTTTACAGAACTATCCGCGATAAGCGAAACGGCAAAACAGGCAAGCCGATTTTTACCGTTGATTTTCAGAACGACGGTGAATTTGTGGGCGGCTGTATCGGCGGCGGCAGGAACTATTTTCACGTTAACAGCGAGGGTGATGTTGAGCCGTGCGTATTCATTCATTACAGCGACTCGAATATCAGAGAGAAGAGCGTGCTTGAATGTCTGAAATCGCCGCTGTTTCGCGAATACTACAAGGGACAGCCGTTCAACGACAATATGCTGCGCCCCTGCCCCATGCTCGAAAACCCTGACGCACTTGTGAAAATTGTAAACAAGACAGGCGCAAAATCCACAAACCTCAACTGTCCCGAAAGTGCAGAGGCGCTTTGCTCAAAGTGTGAGTTATATGCGCAGCACTGGGCACCGAAGGCAAAGGAAATATGGGAGGAAAAAGAACGCTT
>CAMPBI010000048.1 GCA_946637545.1 uncultured Clostridia bacterium | reverse complement strand
CTTGCAGGTGTTGCTGCAGGTCTCAAGCTCAACGAGATTAAGGAAGCAGGCAAGCTCAAGGGCGACGTTCCGAAGATGGGTTATGTCGGCGCATATACTTATGCAGAGGTTATCAGCGGTTATACTTCATTCTATCTTGGCGCAAAGAGCGTTTGTGAAGATGTAGTTATGGACGTTAAGTTCACAGGCTCATGGTACGACGAGACTGCTGAAAAAGAGGCTGCACAGGCTCTTATCGAAGGCGGCGCTGACCTCATTTCACAGCACGCTGACTCAATGGGTGCTCCTACCGCTTGTGAAAAGGCAGGCATTCCGGACGTATCTTACAACGGTTCAACAGTATCGGCTTGCCCGAACACATTTATCGTATCCTCAAGAATCAACTGGGCTCCTTACTTCAAGCATATGATTGAGTGCGTACAGAAGGGCGAGGAAATTGAGGCTGACTGGACAGGCACAATCGAAACAGGCTCTGTTGAACTTACAGAGGTTAACGAAAAGGCTGCTGCAGAAGGCACACAGGCAAAGCTTGATGAGGTTAAGGCTGACATCGAGGCTGGCAAGGTTCACGTATTCGACACAGCAAACTTCACAGTTACAGTTGACGAGAAGAAGCAGCTCAACACAAAGGCTACAGTTGACAAGAACGGCGTTCTTACCGGCTATCAGGCTGACGTTGACACCGACGAGGCATTTGCAGGCGACACAGAGGTTATCAAGGACGGTTACTTCAGCGAGTCTGAATTCAGATCGGCTCCTTACTTTGATGTACAGATTGACGGCATCACACTCCTCAACGTTGCTTTCTAAGCAAATTCAGACTAATTAAAATCGCCGTGGCTGTATTTTTACAGTCACGGCTATCATCACTCTTATACCACAAAAACGGACGGATTTTTCCGCCTGCGGAGGTTACTTATGAGCGAAAAGGTTGCACTTGAACTAAAAGGAATTACCAAAGCGTTCGGTACAAAGGTTGTTGCAAACAAAAATGTCGACTTAAAGGTTTACAAGGGCGAAATTCTGTCGATTCTCGGTGAAAACGGCAGCGGCAAAACGACCCTTATGAATATGGTGTCGGGCATTTATTTTCCCGACGAAGGCAAAATCTTTGTGAACGGCGAGGAGGTTGTAATCGCCTCCCCGAAGGATGCGTTCAAATATCGCATCGGTATGATTCATCAGCATTTCAAGCTGGTAGACATCTTTTCTGCCGCCGAAAACATTGTGCTTGGCATTGACGACGGCGAAAAATTTAATATGAAAAAAGCCAAGCAAAACATCAGAAAAATCACTGACCAGTACGGTTTTGTGATTGACCTTGACAAGAAAATTTACGAAATGTCTGTATCCGAAAAGCAGACAGTCGAGATTATAAAGGTGCTTTACAGAGGCGCGGACATTCTGATTCTTGACGAGCCCACCGCTGTACTCACACCGCAGGAAACAAGCAAATTATTTGACGTGCTGCGCAATATGAAAGCTGACGGCAAGTCAATTATTATAATTACTCACAAGCTCCACGAGGTGCTCGAAATCTCTGACAGAGTTGCAACTCTGCGCAAGGGCGAAAATGTGGGCACCGTTCTGACAAAGGACGCAACCGAGGCGTCGCTTACCGAAATGATGGTGGGTGAAAAGGTTGACCTTAATATTGAAAGAAAAGACCCGAAAAATCCCGAGCCGCGACTTGTTGTAAAGCGACTCAATGTTAAAAACCGCGACGGCTCAAATGCGCTGACAGACATCAGATTCACCGTTAACAGCGGCGAAATTCTTGGTATCGCGGGCATTTCCGGCTCCGGACAAAAGGAGCTGCTCGAGGCTATCGCCGGTCTTCAGAAATGCGAAAAAGGCTCGTCGATTCTGTTCACCGACCACGACGATGTAGAGCAGCAGCTCGTTGGCAAAACCCCGAGAGAAATCAGAAGGCTCGGCGTCGCAATGTCGTTTGTACCCGAGGACAGACTCGGAATGGGACTTGTCGGCAATATGGACATCACCGACAATATGATGCTGCGTTCTTACAAAAACAACAAGGGCGAATTCCTCGACAGAAAAAAGCCGAAAAAGCTTGCCGAGGATATTATTGAAGAGCTCGAGGTAGTTACCCCGAGCACAAGCACTCCCGTTCGCCGTCTGTCGGGCGGTAACGTACAAAAGGTGCTCGTCGGACGAGAAATTGCGCTTGAGCCGCGTGTGCTTATGGTTGCGTATCCCGTTCGCGGACTCGATATTAACTCGTCATATATGATTTACAACCTTCTCAACAAGCAGAAGGAGCAGGGCGTTTCAATTATCTTTGTAGGCGAGGACCTCGACGTACTGATTGCCCTTTGCGACAGAATAATGGTTATCAATTCAGGCAACATAACCGGCATTGTTGACGGCAAAACAGCCAAAAAAGAGGAGCTTGGTCTGCTTATGACCAAGAGCGTTAACGGAAAGGGGGACGCTGAAAATGAGCAGTAAAGCAGTTGAAAAAAAGCGCGAGCCGCTTTTCCACGTTGCAAAGCGCGAGGGTATGCCCGTGCTTAACGCAACGCTTATCCGCATTGGCTCAATCGTTGCGGCGCTCATTGTTTGCGCAATTGTAACAATGGCGCTCACCGGCGAAAACCCGATTAGCGTTTACGCCACAATGCTTGACGGCGCGTTCGGCACTTCGCGAAGAATATGGAACCTTCTCCAGAGTCTTTCAATGCTCCTTTGCGTGTCGCTTGCCGTAACACCCGCGTTCAAAATGCGATTCTGGAACATCGGCGCCGAAGGTCAGGTGCTAATCGGCGGACTTGCCTCCACCGCGTGTATGATTCTTTTCGGCGACAAGCTCCCGAACGTTCTTCTGATTATCACGATGATTGTTGCCTCGGTTCTTGCAGGCGCAATCTGGGCGGTTATCCCCGCCGTGTTCAAGGCAACTCTTGACACTAACGAAACACTGTTCACCCTTATGATGAACTATGTCGGCATTCAGATTGTCGCATATTTCTGCCGTGTGTGGGAGAACCCGAAGGGCTCGGGCGCAATCGGCATCATCAACGCCTCAACCGAGGCGGGCTGGTTCCCGACAATCGCAGGTCAGAAATACCTGCTCAACATTCTGATTGTGCTTGGACTTACAATCTTTATGTATGTATATCTCAAGTACAGCAAGCACGGCTACGAAATTTCAATCGTCGGCGAATCGCAGAACACCGCAAGATATATCGGTCTGAACGTTAAAAAAGTTATCATCAGAACAATGCTCCTTTCGGGCGCTGTTTGCGGAATTGCAGGACTTTTGCTCGTCGGCGGCACAAGCCACACAATCACAACCGAAACTGCGGGCGGCAGAGGCTTTACCGCGATTATGGTATCGTGGCTTGCAAAGTTCAATCCGTTTATGATGATTCTCACCGCGCTGCTGCTCTCGTTCCTTGAGGCAGGCGCACAGCAGATTGCAACAGAATTCGGGCTTAACAAGTCGTTTTCCGATATTCTTACAGGCATCATCCTGTTCTTCATCATCGGCTGCGAGTTCTTTGTAAATTACGAAATTAAGTTTAACAAAAACAGCAAGGAGGGCAAGTAATATGGCATTTATCAGCACACTGCTTTCACTGTTCCCCCGCGCTGTAATGCAGGGAATTCCGATTCTCTACGGCGCAACAGGCGAGATTATGACCGAAAAGTCAGGCAACCTCAACCTCGGTATCCCGGGTATTATGTACATCGGCGGTATCAGCGGCGTTATCGGCGCATTCCTTTATGAAAATTCAGTCGGCGCAGGCAACGAGCTCAACGGCTTCCTCGCCATCTTTATTCCGATGATTTGCACAATCCTCGGCTCGCTTATTGCAGGACTGATTTACTGTTTTCTTACCGTTACGCTCCGCGCAAATCAGAACGTAACAGGTCTTGCGCTCACAACCTTCGGTGTGGGCTTCGGTAATTTCTTCGGCGCGTCGCTCATCAAGCTTGTTGACAGCGACGTTCCTTCAGTTGCACTTTCAAGAACAAGCGCATATTTTGCTGCAAAGCTTCCGTTCGCTTCGTCGCTCGGATTATTCGGCAAGCTGTTTTGCTCTTACGGCTTTCTTGCGTATATGGCAATTATTATTGCTGTAATCTGCGGCTTTTTCCTTAACAGAACAAGGGGCGGTCTGCACCTTCGTGCAGTCGGCGAAAACCCTGCAACTGCCGACGCGGCAGGTATTAACGTTACAAAGTCAAAGTATCTTGCAACCTGCATTGGCTCTGTAATCGCAGGCTTTGGCGGACTTTACTATGTTATGGACTACGCAAACGGCGTTTGGTCAAACGAAGGCTTTGGCGACAGAGGCTGGCTCGCAATCGCACTTGTAATTTTTGCAATCTGGCGCCCGAATCTCGGCATTTTTGCATCAATTATTTTCGGCGGACTTTACATTGTCTATCTGTTTATTCCGGGACTGACCCTCAGAGCACAGGAGCTTTTCAAAATGCTTCCGTATGTTGTAACGATTATCGTTCTTATCATCGTTTCGGCTCGTAAGAAAAAGGAAAATCAGCCCCCGGCATCGCTCGGACTTTCGTATTTCCGCGAGGAGAGATAAAAACTGCCCGAGCGTAGCGAGTAACTGATTTGTCCCCCTTGCTAAAGGGGGAAGACGAGTTGCAAAGCAACTCGGCAGGGGGATAGTCGCTTGATTAAACATTATGTAATAGATAACGACCATCCCTCCACCGCTTACGCGGTCCCCCTCCCTTTGACAAGGGAGGCAGAAAGGTTAATTATTATGAAAAATTTAAACAACGACATCAGCGAGGTGCTTGTATCCGAGCAGGATTTGAAGGAAATCAACGTCCGTCTCGGCGCACAAATCACCCAGGATTTCAAGGACAAAAATTTGCTTGTTGTGGGCATCCTTAAGGGCTCGATTTACTTTATGACCGACCTTACGCGCTACATTGATTTGCCGCTTAAGATTGATTTTCTTGCAGTGTCAAGCTACGGCGGCAGCACGCGCTCGTCGGGCTCGGTTAAGATTATCAAGGACATCGACATCGACCTTGAGGGCTACGACGTGCTGCTTATAGAGGACATTCTCGATTCGGGCAGAACGCTCAAATATGTCAGCAATCTGCTTTCTGCGCGAAACGCGAAATCAATTTCAATCTGCACACTGCTCGACAAGCCTGCGCGCCGCGTGGTTGACCTCACGCCGGACTATGTCGGCTGCGATGTGCCCGACGAATTTGTTGTGGGCTACGGTCTTGACTACGACCAGAAGTACCGCAATCTTCCGTATATCGGCGCGCTCAAACGAGAAATCTATGAGTAAAAAATTCAGGATGTCGCGCGAGGCGGCGTATGTGTGGGGAATGCTCGTGCTGCCGCTTGCAGTGGCGATTATGGCAAAGGCGAATCTGGGACTTTCAATGATAGCCGCGCCGACATATATCATCAGCGAAAAGGTGAGTTTTCTGTCCTACGGGCAGGCGGAATACATTTTGCAAACGCTTATTCTGCTGCTTATGGCGGCAGTTGTGGGCAGATTCAGGCTGGTGTATCTTACCTCGTTTGTGTCGGCAATCCTTTACGGCACAGTGCTTGACGGCTACATCCTGCTGCTTTCACCGATTAACGCAGACGCAATGTGGCAGCGTATAGTGATGTTTGTTGTCGGAATAATTTTGACTGCAATCGGCGTTGAGTTTTTTATCAAAACTTATCTTCCGCCGTGCGCATATGATTATTTTGTCCGCACACTCGTCACCGAAAAGCACACCGATTTGCGCAAAACAAAGCTTATTAACGACGGCGTTTATCTTGTGTTTAGTGTGGCGCTAACGTTGATTTTGCACCGCAAATTTATCGGAATAACCTGGGGAACGCTCGTAATTGTTGCCTGCAACGGCAATCTTATCGCGTTTTTTGACAAGCTTATGGACAAGCATATCGAATTTTTTGACCGTTTTCCCAAACTCGCAAAGTATTACGATTAAAAACACCGTAAGGCATCAGCCTTACGGTGTTTTTGTTTGCGGATTACTTATTCCATTCGTCAATCTGACGGCGCAGCCAGTCGCACCACGCGTCAACGCCCTCGCCCGTCTTTGCAGAGATGAAAAAGATTTCAGCCTTCGGGTTGAGCTTTTTGATTCGTTCAACAACGGCGTCGTCGTCAAAATCAAACACGGATTTTGTGTCGATTTTGTTGATTATAACCGCGTCGCAGATTGAGAACATCAGCGGATATTTAAGCGGCTTGTCGTCGCCCTCGGGAACAGACAGAATCATTGCGTTTTTGCTTGCGCCCGTATCAAACTCGGCAGGGCACACAAGATTGCCGACATTTTCAAGCACGATAAAATCGTAGTCGTCGGCGTCGATACTGTCAAGCCCCTGCTTTGTCATTCCTGCGTCGAGATGGCACATACCGCCCGTGTGCAGCTGAATGGACTGAACGCCTGTGTCCGCAATGGTTCTGGCGTCCACATCGCTGTCTATGTCAGCCTCCATAACGCCCATTTTGTACTCGTCCCTGATGCGCGCGATTGTCTGTTTTAGAGTGGTTGTTTTGCCGCTTCCCGGCGACGACATAAGGTTGAGCAGGAAGGTTTTTTTCGCCTTCAGCTCCTCGCGGAGCTTGTCCGCCTCTCTGTCGTTGTTTTCAAACACTGATTTTTTAATTTCTATTACCTTGAATTCGCCCATAGTGCACTCCTGTTGATTTTTTATTATTGTATTAATTTATTCTGTATTTGTCAAGTAAGCTCAATTTTGATTACAATCGAAAAGTGGTCGCTCGGATATACTCCGTCATATGTATTATTTACGATTTTGTATTCGTTTACCTTAATACCGCTTTTTGAAATCATAAAATAGTCGATGTTTTCGCGCTCAAGCTGCCTGCTGTCTTGAAAAATTTTGCCGTTTTCATTTCAGATTCCCCCCTACTGTAATTTAGTATAAGGTATTTTTTGTCTTTTTGCAAGCGAGGTGCAAATTGCCTGTTTTACGAGTGGCGGAACACACCCCTTTTTTAGTGCAAATTTCACAGAAAAGGAAAGATTTTTCAAACAAAAAGCAACAATAAAATATAAAATGACAAAAAATTTTTAAAAATGACAAAACAGTGATTGCATTGTCAGATTGTATGTGATAGAATGACTTTGGAATTTAAGAATTATATTAAAATTTAAGTATATATAAGCAGATTTTTCACTGCCGGCGCGGCAGTTCGCACATAACAGCAGTGCGGGAGTTACATATGGAATTCAAAATTCACAAAATCAAACCAAAACAAATAATTGCACTCGTTCTCGCGGTAATCATAGCCTTTATGTTTATCCGCTTTTTCGCCGTTGTGATTCCCCGCGGTGCCGACGACAACGATGTGGCAAAGGGCGTCAATTATATGGCGCAGCTCGAGAAGGTCGACGGCGACGAGGCGGTGTCTGTCGTCAAGGCGGCGCAGAAAAAATACAACAAGTCAAAAAACATTGAAAAACTGCAGCAGCAGATAAAGGCGGGCAACTACAAGCCTGCGTTCAAGGGCATACTGATTGTCGGCGACAGCGTTATGGAGGCAATGCGCCTATACGGCGTGCTTGATAACGACCAGGTTATTGCCAAGGTCGGCGCGGGACCGTCGCTTGTCGAGGACAAAATCAAAAGAATTGTCAAAATCAAGCCCGACGTAATCATTCTTCATTTCGGTATCAACCAGATGGGGAACAAGTCGCAGGTGTCAATTCTGACAAATTCTTACACCAAGCGCATTAAGCTGCTCAAGAAAAAGCTGCCCAAAACGCAGATTTACATTGACAGTATTTTTCCCGTGAGCAAAAAGAATATTAAAAAATCGCCGCGTTTTAAGAACATCGGCTACTACAACACCTGCCTCAAAAAGCTTGCAAAGGAGCTTAAGGTGGGCTACATTGACTCAACATCAATGTGGAGCACGTTCAAAAAGAATTACTACGACGGCGACGGAATTCACCCCAAAAAAGCCTTTTATACCGAAAAGTATCTTCCCAATATTCTCAACGAGGTAGGAATAGACATTGGATAAAAAACCGACAAATATTAAAATCAAGCTTGACAAATACTCCGTAGCAGAGATTATATGCGCCGTGGCGCTTTTAGTTTTCATCATCGTGCTTATGGTGTCAAATGCAGGCGGCACAAAAAAGAGCGCCGACGAAATTGCGGCACCCGTTATCAAGGTTATGGACGTATCAAAAATGGACAAAAAGTCAGCCGCCGTCACCGAAAAAACCTTTTCATTTGACAGAGCGAAGGCGGAGGGCATCGTCTACTACACCGACGACAACGTTATGAACGTTTCAGAGCTTCTGATTGTTAAGCTTTACGACGAGGCGGACGCCGAGGAGGTCAGAGCCGCAGTCGCAAAACGCGTTGAAAATCAGAAAAACCTGTTTAAAAATTACGCGCCCGACCAGTACGACCTGCTCAAAGCTAGCGTCATTGAGGTCAGCGGCAACACGGTATTCTACTGCACGGCAAAAAACGCCGACGATGTTTTGAAGGCATTTAAAAAAGCACTGTAAAATTTTATTTGACATATAAGGACAGACAATGGTATTCAGCTCATCAACCTTTCTGATTCTGTTCCTGCCGATAACATTGATACTCTATTATGTTCTCGGAGGAATAACGAAGAACATTAACGTAAAAAATATAATATTACTGATTGCAAGCCTTGTGTTTTACGCGTGGGGCGAGCCGGTTTATATTTTCCTGATGCTCATCAGCATAGTGTTCAACTATGTTGTCGGCAGGGACATTGACAATGCAAAGACCACCGGCAACGACAAAATGGCAAAGCGCAAGTTCATTTTGTCGCTCGTGTTCAACATCGGCGTGCTCGGCTTTTTCAAGTATTTCGGATTTTTAATCGACAACTTTAATGCGCTGTTCCACGCACACCTTCGCGTGCCCGAGCTTGCGCTTCCTGTCGGAATTTCGTTTTACACCTTCCAGATAATGTCGTATGTAATCGACCTTTATCGCGGCAAGGTCAAGGTGCAAAAAAACCCGGCTGCTTTTGCGCTTTATATTTCGCTTTTCCCGCAGCTTATAGCAGGTCCGATTGTACGATATACCGACATCGAGCATCAGCTTCAGCACCGCAGGGAATCGCTTAACAAGTTTGCGGCAGGACTCACACGCTTCACTGTCGGACTCGGCAAAAAACTGATTTTTGCAAACACGCTCGGCGCGGTTTACACGTCAATTCAGTCGCAGGACATCACCAAGGCAAGCGCCCTCACCGCGTGGATAGGCATTATCTGCTACACGCTCCAGATTTACTTTGACTTTTCGGGTTATTCCGATATGGCAATCGGACTCGGCAGAATGTTCGGCTTCAAGTTTATTGAAAACTTCAATTATCCTTACATCGCAACAAGCGTCACAGATTTCTGGCGCAGATGGCACATTTCGCTGTCCACCTGGTTCAAAGAATATGTTTACATTCCGCTCGGCGGAAACCGCCGAAAAACACCGCGTGTTATTTTTAACCTCTTTGTTGTGTGGATGCTCACGGGACTGTGGCACGGCGCGGCGTGGAACTTCATTATGTGGGGCGTATTTTACGGTGTTCTGCTGATACTTGAAAAATATGTTTTTTCAAGCCTTATCGAAAAGCTTCCAACAGCCCTTCGCCACATTCTCACAATGATTATTGTGATGATTGGCTGGGTGTTCTTCTCGGCACCTACTCTTGCAGAGGCAATGCGCTACATCGGCACAATGTTCGGCGCAGGCGGCGGACTCTTTGATGCGCAGTCGGGCTATCTGCTCGGCGCAAATATCCTGCCGATTCTTTTCGGCGCCTTCTGCGCAACCCCGATTTACAAAAAACTGGCTGAAAAGGCTCCGTACAAAACCGTATACAAGCTCAGAGGAGTGGGAATAGTAATTCTTATGATTCTGTGCATAATATTTATGATTAGCGAAACATATAATCCATTCTTATACTTCAGGTTCTGATTATGAATGAAAACGAAAACAAACTGAATCAAGCTGAATCAAAGCAGGACAGCGGCAAAATGACAAAGCGCGCGTTTGAAAACCTGTGCAACATTATCACTGCGCTGATTCTTGTGGCGATACTGATTTTTGTCAGCCTGTTCACGCTCATCGGCAAGGACAAGGAGTTCAGCGAAAACGAAAACCGCAACCTCGCGCAGAAACCGAAATTCAGTATGTCGGCGCTTGCGAGCGGCAAGTTTATGCAGGACACCGAAAGTTACCTTTCCGACCAGTTTGTCGGCAGGAGCGGACTTGTCAAAACGCGAACCGCGATTGACATTTTTGTCGGTAAGCGCGAAATCAACGGCGCTTATATCGGCAAAAAGCACTATATTTTTGAGCAGCCCGTAAACTACGACGGCGAAAAGACAAAAAAGACAGTCGACACAATCAATGCTTTTACAAAATCGCACACAGACATCAGGTCATATATGGCAATCGCGCCGAACTCGTGCGAAATTCTGTCCGACTATATGCCGCGACAGGCACGCGGCGCAAATCAGACGGCGCAGATTAAAAAGGTGTATTCACTCCTTGACGGCAGCATCACAACAATTGATTTGTGCGCTCCGCTTGCAAAGCAGCGCGATGCAAAACAGCTTTATTACCGCACCGACCACCACTGGACAACGGATGCGGCGCAGATAGCGTTTAAGCAGGTTGCAAAAACACTCAAGCTCAAAACAGAAAATGTAAAATACACATCGTATCCGATTACAAATTCTTTTCAGGGCACGCTTTCGTCCACGGCAGGACTGTTCAACGCAAAGGACACCGTCAAAATAACCGTTCCTCAAACCAAGGTAAAGTACGCGGTGACATATGTTGACGAGGAGGTCAGCAGCGCGTCGATGTTTGACTCGTCAAAGCTCGAGCAAAAGAACAAGTATGAGGTATTCTTCGGCGGCAACTATGCACAGATTAATATTGACACCACGCTCAACTCGCAGCGCGTGCTGATGATTGTCAAGGATTCGTACGCAAACTGCTTTGTGCCGATGATTTATCCGTATTTTAAAACCGTTGTAATGGTTGACCCGCGTTACTACACGGGCGACATCGAGCAGACCATAAGAAAAGAGGGCGTTACCGACATTCTCTGGCTCTACAACGCCAACACCTTTATGGCGGACACCTCAATCAACGGCGTGTTTGAATAAGAACAAAACCCACTCATCAGAGTGGGTTTTACTTATGCTTTCTGATATATTCAATTGTCCTGTGCAGCACTACACCGTGGTATATTTTTTCAAGATGTCCCGCAAAATCAAGATTATATTTCTTTTGCATTTCATCAAGCCTGTTTGAAATGATGTCGCCGTCATCTGCGCCGTCCTCAAATATGTCGCCAAACGAAAGCTGCCGTCCGTCCTCGCCCGAAAGCTTGTTGATGCTCACGCCTATGAGCCGCACGGGGCGCCTTTCGATATGCTCAAGTATTTCCGCGGCGTTCTTGTAAATCGTCGCCGCCGAATTGCAAAAGGGAACACTGCGCGAGCGCGTGATATTCTTCATATCGCCGTACGTTATTTTGAGCGTAACACCCTCGCCATACAGCCCCACGCGAGCCGCCCTGTTCTGAACGCAGAGCGACAGCAAAAGCAGCACGTCTTTTAAAAATTCAAAGTCGCTCTCGTCCTCCTGAAAGGTGATTTCACGCCCGATTGACTTTGCGTCCTCGGGTCTGTATTCAACAACCTTTCTGTCGTCTTTGCCAAACGCAAGCTGTGTTATCCAGTAGCCCTGCTTGCCGAGCAGGCGGATTACCTCGTCCTGACGGTTCTGAACATCCCGCACTGTTTCAATTCCGATGTTTGCAAGCTTTTCGGCAGTCTTTGCTCCAACGGTGTAAAGCACTCGAACATTGCGGTCAATTATCAGATTTACAAAAGCCTCCGCCGTCGGGATTTCAAAATATCCGTCGGGCTTTTTCTCCTCGCTCGCCGTTTTTGCGGCAGTTTTTGAATAGCCGATTCCAACGGAGCAGGTCAGCCCCACTTCGTTCAGGGCTCGTCGCTTGATTGCCTGTGCAATCATACAGGCGCCCTCCCAGCTCCCTGCCTTTTCGGTTACATCAAGATACGCCTCGTCAAGCGCAATCGTCTCTGACGCGGTGGCGTATTCGTTCCATATGTCGTGCAGCTGATTCGACGCAGCCTTGTACTTGTCAAAATTCGGGTGCATAAATATCCCGTTCGGGCAAAGGCGATACGCCTCTTTGATGTTCATTGCCGAGTGCACACCGTATTCGCGCGCCTCGTAACTGCAGGTTGCCACAACGCCGCGCTCGTTCGGCAGCGAGCCTATAATAAGCGGCTTGCCCGCAAGCTGCGGATTGTCACGCACCTCCACCGAGGCATAAAAAGCGTCCATATCCACATGTACAATAATCTGTTCCACTTTTTTGCCTCCTTACCGCGCATATTATAGCACACAAATGTTCTAAAATCAAGGGAGCGTGTCAGAATGAGATGACCCTCACAGGAATTTCCTCTCGCGGACAGAAAGCCCGCGGGGCTTTTTCCTGTTTTTATGGTGACCCGGACGGGTCGTCAAAACACACTCCGTGATTGAAACATAACGCTTCGCATTATGTTAATAATCACTCCGAATGTTTTTCCTCTCCGCACAAAATTTCGCTTCGCTGCTTTTTGCGCGGTACCCCTCCGAAACAGAAACACCAAATAAAAACAGACACCACAAGGGTGTCTGTTTTTATTTGGTGACCCGGACGGGAATTGAACCCGTGTTACCGCCGTGAAAGGGCGGTGTC
>CAMPBI010000047.1 GCA_946637545.1 uncultured Clostridia bacterium | reverse complement strand
AGGCACTCGTTGAAGCTGACGGCGATATGGATAAGGCTATCGACTTTCTTCGTGAAAGAGGTCTTGCTGCAGCACAGAAGAAGGCATCAAGAATTGCCGCAGAGGGTGTTGTACTTCCTTACTATGACAAGGCAGCAAAGAAGGGCGTTGTAGTTGAGGTTAACTCCGAAACTGACTTCGTTGCAAAGAACGACAAGTTTATGAACTTTGTTGAGGGCGTTGCAAAGACAATCCTTGCTACTGACCCTGCAGATGTTGAGGCTCTCAAAGAAGCAAAGTTTGACGGCACAGACAGAACTGTTACAGAAACTCTCAACGACCTTGTTCTTGCAATCGGTGAGAATATGAAGGTTCGCCGTTTCGACAGAATGGAAGGCATCGTTTCAACCTACATTCACGCAGGCGGTTCAGTAGGCGTTATGGTTGGCTTTGATGTTGCTGACGAGTCAAAGGCTGACACAGCAGAGTTCGAGGCTATGGGCAAGAACATTGCAATGCAGATTGCCGCTATGAGCCCTGCATATCTTGACCAGGCATCAGTTCCTGCTGATGTTGTTGAGCACGAAAAGGGCATCCTTGCTGCACAGATGAAGGAAGACCCGAAGATGGCTTCAAAGCCGGAGCAGGTTCTTGTTAAGATTGCAGAGGGCAAGATGGGCAAGTACTACAAAGAGAACTGCCTTGTTGAGCAGGAGTTCGTTCGCGGCGATATCTTCCAGGGCAGCGTAAAGGGCTATGTTGATTCAGTTGCAAAAGAGCTCGGCACCGAAATCAAGGTTAACGGCTTTATCAGAATGATGAAGGGCGACGGCCTTGAGAAGAGAGAAGAGAATTTTGCAGAGGAAATCGCAAAGCAGATTAATGGCTAATAATGCAAAGAGCAGGTAACACTACCTGCTCTTGTTTTTTTTAATCCCGGGCACTAAACAGACTTTGTTATTTCATAACAGACAAAAGGGGAGTTACACTATGAATAATAAATGGATGAGGGCGGCAGTGCCTGCTCTGCTGATACATTGTTCTGTAGGTACGGTTTATTGCTGGTCAATATTTAAAGAGGCGATTGCCACACAGCTCAAGCTTTCAACCTTCGCAGTCGGCTGGGCGTTTTCACTTGCGATTTTCTTTCTCGGTATGTCAGCCGCGTTCGCAGGCAGATTTGTCGAGATGGATATACATAAATCCTCGCTTATTGCGTGCATCTGTTTTTCTGTCGGAATGGTAGGAACGGGACTTTCAATTCAGTTCCTGAAGGGCTATGCGGCGCTCGCTGCAATATATCTTTTTTACGGAGTGATAATGGGCATCGGGCTTGGCGTCGGTTACCTTACGCCCGTAAAAACTCTTATGCTTTGGTTCAGCGACAACAAGGGTCTTGCAACGGGAATTTCAATTATGGGATTCGGTCTTGCAAAAGCGATTGCGACTCCTGTTATGAACTTTCTGCAGGACAGATACGGCATCAGTATGATGTTCATTATCCTTGGCTGCATATACTGCGCTTTGATGTACCTCGGTCACCTTATGCTCAAAAAGCCCGAGGGATGGACAGAAACTGCCGCAAGCACCAAAACCGGTGTAAAAGATATTGTTAAAAACAGGCAGTTCATCGGAATATGGCTGATGTTTTTCATCAATATTCACTGCGGACTGATGATTATTTCATACGAAAAGCAGATACTCAACATCGCTTTTGCAGCGTCCGCGTCGCTCGCGGTGATTATCAGTGTTATCCCGTCGCTCACAGCGGCGTTCAACGCGCTTGGCAGAATAGGTTATTCCACTCTGTCGGACAAGCTGAAGGAGCGCAACACAGTTTATAAGATTATATTTATTTCGTGTATTATTATTTCGTTTGTGCCGGTAATTACTCACTCAATTACAAACAATACGGGCGTTATCTGCTCGGCTATTGTAATTGCATTTTTGCTGATAATCAATGCAGGCTACGGCGGCGGATTTTCAACCTTACCCGCACTGCTTTCCGAGCGCTTCGGAATGAAACAGATTAGTCAGATTCACGGCATCGCGCTTTCGGCGTGGGCTGTTGCGGGAATTACGGGAAACAATACGTCTGAACTTATCCTCAAAGCAAGCGGCAACTACGAGCATCTTTTGATTGTCGGATGCGTGCTGTTTGTTGCGGCGCTTATCATTTGCGTTGCGGTTGTCGGTAAAAAACCGAAAAATACTGCAATAGAAAATTGAGACTATTTACTTTCAGATATAGTTAAAAAACGCTCTGCTTTGCAGAGCGTTTTTTGTTATAGTAAATCGTCAAATAGCTTTTTTATTCTGAAGTTTGGCTCGCCCAGGAGCAGTATGCCCGGCGCTATGTATTTTTTAAGCAGCTTTTCAAGCGGCTGTGACAGCGGAAATCCCGAAAAGTCAACATAGTGTACAGCGAGTGTCGGCATATCGGGGAACGAGCTGTTTTTAACAATAACCCTGCCTTCGCTGTCAAAAACGAACACAAGCTTTCGCACATGGCATCCTTCAAGCAGACGGACATAAACCGTCAGCACTCTGGGTGTTGTCCAAGCGGCCTTTGTGCAGGCTGTGTACTTGAGCCCTGCAAGAGTAACGGTGTTGTACTCGTACTTATTTTCCATACCGAGCTTGATGTTGTTAACATCAAAGCCCTCTTTCCACATCAGATAAAGGTCGCCGTTGTTTTCAAGATTCAGAATGAATCTGTCGGTCCTTCCGCTCGGCTCGTTCATAACGGTAGACATCGTGGCGTGCAGCATTGATGCAAAAATACTTGAATGCGTGCGGAGCGCCTTTTGAGAATACTTCTTTTCAAGCTCCGTTGAGCGTGCCTCAACAGGCAAATCGTCCTTATCGCCCAGCGACGCGAGCAGGTCCGCGAGCTTTTCCTCGTATTCCGCTTGCGGCTCGTCCCACAGTGTTTTTGCCATTTCGTCAATGGCGAGCGACAAAAGCTCGTCCTTTGAAATTCCTGCGTGCAGCACAAGCACGGTGTCATGCTTTTCAAATACATATCCAACCTGACCGTGCAGCCCGTACGCTCTGTATGAATCCGGAATTGATGTCTGCCAAAAGCCGTAACCGTAGCCCTTTGTAACGTCAATCTGTCCTTTTTTTACAGTCGGCACCTGGAACTTTGTGGCTTCTTTCAGCCACTTTTCCGGGACAAGCTGCTCACCCATCCAACTGCCGCCGTTTGCGCAGCACTGCATAATTTTTGCGCAGTCGGTTATGCTCATATAAAGTCCCCAGCCGCCTGCCGCGAAGCCGAAATCGTCAACCTCCCAAACGGGCTTTTCAATTTCAAGAGGTTCAAACAGACGCGGATAGAGAAAGTCAACGAGCGTTTCACCGTAAACCTTGCTGACTATTGCGGACAGCATATAAAAATTATCGTTTGTGTAAAGGAAAAAACTCCCGGGTTTGAACAGCTGCGGAGAGTCAAAGAAAATTTTAATCCAGTCCTTGTGGTGCCGGTTTTTTGCCATGCCAACCATCTTGCCTGCAGTCATTGTAACAAGATGGCGCACGGTGATTTTTTCATTCTTGCCGCGCTTGTCATATTCGCCGAAGAATTTGCATATTGAGTCATCGAGCGACACCTTGCCCTCGTCAAGCGCATAGAGCAGAGCAAGCGCAGTAATCGACTTTGACATCGAATACAGCACGTGCGGCGAGGTAAGAGTATACGGCGCGTGACAGCCTTCGGCTACAACCTTGCCGCCCTTGAGCAGCATAAAGGAATCTATGCCAAGGTTTTCAGTCTCGGCTTTAGTTATAAAATCAAATATCGCCTTGGGGTTAATTCCGTTCTCCGAGCAGGAGATTCTTTCAAATTCAAAGCCCATATTTTTCCCTCTTTCCTTTTTTTAATTATAACCCCTTTTACAAGGTGTGTCAATTTATAATTACACTTGAAAGGGAAGCGGATAAGTGGTATATTTTAATTAGACAAATCGGAGGTATATTTATGGTTAACACAGACAGAATACTTAAGAATTTTACATCAATGGTAGCGCTCGACAGCCCGTCATTTGACGAAAGGCTTGTCTGCGAGTATATCAAGAATTATTTAAAGAGCATCGGCATTGATTCTTTTGCTGAAGATAACGCCGGCGACAAGATAAACGGCACCACGGGCAATCTTATTGTAAAGGTTGACGGCGAAATCAACGCCGAGCCGCTGCTTTTCTCATCTCATATGGACACTGTCGAGCCGTCGCACGGCAAGCAGGCAGTGATTCATGACGACGGCACAATCACCTCGGCAGGCGACACAGTTCTAGGCTCTGATGACCTTGCCGGCGTCGTTTCAATCCTCGAGGCGCTCACTGTCATCAAAGAAAACAACATCCCTCACAGACCGCTTGAAATTGTGTTCACCGTCAGCGAGGAAACTCACGGAGGCGGCGTAACGCATCTTGATTACAGCGGCATTAAATCAAAGCAGGCATATGTTTTTGACCTCGACGGCGAGGTGGGAACAGCCGCATCGTCTGCGCCGACAATTCTGACCTATGAAGCAAAATTCATCGGCAAATCTGCTCACGCAGGCTTTGCCTCGCACCTTGGCGTGCATGCAATCAAGGCGGCGGCACTCGCGGCTACAAACATTCCCTGCGGCGCAATTGACAACGGCGTAACAGCTAATGTCGGCATTATTGAGGGCGGCAAAGCAACAAATATTGTACCCGACCTTTGCAAAATCACGGGCGAAATCCGCTGCTTTGATGACTCGATGAGCGATGTTAAGTACAGCGAGGTCAAAAAGATTTGCGAGGACGCTGCTGCACAGTTCGGTGCGAAGGTTGAAATGACTTTTGCAAAGCATATCCTTGCTTTTAATGTTGCCGACGATAACAGGGTTGTAAAGCGCTTCAAGTCTGTTTGCAGCGATATGGGGCTTTCGGGCGAGTGCACTCCAACCTTTGGCGGCTCTGACAACAACGTGCTTGCACAGCACGGAATTGACGGAATTGTTGTGTCAACCGCAATGAATAACTGTCACTCTGTTGACGAGTTCACCACAGTCGACGGACTCAAAAAAGCGGCGGAGCTTTGCCTGAACTTAATGCTCAGCGAAGACTGAATACATAATTGTTTAAACTGAAAGGAGTTCCTATGCGCAATCACGAGGTAACAAAAGCTCACAGGCTTCTTGATGAAAACGGCGTATTAATCGAGCCGGGATGGTCAAGGTCGCTTGTGCAGATTTATGACAGAAATGATATCAAAAAGCGTAAAACACGCATTAAAGAATGGGATTATTACTATGTGATGCTCAATTCGGCGGGGCTTGTGCTATGTCTTACGGTTGCAGACCTCGGCTATATCGGTTTGCATTCTGTCAGCATAATTGATATGAAAAGCGGACTTGCAAACACCGAGTCGCAGATTGAAATTATGCCGCTCGGCAAACGCCATATGCCCCCGTCATCAAAAGAGGGCGATGTCCGTTTTAAGAATAAAAAGCTCGCCGTTGAATTTTTGCACACCGAAAACGGCAGACTTTTGCGTATGAACTGCCCGTCTTACAACAAGGGCAGGGGAATCCGCTGTAATATCACACTTACCGATGAGCCGCAGGACAGTATGGTGATTGCTACCCCGTGGGACAGCGACCCAAAGGCGTTTTATTATAATCAAAAGATTAACTGTATGCGAGCGCACGGCAAAATGGAATACGACGGCGTGACCTTTGAACTCGACCCCGAAACAGATTTTGGCGGTCTTGACTGGGGACGCGGTGTGTGGACTTATGACAATGTCTGGTACTGGGGCAGCGGGTCGGGACAGCTTGACGGCGTGCCCTTTGGATTTAATATCGGCTACGGCTTCGGCAACACGTCTGCCGCAAGCGAAAATGTTGTTTTCTATGACGGCAAGGCAAACAAGCTTGACGATATTACCTTTAATATCGGCGAAAATTACACTGATCCGTGGACCTTTACCTCGAGCGACGGCAGATTTGAAACTGATTTTGTGCCGATTGTTGACAGGGCTGACAAACTTGACCTCAAGGTTGTGCAGACCGAGCAGCACCAGGTGTTTGGCAAAATGACAGGCTTTGTTATTCTTGATGACGGCACAAAGCTCGAGTTCAAGGATTTCCCGTGCTTTGCAGAAAAGGTGCACAACAAGTATTAATTATGATTAAAAATCCGTTTCAAAGAAAAATTGAGGATGAATTCGACTTTGATTTTCACCTTGATACAAACATAATATCCACGCTCGATGGGTTTGAAAGGAACATTCTCAAGCCGTATGAAAGCGGAAAACGCATTTTTTATCGCGGCGAAAGGGTTAACAGGGCAGACAGACCGCTTTTGCCCACGCTTTTCAGAGATAAGGACAAACTGATTAGCGAAAACCGCTTTGTCAGCCTTGTGGACAGTGAATTCATCTGTGATTATTACAGGAAAATGCCTGCGTATTACAACCTTTACAGCGACATTATTGGTGAAATCAGTCCTGATAATCTTTATCCGTTTCTTGCGTTTTCGCAGCATTATCTTGGTATAAGTCCGCTGATTGACTTTTCAAAAAGTCCTTATCCTGCAATGTCTTTTGCGCTTAAGGACAGAAAGACTTATGACGAGGACATAATGCTTTATACGCTGGAAATCAAGGACGACACCGATTACACCGACAATGTGCTTACTGCGAACAGATGGCTAAATGATTACGGTGTTGTTGTAATGCGCGATAATGCGCGCCTTCAGCTTAATTTTGAACTTGACAATCCGTTTGACGCAATCGCAGAGTACAGAAAAATTCACGAGCGCTTCAGCGGCAGCACCTTTCTTGAACTTAACGCTCCAAGCGCAAAGCTTATTGATGTTCCCACAAATGACCTTATGACATATCAGCAGGGAGTATTTCTGCTGCTCAACCACTTTTCGCTTATGGGCAAGTCTTATCTCACAAAACAGATTCGTGATGATTTCAGTGTTACAAAGTGGCTGATTAACAAAGATATTTGTCCCGATTTACTTGATTTGTTGCTCACCAAATATCCGTATTACTCGTTTGAGTACATCACAAATCTTAACAAAATCGCAAAAGCGCTTAAAAACGGCTGAAAAATAATCAGTCGTTTTTTTCAGTCGTTTTTTCTTGACATTTGACTTTGTTTATAGCATACTATATTTGTGAAAAGTTGGACTTTTTACAAATCGTGATTTATAATGAGGTAAATATGGGAATCAGCAATTTTATCTACCTGCTTGGCGGGCTTGGACTCTTCCTTTTCGGAATGAAGTATATGAGCGACGGTATCAACCAGGTTGCAGGTAACAAAATGAAAAATCTGCTCGAAAAGCTTACAAGTAACCGCTTTAAAGGCTTTTTTCTCGGCGTTATTGTTACGGTAATTATTCAGTCGTCATCGGCGACTACCGTAATGCTTATGGGCTTTCTGAATGCGGGAATTATGACTCTTGCGCAGGCAACCGGCGTTATTATCGGTGCAAATATCGGTACAACGATTACCGCCGTGCTTATTGCGCTTGACGTATCGGCGATTGCACCGTTTTGTATTTTTGTCGGTGCGGTTATGGCTTTGTTTTCAAAAAAGCTAAACCACAAATACATCGGTCAGATTATTCTCGGCTTCGGCATCCTTTTCTTCGGACTCAAGACTATGAGCGGCGAAAACGCGATGGGCGTTCTCAAAACAAGCGCGGGCTTCCAGTCGTTTATTTCGCACGCAAATAATCCGTTTTTAGGGCTCTTAATCGGTTTGATTATGTGTTCCGTTTTGCAGTCGTCAAGCGCTTCAGTCGGCGTTTTGCAGATGCTTGCGCTCAAAGGACTTATGCCGATTGATTTTGCAATCTATCTTATTATCGGTATTAATGTCGGCTCTGCAATGCCTCTGTTTTTGTCGGCAATCGGCGCAAAAACAAACGCCAAAAGAGCTGCGATGATTTATTTTATTTTCGATTTTGTGGGAATGCTGATATTTACGCCGCTTGCTCTCTTTACCCCGTTTTCAGATTGGGTTAGCTCGGTATCGTCGGACGGTTCCGTACAGGTTGCTGCGGCACACATTATATTTAAAATTGTTACAGCACTTGTGCTTTTGCCGTTTGTTCCGCTTGTTGTTCGTGTATCAGAACGCCTTGTTCCGCAAAAAGAACACGAATCGGAAATGCGCTTCAATTATATTGATGTCAAGGTGCTTGATAACCCGATGGCAACCTCGCAGGAGGTCGTTGCCGAGGTTAAACGTATGGCACAGGTTGTACGCGAAAATATTGTGTTTGCAAGTGAGGCATTTATAAACTGCGACATTTCAAAAGAACGTGAAATACTTGATAATGAGGAACTTATCAACTGGCTTAATCACTCGATTTCGGACTTCCTTGTGAACATTACCTCTCACGAGCTTAATGCCGATGTATCGGAGCGAATTGTCCGTGTGCTGCGCACAATAACCGACCTTGAAAGAATAGGCGACCACGCCCTCAATGTGCTCGAACGCACCAAGGAAGCAAAAGAAAACAGCCTTAATTTCTCCGATGAAGCGATAAAGGAGTTTGAGAAGGCTTACCAAAATGTACTTGTACTGTTTGACCGTTCCGCCAAAGCCTTTATTGACGGACGCCTTACTGACAGCGAAGCTCACGAGCTTCATGCACTCGAGGATAGCATTGACCGTCTGACAAACGAGGCGCAGGACAACCATGTTCAGCGTTTGCGCGAAAAGAAATGCTCAACAGCGTCGGGTGTTATCTTCACCAAGGTTCTGCAGGACCTCGAAAGAATGGGCGACCACGCGTACAATGTTGCCTGGGCAGCACGCCGCGATAAGCAGCTGATTCATAGTATAAGATAATTTTAAACCTAATTTGCCTCCCTTGTTAAAGGGAGGGGGACCGCTTGCGGTGGAGGGATGGTCGTTCGTTTAAATGAATGACCTGTTTCAAGTAGCCACTCGGCACCATCGCTTACTTTCAGAAGGGGTCAAAAATGAAAGACAGACGAACTTACAAAGACAAACTCAACACACTTCTTTTCGGTAAGGACTTAAGGATAACAAAGGGTGAACCTTTTAATAAGGTTTACCCTTTTGACTTTTCTTCCTATTATCCCGAGGACGAGTATATTCACACGCAGGACGCACCGACGGACAATGTGTTTGACATCCGCGACTACGGCGCGGATACCGCAAAAGATAATAACGCAGACGCGATTAACGCCGCAGTCAGTGCCGCGGCAGAGGTCGGCGGAACAGTTTTTGTTGACGGCGGCGACTACGTTACAACTACCGTTTTTCTTCAATCAGGCGTTACACTGTTTGTTGCACGGGGCAGTGCGCTTTGCTCAAACAAAACGGGCGAGGGCTACAACCACCTTGGCATTATCCACGCAGACGGTTGCGACAATATCACGCTTACGGGCGGCGGCAAGGTGAAGGGAAACGGCGAGTATTTTGGCAGAAAGCCTCTGTGGGACGCAAATCAGACGGAACATCCCGAGATAATTGACGTTATTCAGATGCGGCGTGACGCACGCGCGCAGATTCGTTTTGCTCATGAGAGCAAGTACGGCGGACCTGTGTATTTTAAAGACTGCACAAATGTCAAAGCGCATAATTTTATTATAGAAAACGCTGCGCACTGGTCGTTCAGACTGGATAGCTGCAACGGCGTTGAAATAAGCGACTTTGTAATCAACAACAACCGCCACACTGCCAACGCAGACGGCTTTGATATTTCGGGCAGCAGTAATCTCAATATTGACCACTGTTTTGTTTCCACAGCCGACGACGGTATATGCATCAAAAATGCAATCTGGCTCGGCAGCAAGGGAGAAATGCACAATATCACCGTGAGAAACTGCGAGGTAATCTCGTGCGCAAATTCTTTTAAAATCGGCACAGAAACGACTTACGACATCACCGACGTGCTCGTTGAGGACTGCTCATTTATGATGACCGATATTTATCCCGGCACCGTCAGCGGAATCGCCGTTGAGTCTGCCGACGGCTCAAAGGTTACAAATGTCACCGCAAGGAATATCAAAATGAACAGAGTAACCTGTCCTGTATTTGTGCGACTGTGTAACCGCAACAGAGCAGCCGAGGTCACTGCCGAAACGGCGAACGCCGTTGAGTTCGGCAAAAAACGCGAAAAGGCGTCGTCTGCTGAAAAAGACACCTTTGATATGCTCGGCGAGGTCAAAGGTATTGTTATTGAAAACATCACAGCCACCGAGGCGGAAATTCCTATAATCCTTGCAGGCTTCAGGCAAAAGGGAGTTACAAAGTACGTTGAGGACATAACTCTCAAAAACATTGATGTCACCTATGCGCCGTACAAAGAGGTGTACGACAAACGCTCGTTCATCCCTGAATACAGCACGGTTTATCCGGAAAGCTGGCGCTTTCGCAATCTGCCTGCCTACGGCATCTGGGCTCGTCACGTCAGGGGGCTCAAGCTGCTTGACTTTTCCTGCCCGCCTCCGCGTTCAACCTGGAAGGAGCAAATTGTCGCAGAAGATGTAATTTAATAACCTGCACCTATTTAATTAACGGGCGAAAGGGAAAACGAAAGTGTCGTTTTAATCCCTTTACGTCCGTTTTTACTATAAATCTTGATTTTTATATAATTTATCCAAAAAACCCTTGTAAATATTTAAAAATTCTGTTAAAATGAATAGCAGTGTAAAAACTAATAAGTCAAAAGGAGAATGATGTATGGGCAAAAATCTTAATTCACACACCTATACAAAAGGCGAACTTTTCGGTTATTTAACCGGTATGTTCGGTCAGAACCTGATTTATCAGGTTATCGCCGCAGGACTTGTAAGCTATTATCTCGGTTCAGTTCTTTACATTCCTGCTGCAGCAGTCAGTGCAATAATTTTTGTTGCAAGAATATGGGATGCTATTAACGACCCGATGATGGGCACAATCGTTGATAAAACTCACACCAAATGGGGTAAGTGCAGACCTTATCTTCTTTTCTTCCCGGTTATCATCGGCGTTATGACAATACTTTGCTTTGTTAACGGCAGATATACCGACGCTGAAGGTTTTGGCAAGGTTCTCATCGTTGCTTGGGCAGCAATTTCCTACATTATGTGGGGTATGCTGTTCACAGTTTGTGATATTCCGCTTTGGGGTATTACATCTCTTATGACAGAGGACCAGAATGACCGTGCAAAGATTCTCGGTCTTGCGCGTATCGCAGCAATTATCGGCGGTATCGGCACTGTAATCACCTTCATCCCCGATATGTTTAAGGGTATGTTTGAAGGCAAGTACAACGCTATGATAGGTCAGAACGGCTATACCGAGGCTATGGCTATTGACGACACCAAAAAGGCAGCTTGGATTTTCACAGTAATTATCTTTACGGTTATCGGTACAATCTTCTTCCAGATTGCAGGACTTGTAACACGCGAGCGTGTTCCCGGCGATGCAGAGGATAAGCGAGGTATCATTGATAACTTCAAGATTATGTGGAACTGCCTGCCGTTCAGACAGATTCTTATTTCAGGCGTTCTTCGTTCACCGCTTCAGCTGCTTATGATTCTTGCAATGCCGCTTGCTATGTATTATTTCCTCGACAATGATACAAATAACATCGGCAAAGAGGGCGGCGACAGCCTGCTTCTTCTTAAGGTCGGATTAATTGCGCTCGCAGTATTCGGTGCACAGTTTGTTGCATCGGCAATCACACCCGGTCTTGTTAAGAGATATGAAAACAGAAAGATTTACAATTTCTACACAATCGCAGGTGCGGTACCTTATGCACTCATCTTTGTCGCTTTCAAGCTTTCAGGCGGCAACCTTACCACTCTTCCGTGGTCAATCGTGCTGGCAATATTAATCGGACTAGCAGCAGCATCAATGGGCGGCATTAATGTTATGCAGTCGATTATGATTGCAGACTGCGTTGACTACGAGGAGTATCACAAGGGCTACCGTCCCGACGGCGTATTCTTCTCGGGACAGTCGTTCCTTACAAAGCTTGCAGGCGGTATCGCAGCACTTATCCAGGGACTTGTATACACATTAGTACATTTCTCGGGCGACAACCTTGCAAAGATTAATAACACTCTTGCCACAACCGACACTCATTTTTATGAGCTTGACGGCGGCAAGTACGCAGCAGCAATGTTCTTCCTCATCTCTATTCCGATTGCAGTTGGTATGCTCCTTTCGGCTCTTCCGATGAAGAACTATGCTATGACAGACGCAGAGCACAGCCAGATGCTCGACGAGCTTGTTGCACGCAGAGAATCTGCAAAGGCAGAGACTCCTGCTCAAACAGACGAATAATAATTTTCAGCCGCCCTGCACAAGGGCGGCTTTTGTTCAAATGTCTACATTTTTAAGAGGTGATAACTATGTCAAAGCAGTTTATTATTTCAATCAGCAGAGAATTTGCAAGCGGCGGTCACGACATCGCTGAAAGGATTGCAAAGCACTACGGAATTCCGCTTTACGACAAAAACATTCTTGAAGAAATCAGCAAGGAGAAGGGTGTTGATTTAAGCGGCTTTTCCGGTGCAGACGAAAAGAGAATCAATGTGCTCACTTCGCGAACAGTCAGCGGATTCAATAGCTCGCCCGAGTACGCAATCGCACATATGCAGTTTGATTTTCTCAAGGAAAAGGCTGATAGCGGCGAATCATTTGTAGTCTGCGGCAGATGCGCCGATTACATACTGAAGGACTACGAGGGCTTGATTTCCGTATTCGTTCTTGCAGACGAAAGCAAAAAGATTTCGCGTATCACCGATATGCAGGACTGCACAATTGCACAGGCAATCAAGGAGATTGACAAAACCACCAGACGCAGAAAAGAGTACCACAATCAGTACTGCAAAACAAAATGGGGCGACTCTCGTAATTACGACCTCTGCGTTAATTCCTCACGCCTCGGAATCGACGGCACTGCAGATTTCCTTATCGGCTACATCGACAAACGAAATGCATA
>CAMPBI010000046.1 GCA_946637545.1 uncultured Clostridia bacterium | reverse complement strand
ATATTATGGAAAGAAATTTTATTGACGGTTACACAGAATGGCAGAGCAATCCCGAAATTGTTGCAGTCGGCAAAATT
Source organism: uncultured Clostridia bacterium (assembly GCA_946637545.1). Classification (GTDB taxonomy): domain Bacteria; phylum Bacillota; class Clostridia; order Oscillospirales; family Acutalibacteraceae; genus Eubacterium_R. The sequence continues at coordinate 13,001 of CAMPBI010000046.1, read as the reverse complement.
CCGCAGCACGCAACGCTTATGCCTTACGAAAGCTATGACGAGGCTCTCAGAGCGGACCGCTATGCGTCGTCGCGCTGCAAGCTGCTCAACGGCAAATGGAAGTTCAAGCTTTACAAAAATTATGCTTATCGCCCGTCAGAGTTCGCAGACCCGAATTACGATGCTCACAACTGGGACAGCGTAATCGTTCCCTGCTCCTGGCAGATGCAGGGTTACGACCAGAATCAGTACTGTAATGTGCGCTATCCGTGGGAAACGGAAGAGGACATCTGCCCTCCGAACGCACCTATCAAGCATAACCCGGTTGGCTGCTATCTCAAGCGCTTTCACATTAATCAGTCGCTGCTTTCAAAGCGCGTAGTGCTTTGCTTTGAGGGCGTTGAATCCGCATTTTACCTTTATGTTAACGGCGAAAGAATCGGTTACAGCGAATCCACCTTTAACCGTGCTGAATTTGATATTACAAAATACCTGCGTGAAGGTTCAAACGTTATCGGCGTAGAGGTTTACCGCTGGTGCACGGGCAGCTGGCTCGAGTGCCAGGATATGTGGCGCCTGTCGGGTATTTTCCGCGATGTTTATATCTACACAACCGAACGCGAATACATCCGCGACTTTGAAATTCACGCCGAACCTGACGCAATGCTGCACGACGGCTATCTTGACCTCACCGTCAAGACAAACGGCGCTTATGAGTCGCTTTCAATTGATATGAATGTTGTTGACGATGACGGCGCAGTCGTTGCGCTTGATTCGCGCTATGCCAGCGAGGACCATGTTACAGCGCTCAAGGCTATTGTTACAAATGTAAAGCCGTGGAGCGCCGAGGACCCGCACCTTTACACCGTTGTTATCACGCTTAAAAACAACGGCGTTCCGATTGAATACATCTCGCAGAAAATCGGCTTCAGAACGGTTGAAATCAAGGACGGCGTTATCAGAATCAACGGCAGACGCGTTGTGTTCAAGGGTACAAACCGCCACGAATTTGACTGCCGCACAGGTCATTATGTCAGCGAAGAAACGATGCGCAAAGACATCGAAATTATGAAACGCAATAACATCAACGCCGTTCGCACGTCACACTATCCGAACGCACCCAGATGGTACGAGCTTTGCGACGAGTACGGACTCTATGTTATTGACGAAAACAATATGGAAACCCACGGCACATACTGGTCAAATATCATCGGCTGTCCTGCGCTTCCCGGCTCCCGTCCCGAGTGGGAAAAGGCTTGTATGGAGCGCATCAAGTCGCTTTATCACCGCGACAAAAACCACACCTGCGTTGTGGCGTGGTCAATGGGCAACGAATCGCACGGCGGCGAAAATGTCAAAAAGATGTACAACTGGCTTAAGGAAAACGACAAGTCGCGTTTTGTACACTTTGAGCTCGACGGCGACCCGAACGAGCGCGAGCTCAGCGACGTTATGTCAAAGATGTACGCAAAGCCGGATTATCTTGAGGACTACGCACTTACAGGCAGGGACACAAGACCGTTTATCCTTTGCGAATACACTCACGCAATGGGCAACTCCTGCGGCTCAACCGACGAGTACACTGCTCTTTGGGACAAATATCCGCAGCTTCAGGGCGGCTTTGTGTGGGACTGGGTTGACCAGAGCATACTCACAACCGACGAAAACGGCACCGAGTACCTTGCGTACGGCGGCGATTTCGGCGAAGAACCGCACGACGGACATTTCTGCGGCAACGGACTTCTGTTCGGCGACAGAACGGTTACTCCGAAAATGGCAGAAATCAAAAAGCTTTATCAGAATGTTGATTTCAAAGCGATTGACGCCGAAAAAGGCGTTGTTGAAATCAGAAACAAATTTCTTTTCACAAATCTTAACGAGTTTGAGCTTTACTGGTGTCAGTGCTCCGACAAGGGCATTTTCCGCGACGGAGTGACAACGGTTAACGTCAAACCGTTTGAAAAAACTACAATCGACCTCGAGCTCGGCAAGGTGTCCTCCGACGAATGCTATCTTAATCTTGAGTTGAGAACAAAGGGCGAAACCTCCTGGTGCGAGGCAGGACATATTGTTGCCGAGGAACAGTTTGTAATTAACGAGTTCTCAAGCACATATGATGAACTTGAGGAAGAAGACGAGCTGCTTGTTAACGATACATACGGCAATCTGCGAATCTCAACCGACGACGTGCTTGTCCGCTTTGAAAAGCGCGAAAGAAATCAGCTCACATCAATCAAAATCGGCGGCGAGGAAATGCTCCTCAAGCCTATGCGACTTAATTTCTGGCGCGCTCTCACCGATAATGACCGCGGCTCGCGCGCAGGCAGCAGACTCGGCTGCTGGCGTGACGCAGGCGACACACCGGGCATTTACAACAACACCTGCTGGAGTATAGAGGGCTACAAAATACTTGACAACGGCAAAAAGATTGTTGTAACAGGCGGCGCAACCGTTCGCACGCAGCCCGAATCAAAGGCACAGGTGGTTTACACCGTAACCTCCAAGGGTATCGACATTGATATGCAGTTCTTCCCGGACGACAGCCTCCCCGAAATTCCCGAGGTTGGCATACTCTTTGAGCTGCCAAAGGATTTTGAGCACCTCACATACCTTGGCGCAGGCCCCGATGAAAACTATATTGACCGCAAAAACGGCACAAAAATCGGACTTTACAACACAACCGTAAACGACCTTTGGGTGCCTTACCTCAAGCCGCAGGAATGCGGCAACAGAACGGGCGTAAGATATGCCACTCTCGTTGGCGAAAAGAAGGCGTTTAACCTTGTTGCAGAGCCTGTTATGGAACTGAATGTCAGCCACTATCTGCCAAAAGAGGTTGAAAACATCTGGCATCAGAAGGATATGCCCGAATACGACAAAACTGTTGTTCGCTGCATCGCCCGTCAGCAGGGTATCGGCGGCTACGACAGCTGGGGCGCACACTGTAACGAAAAGTATAAGAACAAAACAAACAAAACATATCGTCTCAAATTCCAGATTCGATTCTAAATTTTTGTTTATTTTTCTTGACAAAATCCGACTAAAGTATTATATTCGATTTTAAACGAATATTCATTATTTATATGAGAGGAAAAAGCTATGGGTATTAAGGATTCCGCAACAAGCTTTGCCGTAAAGCAGGCTGTAAAGTATGCGAGAAAAGATTTCAATAAAAATGCACCCAAAATTCTCAGCCTTCTTGAAATGGCTGATGTTAAGAAAGTAAACCGCTCCACATATGCAGGTCTGCACAAGGTGCTTGACGACCCCGACAACAACTGGATGAGATTTGCAAAAAGTCTTGTATGCGACACAAACGAGCATGTGCTTGAAAAGATGATTCCGCCGCTTATGAATGTTGCAATCAACAGCTATGACGTCCGTATGGCAAGCATCGAAAAGTACGGCTGCAACGTTCCGTGGGCAATTCTTATGGACCCGACTGCAGCGTGCAACCTCAAGTGCACAGGCTGCTGGGCAGCGGAATACGGTCACACAAGCTCACTGTCTTATGACGACCTTGCAAGGATTATCTCGCAGGCAAAAGAGCTCGGCACATATATGTTCCTTTACACAGGCGGCGAGCCGACTATGAGAAGGGCAGACCTTATGCGCCTTTGCCGCGAAAATCCCGACTGTATCTTTATGAGCTTCACAAACGGCACGCTCATCGACGACTCCTTTGCCGACGAAATCGGCGAGGTTGGCAACTTCTTCCCCGCATTCTCAATCGAGGGCTACGAGGAGGAAAACGACTTCCGTCGCGGCGAGGGCACCTTCAAAAAGTGTACTGCCGCTATGCAGCGACTCAAGGACAGAGGTATTCCGTTTGGCGCGTCACTTTGCTACACAAGCAAAAACACAGACGTTCTTTCATCAGACGAATATATGGACTGGCTCATTGAAAAGGGCGTAAAATTTGCCTGGTTCTTTACATATATGCCAACAGGCAACGGCGCTGTTACCGACCTTATGGTATCGCCCGAGCAGAGAGCGCTTATGTACAAAAAGATGCGCGAGTGGCGTAAAACAAAGGCAATTTTTGCACTCGACTTCTGGAACGACGGCGAGTATGTTCAGGGCTGTATCGCAGGCGGACGCCACTATTTCCACATCAATTCAAACGGCGACTGCGAGCCTTGCGCTTTTGTACACTATTCAAATGTAAACATCAAGGAATGCTCGGTGCTCGAGGCACTTCAGAGTCCGCTGTTTATGGCTTACAAAAACAATCAGCCGTTTTCTAACAATATGCTTCGTCCGTGTCCTGTGCTTGACAACCCCGGCGCAATCAGCAAAATGGTTGCCGAAACAGGCGCGTATTCAACCGAAATGCAGCATCCCGAATCGGCAAACGAGCTGTTTGACAAAACTATCGCTGCCGCAAAGGCATGGAAGGTTAAGGCTGACGAGCTCTTTGACAGGGACGAGTACATTAAAAATCACGTTAAGGACGAAAATATGTACAACTACGAAAAGGACGATTCCGAAAGAGATTTCAACGAGTTTGAAAAGACCGAGGCGTAGTACAAAACAGAATATCAAAGGGGGCATATCGGCTGATATGCCCCTTAAAGCAGTATAACGAGGTGTCATTATGTTTTTCAGACGAGGAAAAATTGAATACATTGTCGCAGGGCTTGGCAATCCCGGCAAAAAGTACGAAAGAACGCGTCACAACGCAGGCTTTATGGCTATTGACCTGCTTGCAAAAAAGCACGGCTTTCAGTTCAAAAAAGCAAAATTTCAGTCGCTTATTGCCGATGAAACTGTCGGCGGCACGCGCTGTTTGTTTATGAAGCCGCAGACGATGATGAATCTGTCGGGCGAGGCGATAATCGAGGCTGCGAATTATTATAATATTCCGGACGAAAACATAATAATAATATATGACGACGTTTCGCTCGACGTCGGCAAGGTCCGCGTTCGCCGCAAGGGCAGCGCAGGCGGACATAACGGAATAAAGAGCATTATTTCCTGCCTCGGCAGCGAGGATTTTCCGCGTGTAAAAATAGGCGTGGGCAAAAAGCCGACTGCCGATTACGATATGGTAAAATGGGTGCTCGGCGAAATCCCGTCAGAAAAAAAGAGCGACCTTGATACAGCACTTGACCACGCTGTCAGCGCGACTGAAGAAATCATTTCAGCCGATGTGGACAGCGCAATGAATAAGTATAATTCATAATCAGATATGAGCACCGCCCATATCGGTTGCTCATTTTATTAATACATTTATATATGAGTTGTTTTTCACAGATTTTAAGTAATAACGAAGAATTCAATAACCTTCAAAAAAGCATCACGCCGACGGCATCGCCTGTCGGCGCTGTTGGTTTGCCCGACATCAACAAGGTGCACATAGCACACGCGCTTGCACAGAATGCCGGCAAAAAGGCATTCGTAATCACGCCTGACGAGGCGAGCGCCATCAGATTTTACGAGGACTTGTCGCAGCTGCAAAAGGGCGTTTTGCTCTACCCAAAGCGCGAGTTTGCATTCCTCGAGGTCGAGGGCGTCAGCCGTGAGTTTGAGCAAATCCGCCTTGGCGTTTTGTCAAAAATCGTCAAGGGCGACTACTCGGCAGTTGTTATGTCCGCTGCAGCGGCAGTGCAGCTCACAATGCCGCCCGAGGCGCTCAAGGAGCGAACCTTCACAATTAACGCAGGCGACGAAATCGACATTGACATTGTCTGCGAAAATCTGATAAAAGCGGGCTACACGCGTTTTGACCAGGTTGACGGAACAAGTCAGTTTGCCGTTCGCGGCGGACTTATTGACATTTTTCCGCCCGGCGAGGATTCGCCTGTCAGAATTGAGCTCTGGGGCGACACCGTTGATTCAATCACGCACTTTGACATCTCGACGCAGCGCCGCAATCAGATGGTTGACTTTGTTGAAATTATACCGTCAACCGAGGTGCTTTTTGAAAGCAGGCAAAAGCAGGCAAAGGCAATCCGCACGCTTGCAGAATCCCTCAAGGGCAAGGCGGTCAAGGCACGCGAAAAGCTTTTTGCCGACTGCGACAAGCTTGAGCAGGGCGTATCCCTTCGCAACAACGACAAATATCTTCCGCTTGCATATGCTTCAAACGGAATTTTTGATTATTTTGAGGGTATGCTTTTTGTGTGCGAAAGTGCAAAGGTAAAGGAAAAAACCGAGAACGCCCAAAAGCTGCTCGACGAGGAAATAAAGTGGCTGCTTGATGACGGAGCGCTATGTAAGGGCATAGACAAATTTATGCTCGGTTTCGGCGAGCTCTGCGCAAATTATGAAAAATACGGCGCAGTTTATCTTGATTCGCTGCCGCGCGGCAGCTTTGACACTCCGGTAAAGCACCTTGCGAATTTCCGCTGTCAGACTCTCGGTGTGTGGTCGGGAACCTTGAGTCAGCTCAAGGACGAAATCTTTCCGCTAATCAAAACCAATTATGCCGTTGTGATTATGGCAGGCACCTCGCGCGCAGGCAAGGCGCTTGCTTACGACATAGGCGAAATGGGCTTTTCGTCAACATTTTTTGAAAAGCGACCCGCCTCGTTTCAAAAGGGCACGGTCAGCGTTATCACAGGCACGCTTTCATCGGGATTTCAGCTTTCCGATTCAAAATTTGCCCTTTTAACGCACGCCAAGTCAAATCAGACAAAGAAAAAGCACAAGCGCTTTTCTTCAAAGGACGCAGTGCGCTCGCTCGATGAGCTGTCGGCAGGAGATTACATCGTTCACAACGTTCACGGCATCGGCGTGTTCGACGGAATCAAAACGATGGAAATCGGCGGTGTAAAAAAGGATTACATCAAAATCAGTTACGCCAAGGGCGACGCTCTTTATGTTCCCGTAACGCAGCTTGATATGGTGTCAAAATATATCGGTCCTGACGACAACGCAAGGGTCAAGGTCAACCGTCTTGGCTCGGGCGACTGGAAAAAAATCAAGTCGCGCGTTCGCGAAAGCGTCAGGGATATGGCAAAGGAGCTTATTGCCCTCTACGCAAAGCGCCTTAGCACGAAGGGTTACGCCTTCAGCGAGGACACGGATATGCAGCGCGATTTTGAACTGCGCTTTGAATATGAGGAAACCGAGGACCAGCTTCGCTGCGCTGACGAAATTAAAAGCGATATGGAAAAAAGCGCGCCTATGGACAGACTGCTTTGCGGCGATGTCGGCTTTGGCAAAACAGAGGTTGCGCTGCGCGCGTGCTTCAAGTGCATCGGCGACGGCAAGCAGTGCGCAATTCTTGTGCCCACCACCGTGCTTGCAATGCAGCATTTTCAGACGGCGCTCAAAAGAATGGAAGCTTTCCCGATACGCATTGAAATGCTCTCGCGCTTTGTGTCGCCAACAAAGCAAAAGCAGATTTTAAAGGACCTTGCCGACGGCAGAGTTGATTTGCTTGTCGGAACGCACCGCATTATCAGCAAGGACATTGCGTTCAAGGACCTCGGGCTGCTTATTGTTGATGAGGAGCAGCGTTTCGGCGTGGCGCAAAAGGAAAAAATCAAAGAAAAATTCCCTCGGGTTGATGTGCTGACTCTTTCGGCAACGCCTATTCCGCGTACTCTCAATATGGCGATGAGCGGAATCCGCGATATGTCGCTGCTCGAGGAGGCGCCGGGTGACCGTCATCCCGTTCAGACTTATGTTGTTGAGTACGATTTCGGTATGCTTGTAGAGGCGATGGAACGCGAACTCGCGCGAGGCGGACAGTGCTATTATCTGCACAATAATATTGACACGATTGACCACGTTGCAGTGCAGATTAAAAAGGCAATTCCCGACGCGACAATCGGCATAGCCCACGGCAGAATGAGCGAGGAGCAGTTAAGTGATGTGTGGCAAAAGCTCATCAGCGGCGAAATTGACATTCTGGTTTGTACAACTATTATTGAAACGGGTGTAGACGTGTCAAATGTCAACACACTGATAATTGAAAACGCGGACCGTATGGGACTTGCGCAGCTTCACCAGATTCGCGGCAGAGTCGGCAGGTCGTCGCGCAGGGCGTACGCTTATTTTACCTTTGTTCGCGGCAGGGAGCTTACCGAAATTGCACGCAAGCGGCTTGAAGCAATCCGCGAGTACACCGAATTCGGCTCGGGCTTTAAAATTGCAATGCGCGACCTCGAAATCCGCGGCGCAGGCTCACTGCTCGGCAACAAGCAGCACGGGCATATGGAGGCAGTCGGATATGATATGTATTTGAAACTGCTTGAGGAGGCTGTCGCAGAGGAAAAGGGCGAGCAGGAAACCGACACAACCGAGCAGAACTGCCTTATCGACCTTCCGGTTGACGCAAATATCCCCGAGGATTACATCACCTCAACGCCGATTCGGCTTGAAATGTACAAGGCGATTGCAGGAATCCGCAGCGACGCTGACGCTAACGATGTTTACGACGAGCTCACTGACCGTTTCGGTATGCCGCCGGCGCCTGTTTACGGTCTTGTTGAAATTGCGCTTATGCGCAACACGGCGCTGTCGCTCGGTATAACCGAAATCAAGCAGAGCGCCGACAGCGTTATGTTTTATCTTGACGACGTCAAGGTTGAGTACCTGTTTGCACTTAATCAGAAAATGCACGGCAGAGCGCGCGTTTCTGCAACAAAGCGCCCGTTTATTGCCGTAAAGCTTGCAGGCGAAACGGCTGTCGACACAGTAAAAAATACATTAAATGTTTTGCAAAACGCATAAAACAGAACACCTCGGGACATACTGTTACCGAGGTGTTCATTATGTCTACATCAAAATCAAAAAACGAAAACAGAAATATCAAAGCGCTTTTTTCAGTTGTATGTCTTTGCATTATCGCGCTCGGGCTGATTGTTTATTTTTCGTCCCACACGGGCAAGGTTGAAGAAAACCAGGTAAATGAACAGACCACGCTTGAGGTAACTGCCGAGGTGCAAAACCCCGTAACAGTTCCCGAAACGACAAAGGCTGAAACCACGACCAAAAAGGAAAAAAGCAAAAAGCAAACGACTACGGAGCCGTCCACTATGGAAGTCGGCGAAAGCAACACGCCCTACAAGAGCTTTTACAGTTATCCTCTCGGCGAGGCGGTGCTTGGCGGTTACAGCGAGGAGCTTGTTTTTAACGAAACAATGAACGACTGGCGCGCCCACACAGCTGTTGACTTCAAGGGTAAGGCGGGCGACGATGTTGTTGCAATCAATGACGGTCTTGTGCTCGACGTCTATACTGATAATATGTACGGTCAGGTTGTAGTCATTGACCACGGCGGAACGCTTGTGGCAAAGTATTGCGGACTGAAAAGCGCAACCGTCAAAAAAGGCAGCCGCGTTTCAATCGGCAAAAAAATCGGCACGCTCGGCAAAGTGCCTTGCGAAAATGCGCTGGATTCCCATCTGCATTTTGAAACATCGGTTGACGGCAAAAATGTAAATCCGCTCGAGGTTATGAGCAAGCTGGAATAAAAGAGGCTTTTGCCTCTTTTATTTATTTGATTTGTGAACTGTATTGTGATATTATGATTTTGCGGAGGTGAGGCAATGAAAAAATCTGATTTGAAAAAAGCAGAAAACGCGGCAGTGCTTGCCGTTCTTATTGTCGTTGCCACACTGCTTCCGATAATTGCACGCGAGTATGCAACACCCGTTTTGAACAAGCTGCTGAATTTTGTCAGAACCTTCTTTTATATCGGACTTTTTTCCGCCTGGGGCGTGTCGGTCAACAAACGCGTTGTGCAAAAACAGGTGCGGCGGTATCTGCTTTTTGTGTCGGCACTTATGGTATTCTGGCTTTTCGTGCGTGAGCTGCGCTTTCGTATGGTTATTGACGAAACGGCGCTCCGCTTTTTGTGGTACTGTTATTACATACCCATCGTGTTAATTCCGATGATTTCCGTTTTTGTTTCGCTATCGCTTAACAGGGGCGAAAGCTACCGCCTGCCGCGCGCAGTCAAGCTTCTTTCGTTGCCGTGCGTGGCGCTTGTGCTGTGTGTTCTTACAAACGAGCTTCACCAGCTTGTTTTTCGCTTCCCCGAAGGCGGTTTCGGCGCAGATGACGATTACAGCTACGGCGTTTTATTCTATATTCTGACTGCAACCGTGGCGCTTATGGCAGCGGCGTCGTTTGTGATTATGCTAACGAAATCGAGCAGTCTGAAAAATAAAAAAATTATGATTCTTCCTGTCGTCCCGTATCTGATTGCAACGCTTTACTTTGTGCTTTATGCTTTGCGCTCCCCGGTTGTGTGGAAGTATGTGGGCGATGTTGCAGTCGCATGGTGCCTGTTTTTTACAGGGTATTTCGAGTCGTGCATCCAAAGCGGACTCATTCAGTCGAACACGCGCTATCCCGACCTTTTTGCCGCGTCGGGGGGATTGTCAATCCAGATAACCGACAACGATTATAACGTTCACTACAAATCTGCAAACGCTGGCAAAATCAGTGCCGACGATATGCGCCGCGCACGCGGGGAAGAGTTAATTCTGCCCGACGGCAAGCGGCTTCGTACCATTGACGTGAACGGCGGTCACGCTGTGTGGACCGAGGACGTTTCGGGGCTTATCAATCTGCACGAAACACTCGAATTCCGCAGTGAAGAGCTCGAAGAGCGCGCCGCCTTTCTTCAGCTTGAATACAACAGGGCGCGCGAGCACAAAATTGTTGAGGAGCAAAACAGGCTCTACGACCTGCTGCAAAGCGAAACGCAAAGTCAGCTTGACGCAATCAACTCGCTTGTAGAGGAATACAAGTCCGAAAGCGACAGCGAAAAAAAGCGAGGTATTCTTGCCAGGATTTCTGTTCTCGGCAGCTACATAAAGCGGCGCAAAAATTTTGTGCTGTCATCAAAAATCACCGCCGATATGCTCGAAAGAGCCTTCGCCGAATCCGCGCGTTCTCTGCGGCTTTTGGGTATAAAATGCACATATCTTACCGATTTTGAGGGCGGCGTCAGCGGCAGTCAGCTCACCGCGGCGTACGACTTTTTTGAAGACGTAACTGAAACGGTGCTTGATGAGGCGCGTTTTATCAATGTGCGCGTGTGCTTTGTGGGAAACGAGCTGCGCGCGAACGTTATGACGGACTGCACTGTCGACAGCGCAGAGCTTTGCCGCCGATATGAAAGACTTTCGGTTCAAAGCGACGCGGACGGCACGATGTTCATTCTGCCTCTCGGCAAAGGGGGTGACGGTCGGTGATTTCGTTTACTTCACTTGCACCCGTATGGCGCTACACCGTTATGGGCGTTCTGTTTGCGGCAGACATCTGTATGCTCGAACTTTGCCTTTACAAATTCAACAATCGCGGCAGGTTTTTAAAAATCCTTGCAGAAAGCGGGAGTTTTGCGCTTGGAGTAATTCTGCTTGCGTATATTACCGCGTCCACCTGCAAGGGCAGCACGGTTTTTGAAATAGGTTTGCCGGTTGCCGTAATACTGCTTTTTGCAGCATTTGAATTCGTTTTTGCAGCGGCAGGCACTGTCCGCGAGCGAAAAAAGAGCAAGGGCTTTTTGTCGCCGCTATCTGTTAAACAGGCTCTCGACAATCTTGATTCCGGCATTTGCTTTGTTGATAAAAACGACAGAATTATTCTGATTAACCGCGCTATGGTTCGGCTTATTTCATCCGTCAGCGGCAGCGTTCCGCAGGCAGGCGCACAGATTGACAGCGTACTTGAGGGACTCAATAAATCCGGTTCGGACGGGCTGTACTTTTTCCCCGGCGGCACTGTGTGGCAAATCGGAAAAACCGTACTCACACAGAAAAACGTGGAGGGCATTGTTCAGATTAACGCGCACGAGGTTACCGATTTTTATACCGCTAACGAAAAGCTAAAGCGCGACAACGAAACACTTGCAAAAACGAACGGCGAAATGCAGCAGATGTACGAAAATCTTGCCGACAGAATTCGCGAGCAGGAAACGCTCAATTTAAAAATCCGCATTCACAACGACATCGGCAGGAGCCTTATTGATATTTCGGATATGATGAACAGCGCCCGGGGCGGCGACGTCAAAAATTCGCTTGAACGCCTGCAGAACGCGGTGTCATATTTTGCACAGTATGACCGAGCGCCTGAAGATTTTGACGAGATTGCGGCAAAGGCGCGCAGTATGAATGTAACGCTGACCGTTATCGGCACGGTTGACGGCGACAGTGAGGCAGGCGAGCTTATTATTACCGCTTGCGACGAGTGTATTACAAACTGTGTTTATCACGCAAAGGGCGACGAGGTGCGAGTTACAATTACAGCGCAGGAGAATTTCTACACAGCCGTGTTTACAAACAACGGCACACCGCCCGAAGGTGAAATTAAAGAGGGCGGCGGTCTGTCGTCGCTGCGCCGCAAGGTTGAAACGGCGGGCGGCACAATGCGAATTGCCTACTCACCGGAATTTGCACTCGTTTTAACTCTGCCGAAGGGGGAACTAAAATGATTAAAACTGTTATCGTTGAAGACAATCAGTATATACAAAACCACCTTGTCAATATGATTCAGGCTGACGGGCGTTTTGCGTTGGCAGGCGTGTTCAACGATGCGTTCGAGGCGGAAAAAATCTGCAAAAGCGGCAAGGCGGACCTTGTGCTTATGGACGTTCAGACGCGTCACAATCATTCGGGACTTGCGGCAGGCGAGCGCATACGCAAAAGCAGCCGTACAAAAGTTGTTGTGGTGACCTCGCTCATCGACCCCGAAATACTTGTCAGGGCAAAAACAGGCGCCGCCGACAGTCTTTGGTACAAGGACCACGGCGACGGCGAGCTGATGGACGTGATTCTGCGGACAATGGACGGCGAGCGGGTTTTCCCCGACGAGTCGCCAAATGTTGAAATTAACGAGATGTTCTCCGCCGAAATTACACCGCGTCAGATTGATATTCTGCGCCGCTTTGTCAAGGGAATGACTTATGACGAAATTGCCGCAGACCTCAAGCTGTCCAAAAACGGCGTGCGCTGGAATCTTGACCAGATTGTCGAAAAAGGCGGCTTCAACAACAAGCACGAGCTGCTTGCAGCCGTAATCGAAAACAAGCTGATTGTAACAACCTTAAATGAGTGAAA
>CAMPBI010000045.1 GCA_946637545.1 uncultured Clostridia bacterium | reverse complement strand
TTTTTTATTTTTACCCTTTAATATAATATATTGCTCTGCGTTGCCAAAGATTGTTAAAATAGTATCACTTGCCTATGCGGCATTATTATGTTATAATAATTATTTGTAAGTAAATTATTTTATTTTAGGAAGAGGAGAGGCTCTTATGGGTGTTAGAAAAACATTTAGAAGAGGCGTGCATCCCAAGGGCGGAAAAGAGTTTTCCAAGGACGTTCCCATCAGGGAAATTCCTGCCGAGGATGTAATGGTTTATCCGCTTTCGCAGCATATCGGCGCACCGGCAAAGCCACTTGTTCAAAAGGGTGACAGAGTGCTTAAAGGTCAGATGATTGCGGAGGCAGGAGGCTTTATTTCGGTTCCTGTTTACTCGTCCGTTTCGGGCACGGTAAAGGGCATTGAAAAGCGCCTTGTAGTCAGCGGTTCGCAGGTTGACAGCATTGTCGTTGAAAACGACGGCGAGTACGAAACAACCGAAAACTACGGCTACGAAAACGATATTGACGAAATGACTGCCGACGAGGTTGTCGGAATAATCAAAAACGCCGGAATTGTAGGTCTCGGCGGCGCAGGATTCCCGACAGGCGTCAAAATTTCGCCGAAAAACGCCAACGACATCGACTACCTTATTATAAACGGCGCGGAGTGCGAGCCGTATCTTACCTCGGACTACCGTCTGATGATGGAACGCCCCGAGGAAATTATCCGAGGCGTTCAGGCGCTGCTCAAGGTTTTGCCGAAGGCACACGCTATCATCGGCATTGAGGACAACAAAAAAGACGCTCTCGACGTTATGGAGCGTATGGCGCGAATTGACGACAGAATTGACACCTGCAAGCTTAAAACAAAGTATCCGCAGGGCGGTGAGCGCCAGCTGATTTACGCTATTACAGGCAGAAAAATTAATTCAAAGATGCTTCCTGCCGACAAGGGCGTAGTTGTTGTTAACACTGCAAGCTGCGTCGCTATTTTTGAAGCGGTTTACAGAAACATTCCGCTCATACATAAGGTTATGACAATCACGGGCGACGCTGTTAACGAGCCGCAGAATGTTGATGTTCCGCTCGGTATCAGCCACAGTTATCTGCTCGAGCAGTGCGGCGGCGCAAAGGACAGCGTTGTCAAATTTATCTCGGGCGGCCCGATGATGGGAATGGCGATGAGCACGCTTGATGTTCCCGTAATCAAAACATCGTCGTCAATCCTTGCTATGAGCGAGGACGATGTTGAGGCGGCAGCAAAGATTGAAACAGCCTGCATCCACTGCGGCCGCTGCGTTGCAGTTTGTCCGCAGACGCTTGTGCCGCAAATGATGGGCAGATGCATCAAGGCGGGCGATGTTGAGCGCTTCGGCAAAATCGGCGGTATGGAATGTATTGAGTGCGGCTGCTGTTCGTACGGCTGTCCTGCAAAAATTCCGCTTACCCAGATGTTCAAACTCGGTAAGGCGCAGCTTCGCGAAGAGGCTGCAAAAGCAAAGAGTAAGGAGGGGAAATAATTGTATAATGTATCAGTGTCCCCTCATGTAAGGGCGAAAACTTCAACAAAATCAGTAATGCGCGATGTTGCGATTGCACTTGTGCCGACACTCGGCGTAGGCATCTGGCAGTTTGGCTGGAAGGCAGTAATGCTTATTGCAGTATGCGTTGTCAGCGCAGTCGCAAGCGAGGCGTGTTTTGAATTCTTAATGAAAAAACCGATAACCGTTTTTGATTACAGCGCAGTTGTAACAGGACTGATTCTCGCTGTCAATCTGCCGCCCACAGCAACCTGGTGGATGGCAGTGCTGGGCAGCGCGTTTGCAATCATTCCCGTTAAGCTCCTGTTCGGCGGACTCGGTCAGAACTTTATGAACCCTGCACTTGCAGGCCGCTGCTTCCTTATGATTTCGTACACGGGAAGAATGACTAATTTTGCAGTTGACGGAATGTCGTCTGCAACACCTCTTGCAGAGCTCAAGGCAGGCAAAACAGTTGACCTTTTAAGCTTGTTTATCGGCACGCACCCGGGCTGTATCGGCGAGGTTTCGGCTGTTGCAATCCTTGTGGGCTTCATCTATCTTGTTGCGCGCAAGGTTATTACACCTGCTATTCCCTGCACCTATGTTGCGTCAACACTCGTATTCATCGCGATTATCAGACTCATCAGCGGTGACGCAGTAACGGCAAACTATATGCTCGGCGAGGCTATGGCGGGCGGACTTCTTGTAGGCGCAGTATTTATGGCAACCGACTATTCAACAAGCCCGATTACAAACAAGGGCAAGATTGTGTTCGGCATTATCCTCGGTCTGCTGACAGCGCTTTTCAGAACGCTCGGTTCAACGGCAGAGGGCGTATCTTACGCTATCATTATCGGCAATCTTCTTGTGCCGCTGATTGAAAAGTCGACAGTTCCAAAGCCATTCGGCGCAGAAAAGAGAATATCTGTTCCAAGACCTTTCGGCGGTGAAAAAAGCATTTCTGCCGCACTGCCGTTCAGTTCAGTAAGAAAGAGAGGGGGCAAGACAAATGAGCAGTAAAAAATCAGGTATGCTTAAAAATGTTCTCTCCATCTTCGTGATAACTTTTATTGCGGTGCTTCTGCTCGCAGTAGTTAATCAGATTACGCGCGACCCGATTGCGCAGGCAGAAATTGATTCGCGAAACAAGGTTTACAGCGTCGTATTTGCAGACGCGGCAAACTTTGAAGATGTTATGAGCGAGGACGAAATTGCAAAGAACAGCGAAAAAGCACTCGCAGACGCAGGAATTACAACCTGCACGGTTAACCACACAATGAAAGCCGTTGACAAAAGCGGCAACACGCTCGGCTATGTAATCGCCTCCACGTCAAAAAGCGGTTACGGCGGCGATATTCAGATTGCAGTCGGCATTGATACAAACGGCACAATCACAGGCTTTAATGTTATCAAGCACAGCGAAACTGCAGGACTTGGCGCAAATGCAAAGGACAAACCGGAATTTGCAGAGCAGTTCAAGGGCAAAACTGCTGCCGAGGCAATTGAGTTCGTAAAGGGCGGCGGAGCAAGCGGCAATCAGATTGACGCACTCAGCGGCGCCACCATCACAACAAATGCAGTTACCGAGGCGACAAACGCCGCGACAGCATTTTACAATTCGTGTCTGAAAGGAGAGTGAGAGAATGAAGGGAGCAATTGAAAGACTCTACAACGGCATTATCAAAGAAAACCCGACCTTTGTTCTCATGCTCGGTATGTGCCCCACCCTTGCGGTCACAACAAGCGCGACTAACGGACTCGGTATGGGACTTGCAACAATGGTTGTACTCATAATGTCAAATCTGCTCATTTCGCTGCTCAGAAAAGTTATTCCCGACAGCGTCAGAGTACCTATTTACATAATCATTATCGCATCTTTCGTAACAATAGTAGAGATGCTTATGCACGCGTATGTAACATCGCTTTACGACAGCCTCGGAATTTACATTCCGCTGATTGTTGTTAACTGCATCATTCTCGGCAGAGCCGAATCATACGCTTCAAAAAACGGCCCGATTCTGTCAATCTTTGACGGTATCGGAATCGGACTCGGTTTCACCTTCGGTCTTACCATTATCGGTATGATTCGTGAGCTTATCGGCAACGGCTCAATTTTCGGCGCACAGATTATGCCGTCAAGCTACGAGCCTGTTTCGATTTTCGTAATGGCACCCGGTGCGTTCTTCATTCTTGCGCTGCTCTGCGCATTGCAGAACAAGCTCAAGCTCAAGGGCGCTAACCGCCATGTGAAAGATAATAACGATGAGGAGGTAGAAGCTGATGTCAAGTAATTTGTTTCTGATTCTCATCACAACAGCGCTGATTAACAATGTTGTACTCAGCCAGTTCCTCGGAATATGCCCCTTCCTCGGCGTTTCACGAAATGTAAAAACTGCTGCAGGTATGGGCGGCGCAGTAATTTTTGTAATTACAATCGCGTCGGCGGTGTCGAGCCTGCTTTACGACCTTGTGCTTGTAAAGTACGACCTCACCTACCTCAAAACAATCGCGTTTATTATGGTAATCGCGTTTCTTGTTCAGCTCGTTGAGCTGTTTCTCAAGAAGGTATCGCCTTCGCTTTACAAGGCGCTCGGCGTGTTCCTTCCGCTTATCACAACAAACTGCGCAGTGCTTGGCGTTGCGCTTACAAATGTTCAGAGCGAATACAATTTTGTAACAAGCGTTGTTTCGGGCTTTGGCACGGCAGTCGGCTTTTGCATCGCCATCGTGATTATGGCAGGCGTGCGCGAAAGGTCGGAACTCAACGATTTCCCAAAATCGTTCCGTGGCACTCCCGCTGTTTTGATGACAGCGTGTCTGATGTCAATTGCTTTTTACGGCTTTGGTTCGCTCGGCGGATTAGCATAGGAGGTGCGGTATGAATAGTTTTGTTTTAGCATCTTCGATGAATTCAAAAGAGATTATCACAGCCGTTGCAGCGCTGTGCATAATCGGCGTTATTATCGGCGTGGTGCTCAGCATCGCCGAAAAGGTTTTCCACATTGACGTGGACGAAAAAGAGATTGCAGTGCGTGAAGAGCTGCCCGGTTCAAACTGCGGCGGCTGCGGATTTGCAGGATGTGACGCGCTCGCCAAAGCTATTGCCGAAGGCAAGGCACCCGTAAGTGCCTGTCCCGTTGGCGGAATGCCCGTTGCGCAGAAAATTGCCGCAATTATGGGCGAAGAGGTTGGCGAGATGGAGCGCAAAATCGCTTATGTAAAGTGCGACGGCACAAGCGAAAAGCGTGAAAGCGACTACAATTACTACGGCATTGACAGCTGTGTTTACGCAGCAAAAATGCCCGGCTCAAGCCCTTATGCCTGCAAGTACGGCTGCCTCGGCTTTGGCTCGTGTGTTAAGGTCTGCGACCAGGGTGCAATCAGAATCATCAACAAAAAGGCTGTTGTTGACGAAAAGCTGTGCATCGCCTGCGGCAAGTGCCTCAAGGTTTGTCCGCACGACCTTATCGAGATTATTCCCGCAAAATCAAAATACCGCGTTCAGTGCTCGTCCTGCTCGCGCGGTAAGGACGTTAAAAACGCCTGCACTGCGGGCTGCATAGGCTGCGGAATGTGCGCAAGGAATTGCCCGAGCGACGCAATTGTTTTTGAAAACAATATTGCTCGCATCGACCAGAGCAAGTGCACCGCCTGCGGACTTTGCGCTGAAAAATGCCCGGTTAAGATTATTAAAAAGTATTAATTATGAAAAAGGTTTTTTCAGTAATAATCTGCATATCATTAACATTAACCCTCTGCTCCTGCGGCAGAGGGTTAAAACGCTTTGAAAAAACCTATTCCGATGTATTTGACACAATTTCGAGCGTCGTGGCTTACGACACCGACGGCGATAGCTTTGAAAAGCACTGCGATGAACTGCACAAATTGCTGCTGAAATACAACAATCTTTTTGATATTTACAACTCTCACGACGGTATTACCTGCCTTAAGGACATTAACGAAAAAGCGGGCAAGTCCCCCGTCAAAGCCTCGCCCGAAATAATTGATATGCTGACCTTCGGCAAAAAGGCATACAAAATTACGGGCGGCACAGTCAACATCTGTATGGGCAGCGTGCTTAAAATATGGCACGATTACCGTGAGGAAGGCACTCGCGTTCCCGAAATGTCCATACTGAAAAAAGCCGCAGAGCACTGCGACATAAGCGACCTTGTTATTGATGAAAAAAATTCAACTGTTTACTTTGCAGACAGCGAAATGAGCCTTGATGTCGGCGCAATTGCAAAGGGTTATGCAGCGCAAAAGGCGAAAGAATTTGCGCAGGAAAACCTCTGGAGCAGTGCGCTGATTAACCTTGGCGGCAACATCGCAACCTTTGGAATTAAACCCGGGGGCGCACAGTGGACGGTGCAGATTGAAAATCCCGACCCTCGCGCCACGCAGGCGCTCACAACAATGGGTGTGGTTGACAAATCGGTTGTGACAAGCGGCGACTATCAGCGATTTTACGAGGTGGACGGCAAGCGCTACTGCCACATAATCGACCCCAAAACGTTGATGCCGGCAGACAATTTTTCATCTGTCAGCATAATCTGCGAGGACTCGGCTATTGCCGACGCACTGTCGACAGCGCTGTTCGTTCTGCCAAAGGATGAGGGCGAAGGGATATTAAACAGCATCGAGGGCGCCAAAGCCATTTGGGTTGACAAGGATTATAAAATACTTTGAGTCGTAAAGTGCAAATTGGGAGAACCTTCAGACGAGGTTCTCCCAAGCTTTTTATGCGAATGTTCCTGTGAAATCGGGTTCTATGAAAAGTCCTCCGACATCGGATACAGTTTTTCTGACTCCCTCTTCGCCAAGCTTTGTCTTAAGCGGAAGTCCCATAAAGTTAAAGTAATATACAGTGAGGTCCGGGAAGGTTGGCATTGCCTCGTTCACCACGCGAACAGTGTCGCCCTCGAAGTAGAAGGTAAAGCGTCTTTCGTGTGCGCTTTCGACGGGACGAATCCAAAGCTTGAGCGAGCCGTCCTCCTGCCACTGTGCCTGTGAAAATGCATGATAGTGCAAGTCTGCCAGCTGTATTTCGCTCATTCGCAGTTTGCCGTCCATACCAGCCTCAATAGTATTGAGGTAATTCTTTTCGCGCCAGGTGAATTTGAGCGAATCCTTGCCGAAGGTGAATTTCATCATATTGAGTTTGCCCGGCTTATTAAACAGCATCTGCGTGGTTGTGATTGTAACAACCGAGGTGTACTCGTTAGTTTTGCACTCAATCTTCCGTCCCTCAATGCGCTTTTCCGTTTCGGTATTACGAGGCTGAACCTCAAGCATCGGCATAGAAAGCGACGCGATTTTGTCGTTCATCGCTTTTACAGAAGCCTCGTTTTCGTCGAGCTCCTCGCTCTTGAAGCACATCGGAAAGTATTTCCAGAACACCTCCATAACCTTGTAGTCCTCTGCTTCGCCGCAGTTGAGCACTACGAGTGCGTCATAATCGGGGAACATAAAGCAGCGCTGACCGAAAAGTCCGTCGGCTCTGAATGAATTTGCAACGGGATTTTTCCAGAACTGATAGCCGTAGCCGTTTCTGATGTCGGGCGTACCGTCGTGAACGGAGTCAGTCTGCTTTTTGAGCGCCTCGCGCGCCCAGTAACGCGGAATGAGCTGCGTGCCGTCAATCCATTTGCCGTCGTGAATGTACGGGAGGAAAAACTTTGCAAGGTCCTCGCTCTTCATATAGCAGCCCCAGCCGCCTGCGCTGTTGCCCTTTCCGTCGTGCTCCCAGTACGGCTTTTCTATTCCGAGAGGCTTGAACATTTTTTCGTTAAGATAGTCGAGCGCACTCATACCCGTAACCTTTTTGACAATTGCCGAAAGCATAAAGGTGTTTTCGGACACATAGTTGAACTTGCTGTCGGGTCTGAGCATAAATGGAGCTGCAAAAAACAGTCTTATCCAGTCGGTTTTGCCCTTTTCTTCAAACGGTGTAATCAGCTTGTCAGAGCGCATTGTGAGCAGCATTCTGACAGTAAGCTGTCTGTTGTGCGGTGATTTTGTGAGCAGCTTGTACTCGGGGAAAAAGTCAACGACCCTGTCGTCAAGCTTAATTAATCCCTCGTCAACTGCAAAGCCTACTGCAGTTGAGGTAAGGCTTTTGCTCATTGAGTACATTACGTGCGGATATTCTGCAGCATACGGCGCAAAAAAGCCCTGCGCGCAGACTTTATCGTGGCGCACAACAGTAAAGCTCTGCAAGCCGAGCTGCTTGTCTGTAATCTCATTTAAAAACGCAGTAATAGCACTGCTGTCAACATTAACTTCTTCAGGGGAAACGTGTTTTAGTTCAGTATTTTTAAGCATAATGTCACCTCTAGATATTTTTATAACATAAAAATTTTTTCATATCAAGGAAATATTTACACTTTTTGACAAATGTAAATTATAATATAATACTTGATTTTTTAATTAAAATGTGTATAATGTAATTTGTAATATTATTGTAACTTTTGAAATTTTTATGTAATATTTTAGGGTAACGATTATGAAAAAGATAGTAAAAAAATCACTTGCACTGCTGCTTTGTGCCGCAATGCTGATAACACCCGTTTCAATGACTGCGCTTGCGGCAAGCGAAAAGCAGATGAAAAACACCGTTATCGCCGTTGCAAACGCCGAGGTCGGCTACACGGAAAGCGCACCGGGCGTGACAAAATACGGCAGCTGGTACGGCTACCAGGGCGCGTGGTGCACAACCTTTGTGCTGTGGTGCTTTAATCAGGCGGGAAATCAGCTTGGTGTAAAGCTTTACGGCAACGCAATTCCGAGCGGCGGTAACTGCAACTCGATGATAAGCTGGTTTCAGAACAAGGGCAGATACCACACGCGCGCATCGGGCTACACGCCGAAAAAGGGCGACCTTATATTTTTTGACTGGAGCGGAAACGGCTCGTCACAGCACGTGGGAATTGTGCGCGCCGTAAACGGAAATGCAATTTACACAATCGAGGGTAACTGCTCCGGCAAGGTAAAGGCAAAGGGCTACTACCCTGACGGCAGCAGACCTTACCGCAGTACATATTCTATTATGGGATACGGCTCGCCAAACTGGACAGGCTCGCCGAGCGGCGGAAAGTCGGGCGGAAACACCACAAAAAAAGCTACCACTCAAAAGCAGACCGCAACGCAAAAAAAGAGCACAACGAAGAAAAAGAGCTCTGCCAAAAAGAAGTCTTCTAAAAAGAAGAGCACAAGAAAAAAAGCTGCGACGACTGCTAAAAGCACCGCTGCCGCAACTACAAAAAGCGCAAAAAAGAAGTCGAAGAAGGCTACCACCAAAAAGGCTACGACTACAAAAAAGAAGCTGGTAGCGAAGGATATGGAGCTTTACGCCGCTACAACAGAGCTTGAAGTCGGTGACAGCGTTGACCTTAACTACTCAATCAAGCCAAAGGGAGCGCAAGCGGTTGTGGGCTATTTCTGCGACGAGGAAAACGTTATTCAGATTTCGCAGGGTGGCGTTATCACAGCAACGGGCGAAGGCAAGGCAACAGTAGTTGTCTGCGCGAACGACGAAATCTACAAGCAGTGTGATTTTACCGTAACAGAGGTAAGTCACGACGCAACGCGTCTGTCGCCCGAAAAATTTGATGTTGAAACTACGCTTCCGATTCAGGATAAAACACCGATTCAAAAGCTAAACGACATAGGAATTAATGTTGAAAAGCTCAAAAGTCACGCGCAGTTTTTCATTTTTCCTGCAGGCATTGTGGGCGTTACGGGAATTACAGCGTGCCTGATTGCTGCAATCAAGGCAATTGCGTCGGCAATCCGCAGAAAAAAAGAAAATAAAGAAAATGAATAAGTGTTGATATTACTATCTTAATGTATTATAATTGTTTCACTCAAAGAAAAACGGTGATGAAATGAACGAGAAAACTAAGGAATCCAAAGAGGATGCTCTTGCCGAAAAGAAAAAATACCGCGACAACCGCTTTACTGCAAATCTGAAAAAGACTGCAATTGCGCTGATTGACATTTCACTTTTCTTTGCTGCAAATCTGATGATTGCCGTAGCAGAGACCAAAGCGTTTATCTCAACCGCATATACAGAGCTTGCGTTTTCGTACATACACTTTTTTGTAATGAGTGCCGTTGTGGTTGCGGTTAACTACATATTCGGACTTTACCGCAGCGTATGGAGCTTTGCCGGCACAGATGAATTTATGCGCGGAGTCAGTGCTTCTGTTGTGGATATGATGCTGCTGTTTTTTGCTGACAGAGTCGCATTTGAGCAGCTTCTCGGATATAACGCGCATATTCCGTTCTGGCGCTATCTGTTCGGAATCATTCTTTACGCAGCGTTTCTTATCGGAACGCGATTCGGCTACCGCATTTTACGAAGAATGTGGGCATTTCGCAAGATTGACAGCGACACCACGCACGACAGAGTTATGATTGTCGGCGCGGGATTTATGGGCAACTTTGTTATTGAAACACTGCGAAACGATGTTTACAGGGGCGGCAAGCCGATTATTGCGCTTGACGACAACCCTGCCAAGTACAAAAAAATCATCAACGGGGTCAAGGTTGTGGGCACCTGCGACCAGATTCCCGAAATGGTTACTAAATACAACATTGACCAGATTATACTTGCCTTGCCGTCGGCAACAGAGGCAAGACAAAAGGAACTGCTTAACCTTGCTATGCAGACAAGTGCAAAGGTTAAAATCAGTCCGTCAATTACCGAAATGCTCGAGGACGGCGGCAACAAAAAGGTTCGTAATGTCGACATTGCCGACCTGCTTTCGCGTCCCGAGGTTAAGCTTGACAAAAAGGTCTGCCGCTATCTTATCGGCAAGACTGTGCTTGTAACGGGCGGCGGCGGCTCTATCGGCGCCGAAATCTGCACACAGGTTGCGCGTTACAACCCAAAAAGCATAATCATATTTGACATTTACGAAAACTGCGCCTTTGAACTTCAGAACGAACTCAGGAAAAAGTACGACGGCATAATTGATATAATTGTTCGCATAGGCTCTGTGCGCGATATGAACAGGCTGCGTGAGGTGTTTGAGGAATTCCACCCCGATGTTGTGTTCCACGCCGCTGCGCACAAGCATGTTCCGCTTATGGAGGACAGCCCGTGTGAAGCAGTCAAAAACAATGTTTTCGGCACATACAATGTTGCGCTTGTGGCTGATGAATTCAAGGTGCCGAAGATGGTTATTCTGTCAACCGACAAGGCGGTCAATCCCACAAACGTTATGGGCTGCACCAAGCGAATAACCGAAATCATTGTTCAGTATATGAACAAAAAGAGCCAAAACACCGAATACGCCGCAGTGCGTTTTGGAAATGTTCTCGGCTCGCACGGTTCAGTTATTCCGATTTTCAAAAAGCAAATTGAAAACGGCGGTCCCGTAACGGTTACACATAAGGACATCACACGCTACTTTATGACAATTCCCGAGGCTGCACAGCTTGTTTGCCAGGCAGGCGGACTTGCAAAGGGCGGCGAGGTATTTGTGCTCGATATGGGCGAGCCTGTAAGGATTATGGACCTTGCGGAAAACCTTATTCGTCTGTCGGGCTACACGGTTGACGAAATCGGAATCGAGGTAACGGGTCTGCGCCCGGGCGAAAAGCTTTACGAGGAGCTTGCACTGGACAGCGAACTCGCAACACGCGAAAAGACCGCAAACGAAAAAATTTATGTTACTCAGCCTATGGATATTGATGAGGCGAGATTTAACGAAATGATGACGGAGCTTTCCGAAATCGACGAAAATAATGTAAGAGAAAAGCTGATGAAATTCGTGCCGAACTATCATCCGTCAGAGCAGTAATGGAAACAAAAAACAAATCACTTGTATATCCCAAAATCACAGCAATCAGCTTTGCCCTGCTCATTCTTGCAGGCACGGGACTGCTGATGCTGCCAATAAGTTCAAAAACAGGCGGTGCATCATTTATTGATGCACTGTTTACTGCTACCTCGGCAGGCTGTATCACGGGACTTGTTCCGTTTGACACTTTTTCAAACTGGACAGTTTTCGGTCAGATTGTAATAATCATTCTGATTCAGATAGGCGGTCTGGGATTCATAACCCTGCTGGCAGGAATGGTCAGGCTGCTCGGAATGAAAATGAGCCTCCGTCAAAAAATGATGCTCAAGGAGAGCATCGGCTCTATGACTCTCGGCGACGCAAAAGACCTTGTGCGCTCGGTTGTAATATTTACTCTGCTGTGTGAGGCGGCTGGTGCAGCGATTCTGTCGTTCAGATTTGTGCCGCTTGCAGGACTGCGCCGCGGAATATATATGGCTGTTTTCACAAGCATTTCGGCTTACTGTAACGCAGGCTTTGACCTGATGGGACAGTATGTAAAATCGTCGTCGCTCACAACAGTAAACGGCGACTGGATAGTGCTTATAACAATTTCGCTGCTGATAATTTTCGGCGGACTGGGCTTTATTGTGTGGGAGGATATGAGGCACACAAAGTTCCGTTTTTCGCAGTTCAGCGTGCACACCAAGCTTACACTTATAACAACATCTGTGCTGCTAATCGGCGGCGCTGTGCTGTTTTTTATCTTTGAATACCATCACACGCTTTCCGAAATGCCGCTTGGTAAAAAGATTCTCAACGCATTTTTCTGCAGCGTTACGCCGCGAACAGCAGGCTTTAACAGCGTTGAAATATCCGAAATGACGCCGCTTTCAAAAATGCTGACAATTATTCTGATGTTTGTCGGCGGCTCGACAGGCTCAACGGCGGGCGGTGTAAAAACTACTACAATAGCAGTAATTTTTCTGTGCGTAATTGCCGAGGCTCACGGCAGGGACCAGGTAAATGTTTTCGGCAGACGCATCACTTTTGAAACCGTTAAAAAAGCCGTTTCGATAGTTGCAACAAATTTCTTTCTTATTATTATCGGCTCGTCCGTAATCAGTTTTGTGCAGGACGGCGCGGCACTGATTGACATTATTATGGAATGCACGTCGGCTATGGGAACGGTTGGAATGACCGCAGGAATAACGCCCGATTTGTGTGTTGCGGCAAAGATTGTAATAATTCTGCTGATGTATATCGGACGACTGACAAGCTTGATTCTGGCACTGTCGTTTGTTCATACAAAGCCAAAAACAAACTCACAAAAGCCGAAATGCAATATTATGGTCGGATAAAAGCTAAATGGAATGAAGGAGAAAAAATGAACAGTATACTTGTAATCGGTGCGGGAAGATTTGGCAAGCACCTTGCACTTGAGCTTTGCAAAATGGACAACGAGGTTATGCTTGTTGACCGAAACGAAAAAGTAATTGACGAGCTTTCACACAGAGTAACTGCCGCGGAAATAGGCGACTACACGCTTTACAGCAATCTTGAAGCGCTCGGCGTAGAAGATTACGATTATATTTTTGTGTGCATCGGCAAATTCCAGGAAAGCCTTGTTATTGTCGACCATCTCAAAAGACTCGGCGCAGAACACG
Organism: uncultured Clostridia bacterium; assembly: GCA_946637545.1. GTDB lineage: Bacteria > Bacillota > Clostridia > Oscillospirales > Acutalibacteraceae > Eubacterium_R. The sequence goes on along the minus strand of CAMPBI010000045.1, from coordinate 352 downwards.
TTATTGCAAAGGCATCGTCATCGGTGCACGAAAGATTTTTGAATATGGCAGGTGCTGACGCAATCGTTTACCCCGAACGCGACACGGCATTCACCTGTGCAGTGGAATATTCTAACCGCAATATTTACGACTTTATCAAGCTGACCGACGATGAGGGCATTTACGAAATTGAGGTGCCAAACTCGTGGTGCGGCAAAAGCCTTGTTAACCTGAATGTGCGAAAGCTGCTTGGAATCAGCGTTATCGCCGCAAAGAACGAGGAGGGCAAGGTTTCTGCGATAAAGGACCCTGAATATGTCTTTTCAAAAAACGAGCACGTCATCGTTATGGGAAGCAACAAAGACATTAAAAA
>CAMPBI010000044.1 GCA_946637545.1 uncultured Clostridia bacterium | reverse complement strand
TCAGCCATTTTTCTCCTCCAAAAACTTTGTCATAAGAAGAGCATTTTCATCGGGGTTGCGGTAAAAATGCGGGCGCACACCGACGCGTTCAAAGCCAAGGCTTTCATAGAGCGCAATTGCAGGGGCGTTACTTTCGCGCACCTCGAGTGTAAGAAAGTCCATTTCATTTTTTAAAGCGCGCTCAATCAGCGCTTTTGCAACACCTTTTCTGCGAAATTCAGGCAGGGTGGCGATATTCGTAACATATCCCTCGCCGCTGAAAATCTGCACACCCATATACCCTGCAAGCTTGCTGCCGGCAAGCGCAAGGTAAAGGTGTGTATTATCGTTTTCAATGCTTTCCGCTATTCCCTGTTCTGTCCAGGGAGCAGAAAAGCACGCCTGTTCAATTTTCAGAATATCTGCAACATCGTCAAGCGTTGCAGTCTTTATTACAATATCCATAATCAATGTGCGGAATACCAGTCCTTGCCGATGGCTCCGTCTGCACGAAGCTTTACTTTCATCTTACAAGCGGATTCCATTTCCTCGGTGACGATTCGCAGCGCCTTTTGCGCCTCGCTTTCGGGAGCCTCGACAATAAGTTCGTCGTGCACCTGAAGAATCAGCTTTGACTGCATTTTTTCGTCCGTCAGTCGCTTGTCAACCTTGACCATTGCAATTTTTATTATATCAGCCGCAGTGCCCTGAATCGGCATATTGCGCGCCACGCGTTCGCCGAACGCACGCATCATATGATTTGACGATGAAAGCTCGGGAAGATAGCGGCGTCGGTTAAACAGAGTTTCGCTGTAGCCCCTGTCCTTTGCGAGTTCAATCATATGTGTCATATAGCGGTCAACGCCGCTGTAGGTTGCAAGATAGTTGCTGATGTATTCCTGTGCCTCTTTGCGTGTTACGCCTATATCCTTCGCAAGACTGAAAGCGCCGATACCGTAAACGATACCGAAGTTGACAGCCTTTGCCCTTGAACGAAGCTCCTTTGTAACAAGCTCGACAGGCAATCCAAACACCTGCGAGGCGGTAATTGTGTGGATGTCATCGCCGTTATTGAAAGCATTAATCATATTTTCGTCATTTGACAAATCCGCAAGCACGCGAAGTTCAATCTGGCTGTAATCGGCATCGACAAGCACCTTGCCCTCGCCGCCTACAAAAAACTTGCGCATTTCCCTGCCAAGCTCCGTGCGAATCGGAATATTCTGCAAATTCGGCTCAAGCGAGCTGATTCTGCCCGTGCGCGTTTCCACCTGATTAAACGAGGTGTGAATTCTGCCGTCAGGCGCGATAACCTTGAGCAGTCCGTCGCAGTAAGTCGACTTGAGTTTGGTGAGCGAGCGATACTCAAGAATATAGTCAATCACAAAATGCTCGCTTTTCAGCTCTTCGAGCACCTCGGCATTTGTGGAATAGCCGCTCTTCGTCTTTTTCTTTGCCGGCAGTCCAAGGTCCTCAAACAGTGCGGTGCCAAGCTGTTTTGGCGAATTTATATTAAATTCATAGCCTACTGCGTTAAAAATCAGTTCAGTGAGTTCATCAATTCTGACGGACAGTTTTTTGCCGAAATCCTCAATTCCCTCTTTGTCAACGGCGAAGCCCTCGACCTCCATCTTTGCAAGGACTCTTGAAAGAGGAAGTTCAATTTCGTCGAGCAGTTTTGTTTGGTTTGCCTCGGAAAGCAGACCGTCTGTTTTATCAAAAAGCGGTTTTAACACCGATGCGAACGACACATTTTCGTCCGTACCTCCGAGCGTGTTGTCGCACTTTGGAAGCGCAATCCCGTATTCAAGGCAAAGATGCTCGATATCGTACTTGTTGTCCGACGGCTTGAGCAGATAAGCAGACAGCATAAGGTCGCCTGCCACGCCCTTGCACTCGGTGCCGATTTGTGCAGCAAGACGGTGCAGATATTTTGAATTATAGGTGTATTTTTTGATATTTTCATCTTCAAAGAATTTTTTGACAAATTCCGTGTAGCCCTGCGTTTCGGACGGCAGTGTGATTATCTCGTCGCCAAAGGCGAAAAGCAAGTCGCTGATTCCGCCGTCAATAATTACGGGATAAACATAGGCTGCGCCGTCAAGCTTTGCAAACAGTCCGTCAGGTGCGGTGCAGGTCGTGCAGATGATGTCCCGCGGCTTTTCCTCTTTTTCGTCGACAACGGCGTCGTTGCCGTCAAGGTTAAAGCGGTCAATCAGCGAATACAGCTCAAGGCGCACAAATTCAGAGGCTGCCGCCTTTTTGTCGCCGTCTGCAAGGATATAAGAATTAATATCCGTGTCAACAGGAGCAGCACAGTTTATTTCGCCGAGTTTTAGTGAAAGATAGGCGTTGTCCTTGTCGTTTTGCAGCTTTGCGCGAACGCCCTTTGTGACATCGATTGTGTCGATATTATCATAGATTTCGTCAACACTGTGAAAGCGTGCGATAAGGTCAAGCGCAGTTTTTGCTCCGATGCCCTTTACGCCCGGGATATTGTCGGAGCTGTCGCCCTGAAGCGCCTTTACCTGAATAAGCTGCTGCGGTGTTACGCCATACTCATCCATAATTGCATTTTCGTCATAAACATCAGTAACAGCCTGTCCGCCCTTGGTGCGTGCAAGAAGCACCTTTACACCGTCGTGCGCAAGCTGAAGCGAGTCACGGTCACCCGTTGCTATAAAACACTCGTCGCCGTTTTTACGGCAGGCTGCTGCGAGCGTGCCGAGAATGTCGTCTGCCTCCCAGCCCTCGCACTCGATAGTTTTGTATCCGAGAAGGTGCAGAAGATTTTTGAGCACCGGCATCTGCTGACGGAGCTCGTCGGGCATAGGCTTTCTTCCTGCCTTGTACTCGTTGTACATTTTGTGGCGGAAGGTTGGTGCGTGCACGTCAAATGCGACGGTTACAGCCTCTGCGCCGCTCATCTCCTGAAGTTTTAAAAGAATATTAAGAAACCCGTAAACAGCATTTGTGTACTCGCCTTTTTTGTTGGTGAGCAGCCTGATTCCGTAAAAAGCACGGTTGACAATACTGTTTCCGTCAAGCACAAGAAGCTTCATATAATCACCTCGAATTATAATATTGATAGTATAGCACAAAAGATGTGATTTTACAATAAGGGTTGAATTTTAACTGTAAAAGTTATAATATAATTGTATTGAGGTGTTAATATGTATTTGAGAACATATGCAGAAATTAATCTTGACAATATTTTATTTAACATAAAGAATACAAAAGCAAAGCTGCAAAGCGGTGTAAAGCTTCTCGGCGTTATAAAAGCCGACGCTTACGGCCACGGCTCTGTGCGGCTTGCAAAGGAGTTTGAGGGCGAATTCGATTTTTTCGGCGTTGCGTGCATCGAAGAGGCGGAGGAGCTGATTGCATCAGGAATTAAAACTCCTGTACTGATTCTCGGCTATGTTTCGCCCGAGGATTATGAAACGGTTGTAAAGAATGAAATCAGAATTCCTATTTTTCACCCCGACGACGCAAAGGCGCTTTCCGCCGAGGCGCAGAGGCAGGGCAAAACTGCAGCGTTTCACTTTTGTCTTGACACGGGAATGAGCCGCATAGGCTTTCAGGCGGACAGCGAGAGCGCCGAAATCTGCGCCGAAATTGCAAAGCTGCCGAACATAAAAGCAGAGGGCATTTTTTCGCATTTTGCAACGGCAGACGAAAGCGAGCTTTCAAAAGCGCTTGCACAGCAAAAGGTATTTGCTGATTTTTGCGACAGGCTCGAGGCGCTCGGTGTTGATATTCCGATTAAGCATATCAACAACAGTGCAGGAATTATGAATTTTGACAGACAGTTCAATATGTGCCGTATGGGAATAATCCTTTACGGTCTGTACCCCTCGCACGAGGTGGATGAAAGCCTGCTTGACATTCGCCCTGCAATGCAGTGGAAAACGGGCATTTCACACATCAAGACTCTGCCTGCCGGCAGAGAAATTTCGTACGGCGGCGATTTTGTAACAGAGCGCGACACTGTGATTGCCACAATTCCCGTTGGATACGCCGACGGTTATCCGCGCACACTGTCAAATATTGGCGAGGTGCTTGTTTGCGGACAGCGTGCAAAAATTGTAGGCAGAATTTGCATGGACCAGTTTATGATTGATGTTACAGACATCGACGGTGCAAAAATGCACAGCGAGGTTGTGCTTGTAGGCACGCAGGGCGGCGAAACACTTTCGATGGAAGAGGTCAGCGAAAAGTCGGGCTCCTTTAACTACGAGCTCCCCTGCCGTATTTCGCGCAGAGTTCCGAGAGTTTACATAAAAGACGGAAAAACAGCAGATATTGTCAAACACATTTAGGATTTGTTTATGAAAAAGACATTAACAGGATTTCTTGCCGTACTTATGGCACTGCTGATGCTCCCCGGCATAACTGCGTTTGCAGACGAGGATACTCAATCGCCTATAATCTGGATGAACACTTTTCAGATAATAGTTAAGGACGGCAAGCAGCTTGCCGAAAGCGGCGACTATGTTGACCTTGTAGTTGCGGCTACCGACAATGTGGGTATTGACGAGTTTCTTATTCGTGTTGATTCACCGTCCGGCAGTGATTACAGGATTTACAAAATGTCGAACATTTCGGGTACCGACTACTACGGCGTTGAAATAAAAATCACTGACGAAACCGACGCGGGTTATTACAATATTTCAGCAATGAAGGCATCCGACGCGAGCGAGCACTATATGCTGATAACAAATCTTAACGAGTATAGGTTCGGCGTTAAGGGCGAGATTGAAGAAGGCGATGTCAGCCTTGCAAACGGCACGGAATACGTCTACACCCCGTCGCCCGTCAGACCGAAAATTGACGTTACTCACCGCGGAATAAAACTGACAGAGGGCGTTGATTACACTGTAGCTTACAAAAACAATACTGCTGTCGGCACCGCAACTGCGACAGTGACGGGAATCGGTTGTTTCAGCGGAAAAATCGCAAAGGAATTCACTATTAAACCGCAGACGAAATTCAGCGTTAAGCTGTCGACAAACACATATGTTTATAACGGCAAAATTAAAAAGCCCGCCGTAACTGTTTACGACGGGAAGAGTGTTGTTGACAAGTCGAATTACACCGTGACTTATGCAAACGGCAGAAAAAACGTGGGCAAATACGCTGTAAAAATCACGATGAAAAATAATTATATCGGCAGCAAAACTGCTCATATTGTAATCAAGCCGCGTGGGACATCCGTAACAAAAGCTGCGCCTGTGAAAAAGGGTGTGAAAATAACCTGGAAAAGGCAGAATGTGCAGACCACCGGCTATCAGATTCAGTACAGCACGGCAAAGAATTTTAAAGCAGGCACAAAGCACGTTATTTCAATTTACGGCAAGAACCCGGTCAAGACCGTAAAGGGACTGAAATCCGGCAAAAAATACTATTTCAGAATCCGCACCTTCAAAACAAAAAACGGCAGCACATTTTACTCCAAATGGAGCAAAGCAAAGGCCGCAAAAGCAAAATAAAAAATATGGGGCGCCCTGTTTCCAAGGCGCCCCGAGTTATTTTTACATTTCACCGAGAAGTTTATAAAGCAGAGTGTAAAGCGTTTTCGCCTCGTCGGATGAGAGGTTAACGCACTGTCCCATTTTGGCAGGAACGTCGACTGCGTTATCTCGCAGCGCTTCGCCCTTTTTGGTGATTGAAACAATCAGATTGCGCTCGTCGGCTTTTGAACGCTCACGAGTAATATATCCCTTTGATTCAAGCTTTTTGAGCAGCGGCGTGAGTGTTCCCGAATCGAGAAACAGGCACTCGCCAAGCTCCTTTACGTTGATGCTTTTTTTCTCCCACATAACCATCATTGTGATGTACTGTGTGTAAGTCAAATCAAGCTCGTCAAGAAACGGCTTGTAGCGCTTTACCACCTCTTTTGAGCAGGCGTAAAGCGGAAAGCAAAGTTGATTTTCAAGTTTTAATGCGTTGTATTTATCTGCCATTTTATTTATTCTCCTATGTGCTAATTCAAGCAATTTAATTGTACACAATAAAATAGCGTTTGTCAATAGCAAAAAGGAAGATTGTTTTCACAATCTTCCTTTTATTTATTCAAACAAATTGTTATCCTTGAGAAGTTTTACAAACTTTTCAATATCTGCCCTTGCCCTGTCGGGGGCAACATCGTACTCGTCGGTAATAAGCTTGACAGCGTCGTCAACGGTAATATCCTTTTGAAACGCGTCCCACAAAAACGAGCCCGTTTCGTTGAGTGTAATCATCGCGTTGAACTCGACAGCATTTTTACCGACGGGAACAACAATATTTGCGCCTGCTATATTACGCTTTGCAAATCCGCTTTTAATCTTCATATAAAATCTCCGTTACAAAATCAGTTTTTCGTAATCCGACTTGACAAAGCCGACATTTTTGGTGAACCTTGCCTTTGCGTCGGTGAGGTCATCGCCTGTCAAATTTGTTTTGATATAGGCATAATCCCTGCCGTTGATAATATCGTCGTCGATATAATCGCCCGTTACTACCTCAACAGGCTCGTCCGTGTGATTATTGCCTGAAACATTAACGGCATCAATATTTACGGTGTATTCCCTTTTGACAATACCGCTGCCCGTAACATTTGCAGTATACTTGCCCGGGGAGTACGAAAACTGGAAGGTTCCGTCCGACTTTGTTGTGGCAACTGTATTGCTGCCGATAACAATTTTTGCATTTGAAACGGGTGCGTTGTCATACGAATCAACCACCTTGCCCGAGTAGGTCAGCAGTGCGCTCTGATTTATAACCACCTCGTAGTCCGCGCTCTTGCCCATTACTGATACCGTGAGCGTGTTGGCGGTATAATTTTCATTTTCGCTGTTGTACCAGTGAACGCTCTGCTGCTTGTGGGTGTAAGAAATCGGATAGCCTCCCGCGTCGGTGCTGCCCTTTTGCGAGGTTATTGTGGTGCCGTCGTCGAATTCAAGAGTAACTACCATATTCTGCATAATCTTTGAAATGTTATAAAGATAGTATGCATTTCCCGAGTCGTCTGTTTCCCAGCTGCCGTCCGTGTACCAGGTGAGTTCTGCGTCGCACGAGGGTGTAATTTTAACTAGTTCTGCCGAATCGGTTGATTCGTTGATAAAAGCAACCGCAAGCGTCCTGTTGCCTTGATTGGGGTCGTTCCAGCCTGCTGCATAGTAATATGTTTCGCCCTTTACAAGGTGGTACTGCAGGCAGAACTGGCGTTTTGCAGAGCCTTCATAATTTGCATAATTCGGGTTACTGTTTGAATACGCAAGCTGTGTGTACAGCTTTTTGCCGTTTTCATCCTCGGTTTTTTCAAAAAGATACGCCTCTGTACTGAAAATATTTGAGCTGAGTCCGTAAAGAGTATATACTCCCGACTGACTTGGCGTGTAAACATACCACACGTTATCGTCATAGCCGCTTGTGCTTTTTACAATTTCGATACCGAACATTGCGTCGGTGAGCGTTACAGTTTCGGCAAATGCGTTAATCACACTGAAAGCAAGGCTTGACATAGCAAGCGCAAACGAGAGTATCAGCGCAATAAGCTTTTTATTTTTCAAGACCTCGCCTCCTTTGATGTAGAATAATTCAGTTTGATTATAGCAGATATTATTATTTTTGTCTAGTTTATTCTATTTACAATTACGGAATTAAAATATATAATATAATTACACTAATTTGCGGAGCGTTGATATGAAAAAGAAAAAAAGAAGTTCCAAAAATCTTAAAATCGGAACGCGAATCACAATTTCTGCCATTGTGGGAATTCTGGTGCCGCTGATGATTCTGGTTGCGTTTTCGTCGTTGTTCCAGACAAAAATCGCACTTTATCTCAGTTCTCCTGACTTTCAGAATCTACTGTTTTCACGGGCAGGTCTGATTATTCTGCTGATTGCCGCGATGTTTATTATTTCGATAATCGCGGTGTCGTTCATTATGTCAAAGACCATCAGTAAGCCGCTCAAGGAGCTGTCGTACGGCGCAAACGAGATAGCAAACGGCAATCTTGATTATGTTATCGACTATGATTCCACAAATGAAATCGGAGTGACAGTAAAATCGTTTAACCATATGACCGACCAGCTCAAGCAGCTGACAGAAAGGCAGCACACTATTGAGCAGTCGCGAAAGGAAATGATTGCAGGCGTTGCACACGATTTGCGCACTCCGCTGACATCGGTAAAAGGATATGTTGAAGGACTGATGGACGGAATTGCCAACACACCCGAAAAGCAGCAGCTTTATCTTAAAACGATTTACACCTCAACGCTCAATATGGAGCGTCTGCTTGACGAGCTTTTGACGGTGTCGAGGCTTGAGCTCGGAAATATCGAGCTGGACTGCAAGCCGATTAACATTAATGATTTTCTTGACGACTGTGCAGAGGAATTAAGAACGGAGCTGCACGAGCTTGATTTCGATTTTGAATACACAAACAACTGTGACGGCGATTTTACCGTAATGATTGATACGGACAGATTCCAGAGAGTTATTCGCAATATTATTTCAAACTCGGTAAAATATGCCAAAAAGGATGAAAAGGGCAAAATTGAATTTGCTGCGCAAACTTATCAAAAGTCTGTAATCATCACCCTTGCCGACAACGGAATAGGTATTGAGGACGAAAACCTGTCCAAGATTTTTGAAAGCTTTTACCGCGCCGACCCTGCGAGAACAAAAACGAGCGAAGGCTCCGGAATAGGACTATCTGTCGCACGGCAGATTGTTGAGCTGCACGGCGGCAAAATTTGGGCAACGGGCAAGGAAGGCAAAGGACTTACAATACTGATTTCACTACCCAGAACGGAGGAAACAAATGGAAAATAAAAAAATTCTGATTGTAGAGGACGACGAGAGCATACTCCGTCTTGAAACGGACTATCTTGAGGCTAACGGCTTTACCGTTGAATCCGCAGGCGACGGCACCAAAGGACTTGAACTGGCACTTTCAAAAAAATATGATTTGATTATGCTCGACATTATGCTCCCCGGTGTGAGCGGAATGGAAATATGCAAGCGCGTTCGCCAAATCAGCAACATTCCGATTCTGCTTGTGAGCGCGAAAAAGGATGATTTTGACAAAATAAAAGGGCTTGGACTTGGTGCTGACGATTATATTGTAAAACCTTTCAGCCCGTCCGAGCTCACGGCTCGTGTAATCGCTCATATAAAAAGATACGAGAGGCTGACGTCGCTCAAAAATGAAGCCGGCCGCACAATCGAGATTGACTCGCTGACTATTGATATTGACGCGCGCAGGGTTTTTGTAAACGGCGAGGAAATTGTTTTTACAAACAAGGAATTTGACCTCATCACCTGCCTTGCAGAGAATCCCGACAGAATTTTCAGCAAGGATGAGCTTTTTGAAAAAATATGGAAATACGATTCAATGGGCGAAACCTCGACTGTCACCGTGCATGTAAACCGAATCCGCGACAAAATTTTTGCAGTGGACAAAAATTTTGAATACATAAACACCGTTTGGGGACGCGGCTACAGATTCAACAAATAACAAAACGGAGTTGCGCTGCAACTCCGTTTTGACTATCCGTTAACTTTTTGCGAGAGGCTGTGAACAGCCTCTTTTATTTCGTCTGAAAAATCAATATACCATTCTTTTGTTTCCTTAATGTAATGGCGCTTAAAATCGTCGCTTGTGCAATGTGCACAGCGAAGATTGTGCAGCCTGTCGGCACACTTGACAACAAACGCCATTTCGTTGCGCTTGATTGCGCTTACATACTCGTGCATAACGTAACCGCTGTTTTTTGTAAGCGTTTTGACAGCCTCAACAATTTGAGGCGTGCCGCCGTGAGCAAGAAGGTCGTGCTCGGTGGCGTCGGTATCCTCGAGCAAATCGTGAAACAGTGCCGCAATCTGATAATCGACATTATAGCCCTGCTTGCGGACAATTTCCGCAACTGCAACGGGATGAGTTATATACTCCTTGCCGCCGATACGGAACTGACCCTCGTGCTTTCGGGTTGCATAATCCAGTGCCATTGAATATCTTTCGTTATCGCTCACAACAAAACCTCCGCCAAAATGGAACACAAACGAATTACATTAATATTATGGCTTTTTCGACAACATTTGTCAATTGTGATAATTCACAAAAAAATCACTTGCAGATGTCGTCAATTATCTTCAATTCATCATCGGTGAGGTCAGGCTTTTCGAGCGCAGCGAGATTTTCAAGAAGCTGATTTTTTGTGCGTACGCCGATAAGAACAGAGGTCACGCCGTTTGCAAGCAGCCACTGAATTGCAAGCTGCGACAGCGTTTCGCCGCGTTTTTCGGCAAATTCGCAAAGCTTTTTAATCTGCTCAAGCTGATGCGCATCAAGACCGATTTGCTTGCAGTAATCCTCTCTGCCGTAAAGGCGCGAGTCCTTTGGAATACCGTTTTTGAATTTGCTTGAAAGTCTGCCCTGTGCAAGCGGCGAAAAGGCAATGAGTCCCTTGTCCTTTTTTTCGCACTGCTCCTTGAGTCCGTTTTGCTCGACTGCTCTGTCAAGTATGGAATAACGGTTCTGGTTAATAATAAACGGCACATTGTAATCCTCGCATCTGTGATGCATACGGTGCATTGTTTTGCCGTCATAATTGCTGATTCCCGCATAAAGCGCCTTGCCCTGACGAATAATATCAGACAGAGCGAGAGCCGTTTCAGCAAGAGGTGTTTCGGGCGTCATACAGTGGTGATAGAAAATATCGACATAATCAAGTCCCATACGCGATAGCGACTGGTCGAGCGACGCCATAAGATATTTGCGCGTGCCTCCCCTGCCGCCGTAAGGACCGTCCCACATTTCGTATCCCGCTTTGGTGGAGATAATCAGCTCGTCGCGATACGGCTTGAGGTCGGAGGCAAAAATTTTGCCGAAGTTGCGTTCCGCGTCACCCGGCTCGGGACCGTAGTTGTTTGCAAGGTCAAAGTGGGTAACGCCCATATCAAAGGCTGTAAGAATAATATCTCTGATTTCGTCATAATCCGCATTGCAACCAAAGTTTTGCCAAAGTCCTACCGAAATTTCAGGCAGAGCGAGACCGTTTGGAAGATAATTAAAATGCGCGTTTTCGTACCTGTTTTTATTTGCAGTATACATAGTTTTCTCCTATTAAAAAGTGCTCCTGCAAACGCAAGAGCACACAGAATTAACCTGCTATTGAAAAGTTATCCTTGCCAACTCCGCAAAGCGGGCAGGCAAAATCCTCGGGAAGATCCTCAAAAGGAGTGCCCGGAGCAATGCCGAGTTCGGGAGCGCCGACCTCGGGGTCATACTCATATCCGCAGATATTGCAAACATATTTATTCATATTTTCACCTCCACAATTCTGTTCGCCTTTATTATACCAACAACAGATAGTAAAGTAAAGAAAAATAATTTAAAAAAACATATACCATATTCCGACAAAAAGTGCTATAATGTGTAATATCGGAAAACTGCGGCACGACAGCCGCGTTAAAGTCATATTTTTTACTGCACCGGCATATAAAATATATAATACGGATGTGATAAGATGAGTTTAAAAAACAAAGCGATTATCAATGAATATCTTGAAAAAAAGGACGCTTATATTAAACTTGGAAATATAGTCAGCGGCGTGCTGAAGAACAAACTGAAGCAGGCTGATATTGACATTATGGCGATTGAACACAGAGTCAAAGAGGAACAAAGCCTTGAGGGTAAGCTCGAGCTCAAGGGTGAAAAATACAAATCGCTTGATGATATTACAGATATACTCGGAGCAAGAGTAATATGCTTTTTCTCGGATGATGTTGAAAAGGTTGCAGCAATAATCGAAAGTCTTTTTGACATTGACTGGGCTAACTCCGTAAACAAGCGCAATCAGCTTTCGCCGGAGGCGTTTGGATATCTGTCGCTGCATTATATTTGCAAGCTTCACGCTGATTCAAAATATCCCGACGATATGAAAAACAAAAAATTTGAAATACAGATTCGTTCAACGCTTCAGCACACATGGGCGGAAATAAGCCATGACCTCGGTTACAAAAGCGAATTCGGCGTGCCGAAAAACATCACTCGCGAGATGTCGCGCGTGGCAGGTCTGCTTGAAATCGCCGACGACCAGTTTATCAACATAAGAAACGACATACGCAAGTACGGCGAAGAGGTTGAGCAGCTTCTGCAGCAAGGAAAGCTTGGCGAGGTATTAATCGACCTTGTAACACTGCGGCAGTACCTTGAAAACAATGAAAACATCAAGTCGTTTACAAACGAGCTGATTAAGATGAGCGGAGCAAAGCGCAGGACGTTCAGTCCCGAAAGCTACATTGAGCAGCTCACCTTTCTGGGCAAAAAAACTATCGGCGACATTGAGCTGATGCTTTACGACAACCGCGAAAAAGCGCTCAGACTTGCGCGCCACACCTTTGAAACAAACAAGCTTAACTGGATTTCAAGCAATATTTCGCTTTACTTTTTGTGCCGCGCTGAACTGCTTGACAACGGTTACAGCCTTGACGACATTACAAAGTTTATGAATCTTACAACAAAGAATCAGCGCCGCGCACAGCGTCAGGCAGAGCAGCTGGTTAATATGAATTTTATTTGATTACTTGCAAACAAAAGGAGTTGACATTCATGGTGTCAACTCCTTCATTTTTTAGTGAATCCTGACACATCTAAAATAATCATATAGTTAAAAAGCTTTGATTCTTGCGGAATATATGATACAATATCTGCGAGGTGAAAAATATGAGCATTACTGTTAATCTTTACTACACAGGCAAAAACGGCAGTGCTGCTGCTTTTGCAAAAGAAATGGAGGAAAGCGGAATCGCTGCTGAAATCAGAGCAGAAAAAGGCAATCTACGCTATGATTATTTTATACCGATGAACGACAGCGAAACCGTGCTGCTGATTGACAGCTGGGAAAGCCAGGAGGCGCTCGACGTTCATCATGCATCGCCTATGATGGCAGAGCTCGCAGCGCTTCGTGAAAAGTATGACCTTCATATGAAGGCAGAGCGCTATATCGGCGCAGATAATCCCGACGATGAAAGATTCATCAGAAAATAATATGGACAGAAACAGCATCATCAGTTTTATTGAAAACGAATTTGGAACTGTCGGCGAACAGCTTTGGGCAAATTTTCCGAACTACTTTGTTTTTCGCAACAGCAAAAACAAAAAGTGGTTTGCAATTATTATGGATATTGAAAAAAGCAAGCTCGGGCTTGACGGCGACGGCAAAATTGACATAATAGTGATAAAGTGCGACCCGATTCTTGTCGGCTCGCTCGTGCACAACAGGGGCTATCTGCCGGCGTATCATATGAGCAAAAAGTCGTGGATAACCGTTTTGCTCGACGGCAGTGCGCCTGACGACCAGGTAAAAGACCTGCTGCACCTCGGATACGACATAATCGACAGCAAAAAATAAACTGCGAATCACTTGCAACCTGTATTCAGACAAGGCAGTACGCCCGTGAATGCCATAAAA
>CAMPBI010000043.1 GCA_946637545.1 uncultured Clostridia bacterium | reverse complement strand
GCTCGGTGAGCCCTATTTTTTATTCAGTTTCCAGATGCCAGTATCCAGCCTGTTTAGTGATATGAAGATTAGTTGACAGGAAGATAGACTGTCATTTCGTTTTCGCCCCTGTTGCCCCAGCGGTAATAGGGGTGCAGTTTTATTTTGCAGGGTGTTTTTGGCGTTTCGGTAAAATCAGAGTAAAGCGCGTTTTGCGCCTCCTCACGCCAACCGTCTGCAAGCAGGAATTCGCCGTCCTGCTCAAAGGCAGTATTTTTGTCGAGTGTAAGCATCTGCAGATTTTCGCCGTTGTCAACGCTTTCGGCGCAGTAAACAAAAGCGCCCTTTGTAACCGCTGCTTTGCCGATATTTGCGCGAACGCGATTTGAACACCTTACAAGCTTTGGCTTGCAGTCAAAGCTGATTTCAACATCTGTCACGCCGTCAAGATACGCGTAGCCGTCCTTTGCCGTAAACGGCGCGGAAATGCTGTAATCGCTGCACCACGACGGAATCCGCAGAGCAAGATTTACAGGGGCTTTTGCCGTGATTTTCACCTTGCCGCTTTGCGTATAGTCCGAAGCAATATCAATTCTGCCAAAGCGCGACTGAACGGCAGCGCCGATGTACTGATGAACAAAAAACGTGCTTTCGTTTTCGCTGAAAGCGTACTCGCCGACTGATGAAATAAGCCGCGCAAGATTTGGCGGACAGCACGCGCAGGCAAACCACTTTTGACGAACGGGTTTTATGTGTCGCTTGCGGCTGTCCTTGTGCGACGCCTCGGGGTTGACCTCAAGCGGATTTACATAGAAAAACCGCTTGCCGTCCTCGCTCATACCCGCAAGCACGGTGTTGTAAAGCGCACGCTCGGCAACATCGCCGTAGTCCGAAACGGCGTTCAGCTCTGCCATTCGCCGTGCAAAGAAAATCAGTCCGATTGATGCGCAGGTTTCGCTGTACGCAAGGTCGTTTGGCAAATCGTAATTAAACGAAAAAGCCTCGCCGTCCACCGTTGCGCCTATACCGCCTGTAATATACAGTTTCTTATTTACAATATTGCTCCAGATGTTTTTACACGCGGTATAAATTTCTGCGTCGTTTTTGTATTTTGCAATATCCGCCATACCGCTGTAAAGGTACACGCCGCGAACAGCGTGACCAACTGCCTCGTCCTGCTTTATGACGGGGCGGTGCGCCTGGTTGTAATGATACGCTTCGCCCTTTGAATTTACGCCGTGCTCGGCGTCAAAATAGTACGGACGCCTGCCGCGCTCGTTCACAAGGAATTCGGCAGTGTCAAGATAGCGTTGCTCTCCCGTTTGCTCGTACAGTCTGACAAGCGCCATTTCGGCAATTTCGTGTCCGCCATAGCCTCGTTTTTTGTCCTTGCCGAAGGTATCGCAAATCAGGTCGGCAAAGCGGCACGCCGCATCGAGCAGTCGTCTGTCGCCCGTCGCGTTGTAAAAACTTACTGCCGACTCGGCAAGATGTCCGAAACAGTACAGCTCGTGAAAATCGCGCAGATTCGTGAAAACCTTGCTGCGGTCATTAATAATGTAAAGCGTATCGAGATAACCGTTTTCAAGCTGCGCGTCGCAGATAACGGCGACAACCTCTTTTGCCTTTTTTTCAAGCTCGGCGTCAGGGTGATTAATCAGGCTGTAGCCGACAGCCTCGAGCCACTTGTACGCGTCGCTGTCCTGAAAAACCCAGCCGTGAAAAGCATTTTCGTCACAGTTTTCGTCGGTGTACTGCCACTTGTCAACAGGGTAAACGGGGACACTTTCGCCGTTTTTGAGCGCCTTAACTACTCTGCCCGCCTTTACAAAATTTTCAATGCAGTAGCTTTTTTCAGCGCCTTCAACTCTGTCGTGCAGCGCCTCGTACTGATACGGAATAACCTCGCGCCGCACAAGCTCACAGACGTTGTTCCAGAACGGGTCATTTATTTTAATGTTTTTTAGTGATATGTGATTAGATTGCATTTTTGCCTCATCCTTCCGCCTGCGGCAGTCCTTCACCCTGATGAGAGGGTTTAATTATTTTACTGAAAATCTGAATTCCGTAGTTGTTTTAAATTCCTCATTCGCCTTTACTGTCCAAAGCGGAAAATCGGCGATGTTAAGCGCGTCGGGATAAAACTGCGTTTCAAGCGCAACGCCTCGGCGATATGTAACAAGGCTTGTGCCCTTGCCCACGGTATAATCGCGACTTAACCAGCCGCCGCAGTAAAGCTGAATACCCGGCAAATCGGTGTAAACCTCCAGCTTTCTGCCGCTTTCGCGGTGCTCGAGCACTGCGGCAAGTTCAAATTTGCCGTTTTTGCTGCGAAGGCAGTAGTTGTTGTCGTAGCCGACATCGCCTATGCATGCTCTGAACGGCTCGTTAATTCTGTCGCCGATTTTGTGCAGCGCTGTAAAATCCATCATCGTGCCCTTTACCTCGCCGAGCTCGCCCGTTGCAAGCTGCGACTCATCAGTTTCGGTAAAATAGTCGGCGTTAATCATAAGGAAGTGGTTTTCAACTGTTTCGCTATCAACGCCCGAAAGGTTAAAGTATGTGTGATTTGTCGGATTCGCAACGGTGTTTTTGTCTGACAGAACGCTGTAATCAATGCGCAGCGTGCAGTCGTCTGTAAAGGTGTACTTTACCTTGAACGTAGCGTTTCCCGGGAAGCCGTCCTCGCCGTCGGGCGAAAAGCGGCTGAACACAACAAAGCTGTCGCCCGTTTCATCCACGCTCCACGGTGTAAAGCTGAACCGTCCGCCGCCGTGCAGGGTCCAGGTGCCCTGATTCTGCGGCGCTGTGTACTCTTTGCCCTCAAAGGTGAACTTGCCGTCGCGGATGCGGTTTGCCCATCTGCCGACAGAAAGTCCCTGATAGCCGTAGTCGGGATTTACATAGTCCTCAACATTGTCAAAGCCGAGCACAACGTCATCAAGGTTGCCGTTTTTGTCGGGCACGAAGAGCGAATGAACGCCCGCGCCGAGCGTCATAAGCGACACTGAAGCGCCCGATTTGTTTGTGATTGTGTATAAAAAGATTTCCTCTCCGTTCAGCTTTCCGAACGGCGCTTTTGTAACTGACATATTGTTTCCTCCGTGTTACAGATTAAGCTTGCTGCCTGATAATTGTAATTATAATGAATATCTTAACTAAATTCAATACTCTTGACTTTTTTTATTATAAATATTACTATAATAGCAGAAATTCAAAATGGAGATGTGACTATGGTTTTTATCATATCTGTAATGAGGTATATAGCGCCGGTAGTGGCAGCGTTTATACTGCTGACCTGCATAGTGTCGCTGTTCAGAAACAGACCTCGGCTGCACCGCCTTGCACGGCTTGTTGACCAAAATGACGGCACAATAACCGACATTGACCACTGGGAAACATCAATCGGCAAAAGCAAGTCAAACGACATTGTGCTGCCGTATCCCGCTGTTGCCCGTTTTCACGCGGTTATTGCAAAAAAGCGCCACGACTGGATGATTACCGACACCTCCGAGCGCACCTCGGGAGTGATGGTGAACGGCGAAAAAATTGACGGCAGCTCCGTTATTGAAAACGGTGATATAATTTCTGTCGGCTCGGTTGAGCTCAAGTTCGAATGCGATGAGGCGCTGTCGGCAAAGAGCAAAAAGCAGATGCGCTCCGCAGTGTCCAAGGCGCCTGCAACCGTTGCGTACGGCGTGCTTGTTGATATAAAAACAAAGCGCCCCGTTTATCTTAAAAGCGAGGACGTGCTGATAGGCAGAGGAAACGACTGCGATATTCAGATTATGTCACAGGCTGTAAGCGCTCACCACGCGCGAATCCACCGCACCTCGCGGGGCTGGGCTATGAGCGACCTTGACAGCCACAACGGCACAAAGCTCAACGGCAGATACATCAATCAGCCGCAGTTGATTTTTGACGAGGATATGCTCACCTTCGGCGACAAGGTGTTCATTTTCTACGAAAGGTAAGGGGGAAATTATGGCTTCAAAAACAAAGCGTCAGCCTAAAATAAAGCCTGTAAACAATTTTCTCGTGCTTTTTGTGCTTTCGGTCTTTCAGGTTATAACAGGCTACATTGCCGCAGGCTGCGGCGAAAAATTTGAAATGAAGGCAATGCTTGCGCTGCTTTGCCTTGTTGTGACGGAATGGGTGTATCTGCTGTTCTTTTACACCGTGTTCCATCGCAGAAATTTTGAACTCGAGCTGATTGCGTTTTTCCTGTCGGGCGTCGGACTTGTGACAATCGGCAGCGTTTATCCCGAATCGGCGTTCAAGCAGTACTTTATGGTGCTTGCAGGAATATTTGCGTTCATTTTCATAGTGTTCCTTATGGGGCATGTTGATTTTTGTATGAAAATACGCTGGTACATTGCAGGGCTTTCAATACTTCTTCTGATAGTCAACCTTGCAATTGCGCGTGTTACAAACGGCGCGCGAAACTGGATTACAATAGGCGGTGTAACCTTTCAGCCGTCGGAATTCGTAAAAATCGCGTTTATTTTTGTCGGCGCTGCAACGCTTGAAAAAATCCAGACGTCAAAAAATATTATTGCTTACATCATCTACTCGCTGATGTGCGTAGGCTCACTTATTATCATCAAGGATTTCGGCACGGCGCTGATATTCTTTGTAACCTTCCTCATAATCGCGTTTATGAATTCGGGCGACATCAAGACAATCGGTCTTGCAATCGCGTCGGCAGTTATGGGCGGCACAATCGTGCTCAAGTACAAATCGTATGTAATGAGGCGCTTTGCCGTTTACCGTCACGTGTGGGAATTCCCCTACGACCAGGGTATGCAGCAAACGCGCGTGCTTGTGGGAATCGCAAGCGGCGGACTGTTTGGAGTCGGAATAGGCAACGGCTACGTGCGCTATGTGTTTGCTCCCGTGTCTGACAGTATTTTCGGCGTTATCTGCGAGGAGTGGGGCTTTATTTTCGGTATTATGCTCGTGCTCTCGTTCGTGGCAATTGCAATTTCGGCGCTTGTTAATTCAATCGCCGCACGCTCAAGCGCATACGCAATTGCCGCTGTTGCAAGCGCGGGAATGCTTTTGTTCCAGTGCTCGCTCAATATTTTCGGCATTACGGACATCCTGCCGCTTACGGGCGTAACAATTCCGTTTGTGAGCCTTGGCGGTTCGTCAATGATGAGCTGCTGGGCAATTCTCGCCTTCATCAAGGCATCGGATGTGCGCACTTACAACTACCTGTCGGGCAGACGCAAGGGAGGTGCTGATAAGTAATGAAAATGATTGCAAAGCGAGGAATTTTCCTCTGGATTCTTTCCGCCCTGTTTGTTGCAGGAATTGTATTTCTTGCCGTGTCGTTCGTATCGCACGGCTCCGAGTGGGCGATGAAAAACTACAACCAGCACCTGTACCATAACGGCGAGCTCATCGGCGCAGGTACGATTTACGACTCAAAGGACAGGGTGCTTGCCGAAACGGTAAAGGGCAAGCGCGTCTACTCCGAAAACGCTACCACAAGAAAGTCGACTCTTCACACTGTCGGCGACCCGAAAAACTTTATTTCAACCGGCGTGCAAAGCACCTTTGATTCAAAGCTCACCGGATATAACCTGATGTTTGGCGTTTACAACATTGAGCGCTACGGCAGGGGCAACGATATGAAGCTGACTATCGACAGCGAACTTTGCAACACTGCATACAATGCACTGGGCGGCAGAAAAGGCACTATCGGAATCGTCAATTACAAAACGGGCGAAATTGTTTGCTCCGTTTCGTCGCCGTCATACGATGTTGAGGACGTTCCGGCAAATATGGAAAACAACGACTACTACGAAGGCGTTTACATCAACCGTCTGCTTTCGGCGCAGTATGTCCCCGGCTCGACCTTCAAGCTTGTAACCGCGATTTGCGCGATTGAAAATATCCCCGATATTTATAACAGAACATGGGTTTGCAACGGCGGTTTTACGCCGAAAAAGGGTGTTGAAATTGAGTGTAACGCCAACCACGGCTCTTCAATTAATTTTAACGACGCGCTCGCAAAAAGCTGCAACTCCGTTTTTGCCCAGCTTGCAATTGAGCTCGGCGAGGACAAACTGACTGCGACTGCAAAGGAGCTCGGTATCGGCTCGGCAGTTAAGATAAGCGGCGAAATTGAATCGTTTGAAGGCAAATTCAAGCTGAATAACGCAGCCGACGACCTGCTCGGCTGGACGGGTATAGGTCAGGGCGAAACACGTCTTGCGCCCATTACTATGCTGCGGATTGTCAGCGCTATTGCAAACGGCGGCACGGCTGTTTCGTTCAACATCGTTGACGATTTTGCAAACCAGGCGGGCAAGGCGCTCAACATCACTCTGCCGACCAACAAGGTTGAGATGATTGACGCAAACACCGCTGCAAAGATGAAAAATATGATGCGCTACAATGTTGAAAAACAGTACGGCGACGGCAGTTATCCCGGGCTGAACCTTTGTGCAAAGAGCGGCACGGCGCAGATTGACTCGTATGACAGCCACAACATCGCGTGGTTTACGGGCTTTATGGACGACGAAAGCCGCCCGTACGCGTTTGTTGTTGTTATTGAAAACGGCAACTCTGGCAGCCAGACCGCAGGACCGGTGGCAAATCAGGTTTTGCAGGCGTTAGTTGCAGGATAACACAAAAGGGGGGCGGACATCGCCCGCCCCGAATTTATAATTCATAATTCATAACTCACCTGCATAATATTATGCAGGTGATATTATGCAGGTAATAACTTTTAAGGCAAAGCCAAAAACTATTTTCGGCGCGATTCTTGCGCTTGTCGGTGTTTTGGTGATTGTGCTGACCTTTGTGTCAAACCACGGCGGCAAGTCGCAGCAGACATCGGCGGTACCCGTAAGCTGCGCCACCGAGGAGGAGCGCGCCGCTTATCTGAAATCGCTCGGGTGGGAGTTTGACGGCGTCGAAGAAAAAGACATCACTATCCCGATGCAGTTCAATCAGGTTTACGAAAACTATAACGCCGTTCAAAAGGAGCAGGGCTTTGACCTTGAGCCTTACAAGGGCAAATCGGCTGTGATTTACACTTACAGCATCACAAATTACAAAAACAACAAAAATGTGACGGCAAATCTGCTTGTGTGCGACGGCACGCTTATCGGCGCAGATTTGTGCGACCCGTCGGCAAAGGACGGCTTTTTAACAGGACTTACAAACAATGACGCGACTTGACAAGCTCGTTTCTGACAAGCTGAATATCACGCGCTCGCAGGCAAAAGCGCTGATTAAGGCAGGCAGTGTTTCGGTTAACGGCACTGCCGTTTTGTCGTGCGACTTCAAGTGCGGTGACAGCGACTCCGTTTTTGCAAACGGCAGTCCGCTTGATACACGCGAATATGTTTACATTATGATGAACAAGCCGCAGGGCACTGTGTGCTCAACCGACGACAAAGACTGCAAAACGGTGATTGACCTTTTGCCCGACGATATGAGGCGCAAGGGACTTTTCCCTGCGGGCAGGCTTGACAAGGACACGACGGGTTTTGTGCTGATAACAGACGACGGCGAGCTTGCGCACCGCATACTCTCGCCGAAAAGTCATATTGTAAAAACATATATTGTAACGCTGGACAAGCCCGTTACTGATGAAATAATAAGCGACTTTGAGCAAGGAATGACTCTTGGCGAGGAAAGGCTGCTGCCCGCAAAGCTGACCGTAATGAACGGCAGTACGGCGCGCGTTGAAATCAGTCAGGGAATTTATCATCAGATAAAGCGTATGTTCAAAAAGCACGGACTGACCGTCACGGCACTTCGCCGAATCAAGATGGGCGGCGTTTTTCTTGACGAAAATTTGAGTGAAGGCGAGTGCAGGTATCTGACCGACAGCGAGGTCGGGGAATTGTGCAAATAACTGCATATCAACATAATCACAAAAGTGTCGAAATTCGCACAACATATTGTGTTTTTTGGCGAGTTTATGCAAATATTACAATTTTTTAAAACTTTTTTTGTGAAAAAGGTTGCAAATTTATCAAATCGATTGTATAATATTAACAATTGATTTGATATTTTTTTGTGCAAAATTTAACAATTTTTAAAATCATTAATACAGAGTGGAGGAAAACAGATGCCTAACAGACTTTTTCAGGGTGTAATCAATCAGATGCGTGAAACCACTGACCGCGTTATCGGAGTTGTTGACGAAAGCGGAACAATTATTTCGTGCAGCGAATTGCCGCTTATCGGCGAGGTACGCAAGGGTGTAATTGCCGCAGGCGTTTTCAGCGGACAGCCAATCTGTGTTGACTCCTGCACCTATAAGGCATTCGGCGACAGCGTTCATCCCGAGTACGCAGTTTTTGTTGACGGCACTGACGAAATCGGCAGAAGCTACGCAAGCATTATTGCCGTTGCACTTGAGCAGATTAAAAACAATAATGACGAAAAGTTTGACCGCTCAAACTTTGTTAAAAACGTTATTCTTGACAACATCCTTCCCGGCGATATTTACATCAAGTCAAGGGAGCTGCATTTTAACAACGACGCGTCAAGGGTTGTGTTCCTCATCCGTGTTACAAACAACACCGACGTTTCTGTTTATGACGTGCTTCAGAACTTCTTCCCCGACAAGTCGAAGGACTATATCATCAATATTAATGAAACCGACATCGCCCTCATCAAAGAGGTGCGCCCGAATGTTGAGAGCAAGGACCTCGAAAAGCTTGCACAGTCAATCTGCGACACGCTTTCAACCGAGTTTTACTGCAACGCAATTGTCGGAATCGGCGCTTGCGTGACGGGCATCAAGGAGCTTGCTTCGTCGTTCAAAGAGGCACAGGTTGCGCTTGAGGTCGGCAAGGTGTTCGACACCGAAAGAACAATCGTAAGCTACGAAAACCTCGGCATTGCACGACTTATCTATCAGCTGCCGACAACGCTTTGCGATATGTTCCTTAAGGAGATTTTCAAAAAGGGCTCAATCGACTCGCTCGACCAGGAAACGCTCTTCACAATTCAGAAATTCTTTGAGAATAACCTCAATGTTTCCGAAACCTCGCGTAAGCTTTTTGTTCACCGTAACACACTTGTGTACAGACTTGAAAAAATCAAAAAGCTCACAGGTCTTGACCTGCGCGAATTTGACGACGCTATCGTATTCAAAGTAGCGCTGATGGTTAACAAGTACCTCAACTCAACACCTGTAAAATACTAAATCAAAACGGACGGCGATGCCGTCCGTTTTTCAGACTCAGGACTCAAGTTTGTTGTTGAAAAGTTATATCTATTATGTTATTATATTTTTATTATGAAAAAAGTTGTTATTATCGGTGCAGGGCCTGCAGGGCTTACCGCTGCGGACACACTGCTCAAAAGTGAAAAAAATGAATACGACATCACAATTCTTGAAGAGAGCGGCGACATCGGCGGTATTTCAAAAACCGTAAGGTACAACGGTCACCGTATGGACATCGGCGGACACCGCTTTTTTTCAAAGGATGAGCGCGTTATGCAGTGGTGGCGCGACAAGCTTCCCGTGCAGGGCAAGCCGTCGTTTGACGACAAAAAGCTCGGCAGAGAAAAGGTGCTTTCAGAGGGCGGACCCGACCCTGACAAAGAGGACGAGGTTTTCCTTGTGCGAAACAGAATTTCGCGCATCTACTTCCTTGGCAAATTCTTTGACTACCCGATTTCGCTAAAGCCGCAAACCTTTAAGAATATGGGCTTTGTCCGCACTGTTAAGTCGGGATTCACTTACGCAGGCTCGCTGCTTCACAAGCGCGAGGAAAAAAGCCTTGAGGATTTGTACATAAATCACTTTGGCAGAGAGCTGTACTCACTGTTTTTTGAAGGCTACACCGAAAAACTGTGGGGCAGACATCCGAGCCAGATTGACCCGAGCTGGGGCAGGCAGCGCGTAAAGGGAATTTCGGTTACCGAGGTTGTGCGAAATGCGGCGGCAAAGGTGCTTGGTAAAGACAAAAAGTCTGACGAGACCTCTCTTATTGAGGAGTTCAACTACCCCAAATACGGTCCCGGTCAGCTTTGGGAAAAGGTTGCAGACGATGTTACAAACGGCGGAGCGACCCTGATTAAAAACGCAAAGGCTGTCGGCATTGACGGCAAAAACGGCAAGCTTTGCAGCGTCACTTACGAAAAAGACGGCGAAAAAATCACACTCGACGCGGACATCATTATGTCCACAATGCCCGTCAAGGATTTGGTTGAGGCTATGGAATTTGATGTTCCCGCCGACATTCAGCGCATTGCAGACGGTCTACCTTACCGCGATTTTGTGACCGTGGGTCTGCTTGTTGACAAGCTCAAGGTCAAGAATGAAACCGACATAAAAACGCTTGGCAACATTGTTCCCGACTGCTGGATTTACGTTCAGGATACGGGAGTAAAGCTCGGCAGAATACAGGTGTTTAACAACTGGTCGCCGTATCTTGTGAAGGACCCCGAAAACACGGTGTGGATAGGGCTTGAATACTTCTGCAACGAGGGCGACGAGTTCTGGAATATGAGCGACGAGGCGTGCTTTGAGCAGGCGGTGAGCGAGCTTGTTTCGATGGGCGTTATTGAATCAAGGTCAAACGTGCTCGACCACCACAGAGAGAAGGTCAAGAAGGCTTACCCGGCGTACTTTGACACTTATGACGAGATGGACAAGCTTGTTCAGTACCTCAACACCTTCGGCAATCTGTACTGCATAGGCAGAAACGGTCAGCACCGCTACAACAATATGGACCACTCGATGGTAACTGCGTTTGAGGCGGTTGAAGCTATCGAAAGCGGCAACACCGACAAAACTGCCATCTGGAATGTCAACACAGAACAGTCATATCACGAAAAGAAGGACGAGCAGTAATGCTCGTCCTTAAAAAATGTATTTTTATACAAAAATTAAATTTTATTTGCAATAATTATTCACTTGTGGTATTATAGACACACTTTAGTATATTAAAACAGGAGGGTCATTATGTCACAGGCACAAATCGGTATTATGATTTCGATTGTGGTTTACCTTGCAGTCGTTGTTATAATCGGTGTAATCTATTCAAGACGAACAAAAAATGTCGGCGACTTTTACCTTGGCGGACGAAAGCTCGGACCGCTTGTAACCGCAATGAGCGCAGAGGCATCGGATATGTCGAGCTGGCTGCTTATGGGACTTCCCGGCGTTGCATATCTGACAGGTGTTGCAGACGCAGGCTGGACGGCTATCGGACTTGCGGTTGGCACATATTTTAACTGGCTGATTGTGGCTAAAAAGCTGCGTAAATATTCGGCAAATATCGGTGCCATCACAGTTCCCGACTTCTTCTCGCGCAGATACAGGGAGGAGAAGAACATTCTTATGGCGCTTGCCGCTGTTGTAATTATCGTGTTCTTTGTTCCTTATACCGCTTCGGGATTCGCAGCTTGCGGCAAGCTGTTTGGCACGCTGTTCGGTGTTGACTATCACATTGCGATGGTTGTTTCTGCAATTATTATTGTAGGCTACACCTCGCTTGGAGGCTTTAACGCTGCGTCGACCACCGACTTTATTCAGTCAATTATTATGAGCATTGCGCTTGTTGTCGTGCTCGTTTACGGCGTTTCGCAGGCAGGCGGAATCGGTGCAGTTGTTGACAATGCAAAATCGCTTGACGGCTATCTCGGAATGTTCAATACATACGACCCCGAAACAGGCAAGGCTGTTGACCACAGCGCACTGACAATCTTGTCAACAATGGCGTGGGGACTCGGCTACTTTGGTATGCCGCACATTCTGCTGCGCTTTATGGCAATTGAAAATCCTGACAAAATCAAGCTTTCACGCCGCGTTGCAACCGTATGGGTTGTAATTTCAATGGCGGTTGCAGTGTTCATCGGCGTTGTTGGTCTTGGTATGGTTGCAAACAAAAACAACAGCTTTAGCGCTCTTGAGGACAGCGAAACAATCGTTGTTCAGATTGCAAACCTGCTTGCTACTCACGGATTTGTTCCCGCTCTTATTGCAGGCGTTATACTTGCAGGTATTCTTGCAAGCACAATGTCAACCGCTGACAGCCAGCTCCTCGCCGCATCTTCCGCTGCAAGTGAAAATATTCTCGGCGGTATGTTCAAGCTCAACCTCAGCGAAACTGCCCAGATGGTTGTTGCCCGCGTTACACTCATTATTATCTCGGTTATCGGCGTTGTTATCGCGTGGAACCCGAACTCATCTGTATTCGGCATCGTGTCGTTTGCATGGGCAGGCTTTGGCGCTGCGTTCGGTCCTGTAATGCTGCTCGCGCTGTTCTGGAAACGTTCAAACAAATACGGCGCAATTGCAGGTATGCTCGCAGGCGGCGCAATGGTTTTCATCTGGAAATTCGGCATCGCAAAGCTTGGCGGCGCGTTTGCAATTTACGAACTCCTGCCGGCGTTCATCTTCGGACTTGCACTCAACGTAATCGTTTCGCTCGTTACACCTGCACCGGAAAAAGAAATCACCGACGAGTTTGAAAAAGTAAAAACTCATTAATTAAAGGCATAAGAAAAAGGCTACTGTAATCAGTAGCCTTTGTTTTGTTTTATTACTGCTCAACAGGGTAAACAGAAACCTTTTTTCTGCCCTTGCCCATTCTCTCAAATCTTACTGTACCGTCGATAAGAGCGAAGAGTGTGTCATCCTTGCCGATGCCAACATTGTTGCCCGGATGGATGTGTGTTCCTCTCTGGCGATAGAGAATGTTGCCTGCGAGAACGAACTGACCGTCAGCTCTCTTGGCGCCGAGACGCTTGGACTCGGAATCTCTGCCGTTCTTGGTGGAACCCATACCTTTTTTATGAGCAAAAAGCTGAATATCTAATTTAAGCATAGTTATTCCTCCGTAAATTTCACTTTGATGTTTTCAGGATACTGCTTTTCGAGCTCTGCGAGATGCAGATGAAGCCCCTCAAGTATATCCTGCGCCGACTGCGGTGAACTCTTGATTTGAAGTCTTAAGTAG
Organism: uncultured Clostridia bacterium; assembly: GCA_946637545.1. GTDB lineage: Bacteria > Bacillota > Clostridia > Oscillospirales > Acutalibacteraceae > Eubacterium_R. Next base: position 522 of record CAMPBI010000043.1, on the reverse strand, counting down.
CCGTCGGTTGCCGCCGCGTCTGCGTCGAGCTTTAATACCTCGGTGACGGTGTTTGCCGTCATCAGACACGCGCTTGACACTGCCGCGCAGACAATGTCCTGACCGCTGGGAGCGCTCATTGAATGCCCCTTGCACTCAAAACCCGTAATGAGTTTGCCGCTTTTGTTAAAATTAACTCTGATCATTATGCGTTAATTGCGGTAATCTCAACCTTTGTGTATGGCTGACGATGACCCATCTTGCGCTTTTCGTTCTTCTTTGGCTTGTAGGTGAAAACAGTGACTTTCTTGCCCTTGCCGTTCTTGAGAACCTTTGCCTTAACGGAAGCCTTTTCAACATCCTTGCCGAACTTGAAGCCAAGGTCGTTGCTAACTGCAAGCACCTTGTCAAAAGTAACCTCTGCGTCTGCGTCAACACCGAGCTTTTCGATGTAGAGCACGTCGCCCTCGGCAACCTTGTACTGCTTTCCGCCTGTTTCAATAACTGCGTACATAGTAACTTGTTCCCTTTCATAAGACTCGC